>JAQGLW010000115.1 GCA_028292665.1 Herminiimonas sp.
AGTAGCCTTGCTGAATGCGGGGAATAAATTTTAGCACGACAACTTCTGGAGACTATTCAATGAAAAAATCGCTACTGGCCCTCGCCGTTCTAGGCGCTTTCGCAAGTGCTGCACAAGCCCAAAGCAGTGTAACGATTTACGGTTCGATCGATGGCGGCATTCGCAATAAAACCAACGTCAATGCTGCCGGCGATAGCCAATTGCTGGCCGGGTCGGGCACCTACAGCTCGAACCGCCTTGGTTTCAAAGGCGTTGAAGATCTGGGTGGAGGATTGAATGCACACTTCACCCTGGAAGGTGGTTATAGCTCTAAAACCGGCGCGCTGAGCCTTACAAACACCTTGTTCGACCGCGGCGCTTCTGTCGGCGTCGGCGGACCATGGGGTTCGGTTGATCTCGGCCTGCAATACAGCGTGGCTTTTAAAGTCATCGCCGCATATGATCCGTTCAACTATAAATACCCTACCATTATTCCCGTCTCTACTGCAGCAGCCGGCAACCAGGTTAATCTCGGCGTAACAGGTGCGATTGGCGGTTCACGGTTCAATAACGATATCCAGTATACCGGCACTTTTGGTCCGATAACCGCGCGTGCCGAATATGCTCTGGGCGAGCAAGCCGGAAGCACGTCCAATGCTGCAGCACAAGCGGTTGGCGCCAGCTATACAGGTGGTCCATTCAGTGTCGGCTTGGCATATACGCAACGCAAACCCGCAGTAGTCACTGCAACTAATTTTCAGGACAACAAGCAATGGACCATCGGTGGCGCTTACACTGGAGGCCCTTTCAATGTCGCAATTGGCTATATCGATGAAAAGCAAGATTTCGGTGGCGTAACAGGCCAAGGCAAGATCAGAAATGCCTGGCTCGGCGGAAGTTACAACTTCACGCCGGCGATGGCTTTGACTGCGGGCTACTATCAGACTAAAACCACGGCTCCAGGCGTCACCGATACCAAGAGAAGGCTCTTTATCGTAGGCGGAACATATGCTTTATCCAAACGCACAAACTTCTACGTCGACGTCGATAACACCAGATTCGATGGTGGTTTTGGCACGTTGGGCGGTGTGCAGGCAGTCGGCGTCGCGTACGCACAACCGGCAGTCAACCAGGATCGCCAAACCGGTATTTCGGTCGGCATCCATCACTTGTTCTAATCCATCCACCAACGCTCGCGCCGAATGCAGTGCTCAGACATCGTTTTCGGTGCATGGCGAGCCGGCTGGTAGTTGATCCGCTGTCATTGGATGAAAAACAGGCTCGCATTTTAGCGGGCCTGTTTTTTTATCGCCGGCCTGTATGCGCTGTCTGCCAAACGATGCAGACAACTTTGGCTGAAGCCGCTAGACGAGGAATCAACTTCACCAGCATGCATAATTGTCAGACCTGCAACTGTGACGGAAGCACATGCGAATGCCTCACTGACCGCACTGCATGCGGTCTCCGATGCATATTCTCCATGTAGCATCATATGGAATCGTTCGCCCGGAGCACCTCGCGAAGCATTACGCAATTACCATGCTGACAAATACCGTTTGCGAGTTGCGAGTATTACATTACGTTCGTACAAAATGAGAAGATTCAAAAATAAAAAACGCTCGAAGCGAAAACTTCGAGCGTTTTTTCAAGCGACATTACCGGTAATAATGCGTTGCTTGATTTCGATCGCCATCACTCAATTGAACGGCGCTCCATTTCAGTCTAGCCGCTACGCTTGATATAGCCAGCAATTTTTATCTCGTTTTAAGGACTTTTCAATCGGTTGGATCGGCGCATCATCATCGGGTAGCCATCCGTTTCGGCCGGAATACGGCCGGATCATCGTAGAAAATCTCATCCTGATTATTCCACCAGCCCGGCACACCCAATACCGGCAACGGCGTAAAGTCGGAAGTAGTCAGACCATGCAGCAACTGCCGGGTAACTGCCGCGTCAATCCAGAGGCGCTTTTGCTGTAGCGGCATTGCAAAAAAAGACTGCTCCGCCATGACGACCCATGCATGCGCGGTAATCGATTTGTACGGCGATACCAGCTTTTCCATCAGTGCATGGCCGAACAACCATACTTCGCAGTGACTTTCGAACACGGCACGCCGCGACACGAATACATCATGCCATCGATGGCTGCACAAGGCGTCGACCAGTTCCGCATCGGTCGTAATCAACAGCGCGGCGTTTTCATCGAAAATCGTTGCGGCATCCCGCAGTTTTCCGCGGCTGGAACCAGTGGCTCCAATTTTTACCGGCGGAGTGACGGATTTGATGATTTCTGCCGCCTGCAGTGTGTTGAGTTGTGCCTTCACTGCCGGAAATGTGAGCCACATTAACGCATTGAAAAAATCATGCAGGTTATCGCGTGTCGGCACGTTACCAGTGGCATTGATGAAGGCCTCATAAGCAGTATCGGGCGGCAGTTCCGTTTGCGGCACAAAGCGGATCGGCAAGCCGCGATGGTTCTTTAAACTTCCTGCCGTTGCGGCCGCATTGAGGGCTGCACGCCAGTTTGCCGCCCGCAAAACAGGTGTCGCTGCCGGAAGCAGCGGCGCCAGCCATGGGCGTTGCCATTCAATACTGCCGAGAAATGACATGCTTGCTTCTGCACTTGCGAACGTTACAGCATTCCATGTCAAATTAATTTCCAGCCAATGCTTTCGCCGCCATTCAACGGCACGATCGTCGCATCGCCCAGTGGCAGTTCGGCGGGCAACATCCAGGCTTCGCGTTTTAGCGTGACTGTGTCCGTATTACGCGGCAAGCCGTAAAAAGCCGGGCCGTTGAAGCTGGCGAAGGCTTCGAGCTTGTCGAGCGCGTTCGCCTGATCGAAAGCTTCTGCATACAACTCCATCGCATGCAGCGCGGTATAACATCCGGCGCAACCGCACGCATGCTCCTTCAAACCCTTTGAATGCGGCGCGGAGTCGGTACCCAGGAAAAATTTGGCACTTCCGGAAATGGCGGAACGAACCAGCGCCTGGCGATGTTCTTCGCGCTTCAATACCGGCAGGCAGTAATAATGCGGACGAATGCCGCCTTTGAAAATTTCATTGCGGTTGTAAAGCAAATGATGCGCGGTGATGGTTGCCGCAATCGCCCCTTTTTCTTCGCTTACATACTGCGCTGCATCCTTGGTCGTGATGTGTTCGAACACAACCTTCAGCTCCGGCATGTCGCGCCGCAACGGCTGCATCACCCGTTCGATGAATACCGCTTCACGGTCGAAAATATCGACAGATGCATCGGTCACTTCGCCGTGCACCAGCAACGGCATCCCCACCGACTGCATCGCTTCCAGCGTCTTGTAACACTTGGTTAAATCGGTTACGCCGGCATCGGAATTGGTGGTCGCACCGGCAGGATAAAGTTTTACCGCATGCACCAGGCCGCTGTCTTTGGCGCGACGGATCTCGTCAGGTTGCATATTGTCAGTCAGATACAACGTCATCAGCGGCTGAAAATGCATGCCGTGCGGCAGCACGGCCAGGATGCGGTCGCGGTAGGCAGCCGCCTGTGCTGTCGTCGTGACCGGCGGCCTGAGATTCGGCATTACAATCGCGCGGCCGAACTGCCGTGCAGTATGCGGCAGAACGCTGGCCAATACGGCGCCATCGCGCAAATGCAAATGCCAGTCGTCGGGACGGGTAAGCGTAATACGCTGGGGATGGGGTGAAGTCGAGTTGTTTTGCATCGCAATCTAATGGAAGAGGTTGCCTGCAATTTTACAGGACCATGATGACTCGGTAATCATTCACGTTGGTGCGGGTCGGTCCGGTAACGACCAAGTCGCCGAGTGCCGCAAAATAGCTATAGCCGTCATTGTCGGCGAGCATTTTCGCTGCGTTCAAACCGAGCGCAGCGGCGCGTAATCTTGTGTCCGGCATCAACAGCGCGCCGGCATTGTCTTCGGTGCCGTCGATGCCGTCGGTATCGGCTGCCAGCGCATAGACATCCGGCATGCCGCCCAACTCAACCGCGAGCGACGCGAGAAATTCCGCGCAACGTCCGCCTCGCCCATTGCCGCGCACGGTTACCGTGCATTCGCCGCCGGAAATCAGTGCGACCGGGGCCTTGAAAGGCTGGCGATGCGCGCGAATCTCGCGCACCATGGCTGCATACACCTTGGCCACCTCGGATGCTTCACCGGTCACAGTGTCGCCAAGGACAACCGGGGTAATGCGGTGAACACGGAAAAATTCGGCCGCGGCCTCCAAACTTTGGTGTGCGGTGGCGATAACTTTATTGTCGACCCGCGCGAATACCGCACTGCCCGGCTTCGGCGTCTCATCGATTGCGCCGCTTGCTCCCGCCTGCAGATGCCTTGCCACTGAGGCAGGCGCGGTCACGCCGAAACGCTGCAAGATGTCGAGCGCATCAGAATACGTACTCGCATCCGGACAGGTCGGGCCGGATGCGATTGCACTCGGATCATCGCCGGTGACATCGCTGATGATCAGCGTAGTCACCGGCGCTTTGCACGCCGCGGCAAGGCGTCCTCCCTGAATCTGCGATAAATGCTTGCGCACGATATTCATGTCGGTAATCGGCGCACCGGATTTCAACAACGCTTTTGTGACTGTTTTTAAATCTTCCATCGGCACGCCGGCCACCGGCAACGATAGCAAGCTTGATCCGCCACCGGAGACTAACGCGATCAGTCGATCATCGGATGTAAGTTGCATCGCGCGCGCCAATATTTCTGCCGCTGCGGTCTCCCCCGCCGCATCAGGCACAGGATGACCGGCTTCCACCACCCGGATGCGTTCGGTCGGCATGCCGTGCGCATAACGCGTGACGACGATGCCTTCCAGCGGAATATCCTTCGGCCATGCCAGTTCAACGGCGCGCGCCATGCTGGCCGCAGCCTTGCCGGCCCCGACGACGAGAGCCTTGCCTTTCGCCGGAGGCAGATGTTGTGCAACGATTTTCAATGGATCGACTGCGGCAATCGCCGCATGGAAGCTATCAAGCAGAAGTTGTCGGTGATTCATTTTGTTTGAAATGGTTTTATCGGAGCCTTGACAAGGCAAAGCGGCTACACCCGTTTTATTAGATCGTGGAATAAAAAGCCGCTTCAGTTTGTCGCTGAAGCGGCTTTGCGTCAATCGCGAAAAATTGACGTATCAATGAATAATTTTCGCGAGAAAATCGCGTGCGCGTTCAGAACGCGGCGAATCGAAGAACTCGTCTTTCTTGCGATCTTCGACAATCAGGCCCTGATCCATGAAGACGACACGATTCGCCACTTTCTTGGCGAATCCCATTTCATGCGTAACCACCATCATGGTCATGCCGTCGTTCGCCAGGCCGACCATGACATCGAGCACTTCATTGATCATTTCCGGATCAAGCGCCGATGTCGGTTCGTCGAACAACATCGCGACCGGGTCCATTGACAATGCCCGGGCTATTGCAACACGCTGCTGCTGACCGCCGGACAACTGGCCGGGAAACTTGTCTTTTTGCGCAATCAAGCCTACCCGATCAAGATATTTCAGACCTCTTGTAGTCGCTTCTTCCACGCTGCGGCCCAGCACTTTCACTTGGCCGATCGTCAGATTTTCGCGAATTGACAAATGAGGAAACAGTTCAAAATTCTGGAATACCATTCCAATGCGCGCCCGCAACTTGGACAGGTTGGTTTTCGGGTCTCCGACTGAAATCCCGTCCACGATGATGTCGCCTTTCTGAAAAGGCTCCAGGCCATTGACGGTTTTGATCAACGTCGATTTGCCGGAGCCGGACGGACCGCAAATGACTACCACATCGCCCTTCGCTACCTGCGTGGAACAATCGGTCAAGACCTGAAAATTGCCGTACCACTTGCTGACGTTTTTGATTTCAATCATGTTGTTTCCCCTCTTTCTGAATTCAGTTCTGCAATGGGCGAATTGCCTCCATACCGTTCGGGAACACCGGCTATTCGCGCACCCTATCGAATAATCGAAACCTTTTCCTGTAGTTTTTTAACCAGCGACGACAGTACGAAGCTCATCACGAAATACACTACGGCCACAAACAGATACATTTCCACCAGACGGCCATCACGCTGTGCGATCTTCGATGCCACAGTGACGAAGTCAGGTACCGACCCCAGCACATACACCAGCGATACATCCTGAAACAGCACAATGGTTTGCGTCAGCAAAATCGGGATCATGTTGCGAAATGCTTGCGGCAACACCACATTGCCCATCATTTGCCAATAGTTCATGCCAAGTGCATAGCCGGCAAAAATCTGGCCGCGCGGGACCGACTGAATTCCGGAACGCATGATTTCGCAATAGTAGGCGGCTTCGAATAATATGAAAGTGATCAGCGCCGACGAAAATGCGCCGACCTGGATCGGTTGTGACGCTCCGACGACCCAGGCGCCGATATAAGGCACCAGAAAATAGAACCAGAAAATCACCAATACCAGCGGGATCGAACGTATCAAATTGACATAACTGGTCGCAATCAGCGAAGTCGCTTTAGTATGGGACAAGCGCATCATCGCCAGCAACGTACCGAAGATAACGCCGCCCAGCATCGCAAAGAAAGTCAACGTCAACGTAAATTTCATACCTGTCGCAAACAGGTAAAACCAGGAGCGTTGAATTACGTCGAAATCCAGATTCGAAAACATGATCAATGCCCTCCTGTATTAGTACTGGCGGCGGCAATAAATCCCGGAACCGACATTTTTCCTTCAAGCAAGCGAGCGAGCACCAACGCAATCGCTGAGATGATGATGTAGATAATGGTTGCCGCAGTCAGCGACTCGAATGTCTGGAACGTGAATTCGCGCATCGAGTAGGCTGCAGCCGTCAGTTCCACCAGGCCGATCGTCAAGGCCACCGAACTGTTCTTGATGATGGCGGCAAATTCATTGGTCAAGGCCGGAATGATGATCCGGAACGCCATAGGCAGCAACACGAAACGGTAGGTTTGCGGCAATGTCAGCCCCAGCGCGGTTCCGGCCAGTTGCTGCCCGCGTGGCAATGCATTGATGCCGGCGGAAACCTGTACCGCAATCCGCGACGACGTAAAAAATCCAAGCGCCAGAAAAGCGGTAATGAACGACGCATTCGGCAAATTTTTGAGCCAATTGCCGACACTGACCGGCACCAGTTCCGGCATCACGAAATACCACAGGAACATCTGCACGATGAGCGGGATATTCCGGAATAATTCGACGTATGCGTTAGCCAGGCTTGCGACCCATTTGTTCGGCATGGTGCGAATGGTGCCGATGATGGTGCCGATCACGAGGGCCATGATCCAGGCGGTGATGGATGTCGCGACCGTCCATTTGAGGCCGGCCAGCAAGGTGTCCATGTAGGTGCTGACACCATTGGGAGACTCTTGCCAGAAGATGTTCCAGTTCCAGTTGTAATGCATGTTAGGCCTCCTCTTTTACTCAAATCACGGTTGCTGCTGATGGTCATTCCGGCACCGGCGATGAAAATCATGCGCCGCAGCAAAGCAATGCCAAAAACAAAACGGGAGGCTTGCGCCCCCCATTTTGATCTATATGATGCTCAGCTTATTTTTTCTTGGACAACGATTGCTTCTGGGCATCAGGCACAATCGCATATGCCGCCGGCTCGCCGGAATCGGTCGGATTGGCCAATGCCGCCTTCAATTCAGGGCTCATCGGCACATTCAGATTAATGCTTTTTGGCGGAATCGGCGACAGAAACCATTTTGCGTAGATCTTGTTGATCTCTCCTGATTTATACACATTTATCAGCGCAGTATCGACCGCTTTCTTGAAAGCCGGATCATCGCGACGTTCGATCAGACCATAGGGCTCAACCGACAACGCTTCCTGGGTGATCGAATAGTCATTCGGCGACTTCGAGCTGGCTGCCAATGATGCGAGCAGAATATCATCCATTGCAAATGCGACTGCGCGACCGGTTTCAACCATCAGGAATGCTTCGGCGTGGTCTTTGGCGGTCAGGATGTTCATGCCCAGATTACGCTCACCGTTCAGCGCCGTGATTTGCTTCAGATTCGAAGTACCGGAAGTCGATACGATGGTCTTGCCTTTCATGTCCTGGAGCGACTTTATGTTCGACGACTTTTTAGCGAGCAGGCGGTTGGCGGTAATGAACATGGTGGGCGCAAAAGCTACAACTTTTTGGCGCTCCAGATTATTGGTCGCGGAGTCGCAGGACAGATCGGTAGTACCGTTCGAGATTAACGGAATACGGGTGGCGGAAGTAACCGGGACCATCTTGACGTTCAGCGAAGTCAATCCGAGTTGTTTTTGAATTGCGGTTGCCGCTTTCATGCAAAGATCAATCGAATAACCCTGGTACGACTGCTTGTCGTCGAGATAGGAAAACGGAATCGAGGAATCACGTACGCCGAACGTAATAGTGCCGGTATCCTTGATTTTCTTTAGCGTGCCGGTCAACTCCTGCGCTTGCGCCGCACCTGCGATGACACTGGTGCTGATTAAAACGGCGATTAACTTCGATAAGTTCATAATGTCTCCTGGGGAAATTGTCCAACTTAGTGTATCAAACCCTTGGTCGGGAAATGGGCTTTCTGTTTCTACCTTCAATAACTTACTTGTAACTTACTGGTCAAACCCTGTGCTACCACCGCTGGTTGACTAATGACTAATGCAATTGCCATGCCGGAAATCCATACTGACCAGAATCACCAAAATTGTCCTCGCGCGCACTACATTCTATCTTTTTCAGAATACATGTCATAGAAACATTAAGGATATAAGCCGCGCATTTCACGCGCCTGCAAAACACGTGTGCAGCCGACAATAAATGCTGCCGTGCGAAGCGATACTTTTTTGTCTTCAGAAAGTTGCCATACTGCACCGAACGCCTCGCGCATGATACGCGTGAGCCGCAGGTTGATCTCATCCTCAGTCCAGAAGAAGCTGGAAAAATCCTGCACCCATTCGAAATAACTGACCGTCACGCCACCTGCATTGGCGATCACATCAGGCACGACCAGTATGCCTTTCTCATGCAAGATATCATCTGCCGCAGGGGTGGTCGGACCATTCGCGCCCTCCAGGATGATCTTGGCGCGGATATCGTGGGCATTTGCTTCGGTGATTTGCTGCTCCAGTGCGGCAGGCACCAGAATGTCGCAATCGATTCCCCAGAATTGGGCGCGATCCCGCACTTCTTCCGCACCGCTGAAACCAGCGACACTGCCGTTTGCCGCCACATGACTCTGCAACGCGACAATGTCGAGTCCGCCTTCGCGCACGACTGTCGTCACATGATCTTGCACTGCCACGACCCTTGCACCCGCTTCGGCAAACAGGCGAGCCGCCACGCCGCCGACATTGCCGAAACCCTGCACCACGATGCGCGCACCCTTGATGTCCATACCGCGTTTGGCGGCTGCCTCGCAACCTACGACGAACACCCCCCGTCCGGTCGCCTCATGACGTCCCAGGCTGCCGCCGAGCGATATCGGCTTGCCGGTCACCACGCCGGAAGCGGTGCTGCCCTGATTCATCGAATAGGTGTCCATCATCCAGGCCATGATTTGTTCATTGGTATTGACGTCCGGCGCCGGAATGTCCTTGTTGGGGCCGATAATGATGTTGATTTCGCTGGTGTAGCGGCGCGTCATGCGCTGCAGCTCGCCTTGGGATAAGGTCTTCGGATCAACGCGAATGCCGCCTTTTGCACCGCCGTACGGCACATTGACTGCGGCATTCTTGACCGTCATCCAGGCCGACAGCGCCATCACTTCGGACAATGTGACATCCTGATGGAAGCGCACGCCGCCCTTGCCCGGCCCACGTGAAGTATTGTGCTGGACCCGGTATCCTTCGAAGTGTGCAATCTTGCCGTCGTCGCGTTCAATCGGCACATCGACGATCAGAATACGCTTTGGACGCTTCAGCGTCTCCACCCAGCGCGCCAATGATCCCAGATGCGGTGTGACACGATCGATTTGCTCTAGATAAACATTCCATGGGCTGGTTCCATGCGGGGTCAGATAGGAAGGGATTTCGTGTTGGCTGGACATGTTTCTGCTCCTGGAAATTTTGAATGGCGCGCTTTCTCAATGAAGCGCAACGTTACCAAATCGTAGAATAGCGCAACGGGGCAAATCCAATGCTTTGTTGGCATGTAATCATGCATGGAATGCATAGTTTCATTATATGAGCGGACGAAACCCGATCCACCGGCTGATGCAACCATCCTATCTACTTTTTCACGGCGGAAGATTTTCGCTTGCGCACTTGTGCCGCAGCCTTGGCTCCCTCCTGGTGCGTCAGGTAGTCCCATAAGCGCGCTACCACCGGCTTGCCCGGCCGCTGCGCCGACTGGCGTTCGCGATAAAGACGGATTTCCATATTCACTTCCCATTCCGGTTGGCCGCCGTCGGCGCGCGCCAACTGCTTTTGCCTTAATTCGCGTGTGACCGCCGACTCCGGCAGGAAGGCAATGCCGCGCCCTTCCAGGGCCATCATCTTCAGGCCTTCCGCCATGTCGGTTTCATAGCGTTTCTCAAGATGGGGCGGTTTCTTCGCATCGGACAGAATCAATTCGACCATGCGGCCGAGATAAGCATTACTGGTATAGGATAAAAACGGCAAAGGCGACCTGGCGCTGCCGGGCAACAGCAGATCCGGTATGCCGGCCTTGTCGCAACGCGCATAAGCGCGCAACGCTTCGCTCCCCAGCACGATCATGTCGTAACGGCTGGCATCGAGCTGCACCGGCTGACGCGGATGGTGATAACACAGCAGAAAATCGCAACCTCCTTCGACCATGGTCATCACGGCATCATGGACGTTGAGTGCCATTAATCTTGTGTTGAACGCACCGAAGCCGGCTTCCAGCGCCGTTATCCATTTCGGCATGTAGGTCAGCGACAGCGTATGCGGCACGGCAAAATCGACCGTGGTCTGCGCAGTCGGACGCTTGCCGCGCATCAGTGCTCTGGCATTGTTGACTTGTCCGAGCATTTCCAGCGCCTGCTCGTAGAACACTTCGCCGGCCGGCGTCAGCCGGGTGGGATAAGAAGTGCGGTCGATCAGATCGGCGCCCAGCCATGCTTCGAGCGACTGGATGCGCCGTGAAAAAGCCGGCTGCGTAACATGGCGCAATTCAGCCGAACGGCTGAAGCTGCGCGTTTCGGCGAGAGAAATGAAATCTTCCAACCATTTGGTTTCCATCTTGCTATGGTAGTAGCGTTCCCGGTCGGAAGCAAAGGAATCAATCGCGCAGTAATGTAAACCGGCCTTTATGCAATTGCGGCATCCGTTCCCAATTCGTCCGGCAAAGGAGATGCGGAGAGATCATCCGGCCTGGCTTGCTGCCTCTCCCACATCTGTGCATAGGCGCCATCGGCAGCGAGCAATTGCAGATGCGTGCCCCGCTCGACGATGCGGCCATGATCGAGCACGAGAATCTGTGCGGCATCGGCGATCGTCGATAACCTGTGTGCAATGACCAGAGTGGTGCGGTCTTGCGCGATCTCTTTCAATTGCGCCTGAATCGCCTGCTCCGCCTTCGAATCCAGCGCCGACGTTGCCTCGTCAAATATGAGAATCGCCGGATTCTTCAGCAGCGTTCTGGCGATTGCGACGCGCTGCTTTTCTCCTCCTGACAGTTTCAGTCCGCGCTCGCCCACCATCGTTGCATAGCCGTCCGGCAGAGTTGCGATGAAATCATGGATGTATGCCGCTTTGGCTGCTGCAATGATTTCATCCTTGGCCGCACCCGGCTTGCCATACGCGATGTTGTATTCGATCGTATCGTTGAACAACACCGTGTCCTGCGGCACGATGCCGATCGCGCGGCGCAGCGATGCCTGCGTGATGTCGCGCAGATCCTGTCCATCGATCGTAATGCTGCCGGCGTTGACGTCATAGAAACGAAACAGCAAACGCGACAGCGTCGATTTTCCCGAACCGCTGTGTCCCACCACGGCAGTCGTTGTGCCGGCGGGAATCGCGAAATCGACATCGAACAGAATTTGCCGCTTTGGCTCGTAACTGAAATCGACCTGTGAAAATCTGACCTCGGCGCCATTGGCGGCCAGCGGTTTCGCATGCGGCGCATCGGCGATTTCACGATGCTGGTCGAGCAGGGAAAAGAGTCTCTCCATGTCGGCCAGGCTTTGCTTGATTTCACGATAAATCACACCGAGAAAATTAAGCGGGATATACAGCTGGATCATGAAAGAATTCACCAGCACCAGATCGCCGAGCGTCATGGTGCCGTCGATCACGCCTTGCGTGGCCCGCCATAAAATCAATGTCACCGCTATCGCAATGATCATTGACTGACCGGTATTCAATATCGACAGCGAGGTTTGCGATTTCACCGCCGCCGTTTCGTAATGTTTCAACCCGTTGTCATAACGATGCGCTTCATAATCCTCATTGCCGAAATACTTGACCGTTTCATAATTGATCAATGAATCGATCGCTTTCGTGTTCGCCTTCGAATCAAGATCGTTCATCGTGCGGCGGAAATGCGTGCGCCACTCTGTCACCACCACGGTGAATGCAATGTAGCTGATCAATGCTACCAGTGTAATCACGGAGAACCAGATGTCGTAATGCAGCACGAGGTAGCCGAGCACCAGCGTGATCTCGACCAGCGTCGGCAGGATACTGAACAGCGTGTACGACACCAGCGACGAAATACCGCGCGTGCCGCGTTCGATATCGCGCGTCATGCCGCCAGTCTGGCGATTCAAATGAAAGCGCAGCGATAACGAATGCAGATGCCGGAATACCTGCAGCGCAATGGTACGCACCGCGCGTTGCGTGACCTTGGCGAAAACGAATTCGCGTAATTCCGTAAACAAGGTTGTGCAAAGCCGCAGCACGCCGTACGCCGCCAAAATACCGAGCGGCAGCACCAGCAGCGCCTGCGGATGGTTCGGTCCGGTTGCGAGACTGTCGATCAACTGCTTCAGAACCAGCGGCACACCGACGTTGGCGAGTTTGGCGCCGATCAGAAATGTCAGCGCCAGCGATACGCGCCATTTATACGCCCACAAATACGGGAACAGCGTCTTGAGCGTCACCCAGTCGTTGCGGGTGCCTTGATTGGCTGCGGACTCGGGAGAGGAATTGGAATAACGGCGCATGGGCAATCAAATAGAATCAGAATGGTTTATGCTTCAACCTTACGATTGTAGCGGTTTAAAAAATTTCAAGACAGGGAGCTCAAAATGGCAAGTCCACACCACACATCACTACCTGACGGAATGCCGCAGTTGCGCGTAATGCCGATGCCGGCCGATGCCAATGTGCACGGCGATGTATTCGGCGGCTGGATCATGTCGCAAGTCGATATTGCCGGATCGTTACCCGCAGTGCGCCGCGCCAATGGACGGGTAGCGACCATTGCCGTGAATTCCTTCCTGTTCAAGCACCCGGTATTCGTCGGCGACCTGCTGTCATTTTATGCAAACATTGTAAAGGTGGGCAATACGTCAATTACCGTCAATGTCGAGGTCTATGCCGAGCGGAACCGCCTTCAAACGGAAGTCGTGAAGGTAACGGAAGCGACGCTTACCTATGTCGCCACCGGCGAAGACCGCAAGCCTCGCCAATTGCCATCGCTGGCTGACTGACACGGCACCAATAACCCTGCATCAAGCGTCGGACGAGTTGCCCGGACGTGCGCTCGGGCCGCTGCAATTTGCGGGAACGATTGATGCAAATGGATAAACGTCATGACTTTTAGCAATTCCGATATGCAATCGGATCGCAGGCATTTTCTCGTGCAGTCGGCCCGGATCGCGGCATTGACTGCGCTGGCTGCGGCTTTTCCCGCCGCAACTATCGCGCGCACTTCATGGTATCCGTTCCGTCTTGGAGTAGCGTCGGGATCGCCGCAGCCAACCGGCATCGTCTTATGGACCCGGATTGTATCCGAGCCCTCCAATCCACAACCACCCGCTTCCGCCGCAGTGACCGTGCGCTGGGAAATCGCCGAAGACGATGGGTTCAGGCGCCTTGCGGCAAAAGGCGACGCGACGGCCCTGCCGGAACTGGCGTTCAGCGTCCATGTCGACGTAAACGGTTTGCAGCCGGATCGCTGGTACTGGTACCGCTTCATGCTGGGTGACGCAGTCAGCCCCGTCGGGCGCACCCGCACTGCTCCGCCGGCGGATGCCCTGCCTTCGTCGTTGCGTTTTGCATTTGCATCCTGTCAGCACTGGGAATTCGGACAGTATGCCGCGCATCGGCATATTGCCGCAGCCGCGCCAGATCTGGTCGTTTTTCTAGGCGATTACATTTATGAATGGGGACCGTATGACGAAGCGCATCCCGCCGCCGTACGCCGAACCGGCGAAAGCGTCACGCTCGCCGAATACCGGGCGCGCTATGCCCAGTACAAGACCGATCCCCATTTGCAGGCGGCGCACCATGCCGCGCCATGGATCGTTACATGGGACGATCATGAAGTCGCCAACGATTACGGCAACGACAGGGACGAACGGCTCGATCCGAATTTCCTCGCGCGGCGCACGGCGGCGTACCAGGCGTTCTACGAACATATGCCGGTGCGGCTGCCTGCATTGCCGGCCGGAGCAAACCGGTTTGCGCATATGCGCATTTACGACCGTCATGATTGGGGGCGGCTGGCGCGCTTCCATGTCCTCGACACCCGCCAGTACCGATCGCACCATGCCTGTCCGAAACCCGGACGCGGCGGTTCGAATTCAGTGACCGATGCCCAGTGCGCAGAGCGTCTGGCGCCGGAACGCACTCTGCTCGGCACGGATCAGGAGGCATGGCTTGCGAACGGCTTCGCTTCGTCGCAGGCAAAGTGGAACATTCTGGCGCAGCAAACGTTGATGGCGCAAGCGACCCAAATCCCGATAGCAAAACCGGGGGACGGCCGGTTCTGGACCGACGGCTGGGACGGTTATCCCGTGGCGCGCAGGCGCTTGTTCGAAGACTTGATCAAATATCGTCCGGCCAACCCGATCGCGATTTCCGGCGATGTCCATACATTTTATGCCGCTGACCTGAAGCGCGATTTCAACCAGCAGGTTTCGGCCGGCAATCCTGTGGTCGCCGCCGAATTTTGCGGAACCTCGATCACGTCAAGTTCCCGTCCGCAGTCGCGTACCGACCAATATGTCGCGCAGAATCCTCATATGAAATACGGATGCAGCGACCGCCGCGGCTTCGTGATGATGGAAGTCACGCCGGCCAGGACGCTCGCGCGTTTTCAGGGTCTCGACGACGTTGCGCGCGCCGATTCCGGAGTGTCTACGCTGGCAAGCTTTATGGTGGAAGACGGGAAACCGGGAATAGTGCGTACCTGAAGCGGCAGCAGCGCAATGAGGCGCCTGCCGTGGCAGTCAACCGGTTCTACCAATGAAAACCCGTCTGTACAACAGGCGATTTTTCATTCATGCAGGCATTAATCGCAACGCGTTATGCCGCCTTTTTCTCATCCCGCAATTCGCGGCGCAGGATTTTGCCGACGTTCGTCTTCGGCAACTCGTTACGAAACTCGATGTACTTCGGCTTTTTGTAGCCGGTGAACTGTTCCTTGCAATAATTCATCAATTGCTCGACGGTCAGCGTCGGATCCTTGCGCACCACGAACAGTTTGACCGCCTCGCCGGAATTATCGTCCGGCACGCCGATGCAGGCGCATTCGAGTACGCCGGGATGTGCAGCGACCACGCCTTCGATTTCATTCGGATACACGTTGAAGCCGGACACCAGGATCATGTCTTTCTTGCGATCGACGATCCTGGTGTAACCGCGCTCATCCATGATACCGATATCGCCGGACTTGAAGAATCCATCGGAAGTCATGGCTTTTGCAGTTTCGTCCGGACGGTTCCAGTAGCCGGCCATCACCTGTGGTCCGCGAATTGCAATTTCTCCGGCCTGTCCAAGCGGAACAGGTTTGCCGGCGTCATCCAGGATCGCGATGTCGGTCGACGGAAACGGCAAGCCGATCGTGCCTGAAAATTCGGCGGCATCGGCAGGGTTGCAGGTTGCACATGGCGATGTCTCCGACAAACCATATCCTTCGGCAATCGGGCAGCCGGTGAGTTTGACCCATTTGTCGGCGACCGCTTTTTGCACCGCCATGCCGCCGCCGTTGCTGACCTTGAGCTTCGAGAAATCGACCTTGACCAGATCGGGATGATTCAAAAGGCCGTTATACAGTGTATTGACCGCAGGCAGCATGTTGATCTGGTATTTGGTCAATTCCTTGATGAAACCGGCAATGTCGCGCGGATTCGGAATCAGGATATTCATGCCTCCGGTGCGGGTGCCCAGCAGGCAGCATGCGGTCAGCGCAAAGATATGGTAAAGCGGCAGCGCGCAAACGATGATCAGTTGGTCGACTTTGGGCTCTTTTTCAAGCACCGGCTGCATCCAGGCTTCCGACTGCAGCACGTTGGCAATGACATTACGATGCGAGAGCGCCGCGCCTTTCGACACGCCGGTGGTACCGCCGGTGTACTGCAGAAACGCAATATCGTCATGGCCGAGTTCGGCCGGCTTCAACGTCATGCCGGATCCTGCGGACAACGCATGCTTGAACGGTATCGCATTCGGCAATGAAAATGCCGGCACCATTTTTTTCACGTTACGTACAACGAAGTTGACTATCATACCTTTGAGGCCGCCCAGCAGATCGCCCATGCTGGTGACGACGACATGCTTGATGCCGGTTTTGCCGATCACCTGTTCCAGCGTCGTGGCAAAATTTTCGAGGATGATGATTGCTTCGGCGCCGGAATCGTTCAACTGATGTTCCAGTTCACGCGGCGTATAGAGCGGATTGACGTTCACAACGGTATATCCGGCGCGCAGAACGGCGGCGATCGCCACCGGATACTGCAGCACATTCGGCATCATCAGCGCAATGCGCGCGCCTTTTTTCAATCCTTTGCTTTGCAGCCATGCGCCCAGATCTTTCGAAAGCCCGTCGACCTCGGCATAGGTCATGTATTTGTCCATGCACACATAGGCATTGCGGGCGGCATAGTTGCGGAAAGCTTCTTCCAGCAAGTGAACCAATGATCTGTACTGTGTGTAATCGATTTCCGCAGGTACGCCTTTGGGATACGACTTGATCCAGAATTTGTCCATTCTCCGCCTTTTATCTTTAATTGTTATAGTGGGACACCAGTATGCGCTGGCGGCCTGGCAAGGGTTCGGTGAATAAGAAAATGGTGAAGCCGATGTCAAGCCAGGCGCAAATACCGGCAGGGTGTTCCCCGCCGGTATTTGCAACGACCCATGGTGCCGCTTTTCTTGAACAAACCGCTTATGCAGTGCGCCAGGCAGGCGCTGCGGCTTCTTGTCGCTCAATCATGATGCTATCGGGCAGCGCATTTGCGTGCAAGCATTTTGAATGATATTTGAGAATTATCAGGTGTCACTGCCATATTGCCATGCAACAACCTGATTCAATGCGAGGCTGTCATGGGAACGCTCTGCGCAGCAAGCGGCGTCGACTGTGCGAACTGGGCAAGCTGCCGATGGCGTGCATTTTTATCGAGTACCGACAAGGTCCGCACCGCCTCATAAAATTTACCGAAGCTCTTTTCCTTGGTCAGCAATGCGCGAAATCCCGGCACGAAATCATGATATGTCGCAACCGCCGACAGATGCGCATTCGATAGCGGCTCGGCAAACCAGCGATCATAACCGGCATAACCGCCCCATGACAATTTCAAATGTTGATATTCATCTTTCAGCGCCTGAAATATTTCCGCCTTCTGCGTTCTCTTTTCGGCATTGCTTGCCTGGCGTGCATAATTGGTTTCCAGCTGTTTCCGATACTTCAACAACAGTGCCAGAAAATCCTGTTTGCGCCCTTCATATTCTGCATATTTCTGACGCATCTGTTCGTCGCCGTATTTCATCATCCAGCGTTCGACACCGACCTCTTCCACCGCCACCGCAAACGATTCGTTGAATTGCGAATCATCCTTTGCATACACAACCTGATGCGCAAGTTCATGAAACACCAGACGGGCCAGTTCGCCATCGGGATACTGGATGAAGGTCGACAACACCGGATCGTTGAACCAGCCGAGCGTCGAATAAGCGGGAACGCCGTCGACCTGCACATCGTAGCCCTCGTGCCGCAATTCGGCCGCAAAGACCTGTGCTTCGCCCTTGCTGTAGTAACCGCGATAATTGACGCATCCTGCAATCGGGAAGCACCATTGCGTCGGCTTCATTGACAATTCCGGCGTAGCGACCACATTCCACAATACAAACGGGCGCTTCAAATCCGTATAGGTTTTATAGCTGTCATTGTCGGGCAAGCCCAATTCGCGCGCAGCGAACTTGCGGATTTCCTTCACTTTGGCAAGCTTGTCCTTGAGCTTGTTGCCGACGCCAGGGTCGGCCAGCCAATCATCGATCGGCTTGGCTTCGGACAGCAACGAATACTGTCCCTGCACAGCCTGCACGTAGTAACCCAGTTGTGCGCAACCGGCAACCGCTGCCATCAGCGCCGCCAATCCGCAAAAAATAATAATCCGCGACTTCATTTTCATATGTTGACTTCTTCTTTCTCGACCTGCACCAGCACGTCGTAAAACGTCGGTGCATGTCCCATATCAGTTAAGCGTTGGCTCGTGACTTCATTCGCATTCTTGCCATCGGATGCAAATTTCTTCCACCAGATGGATAAACCGACAACCAGACCCGGACGCGCTTTGTCGGTGACGCGCGCCTTGGCGACAAAGGATCCGCGCGCATTGTAGATTCTTACCTGGTCGCCGCTTTTAATCCTGCGCTTGTCTGCGTCGGCAGGATGCATGTCGAGATGCGGTTCGCCTTCGGTACTGCGCAGGCTCTCGACATTGACGAAGGTGGAGTTCAGAAAGTTCCTTGCCGGAGGGGAAATCATTGCGAGCGGATATCGTTCAGCCAACTCCGGATTGCTTGCCGGCGATTCATAAGGAGCGATATAGGCCGGCAAAGGATCGAGACCATCGGCTTGCATGCGTTCGCAATAAAATTCGCATTTTCCTGATGGCGTCGGAAAACCGCCGTTGGCAAAAGGCGCATCCGGTACGTTCAGTTTTTGCCATCCTTTTTGTTTCAGCGCATCCCAGTCGAAATGGATCGCACGCACATCCTCCCTGCTGAATGCCTGTGCGGCGATCGCATCATCGCTCTCTTTGAAGCAGGGATCGTCGAAACCCATGCGTGTTGCCAGCAACCGGAAAATTTCAGTGTTGGGTCTGGCTTCGCCGAGCGGTGCGACTGCCGCATTATTTGCCATCATGTACAAATGGCCATACGTCATATGGACATCGACATGCTCCAGCTGGGTTGTGGCCGGCAGCAGGATATCCGCGTAATCGGCAGTATCGGTTTGAAAATGTTCGAGCACGACGGTGAACAAATCCTCCCGTCCGAATCCCTGCGCCACTTTAGTCGAATCGGGCGCGACTGCAACGGGATTCGAGTTGTACACAATCAGCGCGTCGATCCTCGGGCCGAATTCGGGTGAAGCGGCACGCAGCAGATCGTCGCCGATCGTGCTCATGTTGACAGTGCGCGGCATGCGTGCGGCATGTGTTCCCGCTCGCAGCAAATCCGGGCGCTGCAGCGCATTGCTGTTTTTCGGGAAGGTATCCGATGCCGAAAGCTGCATGCCTCCAGCCGCATGGCGCCACGCACCGACCAGCGCGGGCAGGCACGCGATATTGCGTACCGCCATGCCGCCTCCGCGCACCCGCTGCAAGCCGTAATTGACGCGAATGGCGACGGCTTCGCCGCGTCCGGCAGTCTCGCCATAAGCGCGTGCAAGCTGCTCGACCTCTTCGACGGCAATGCCGCAGATTTCGGCTACACGCTGCGGCGGCCACTCCATTGCACGTTCCTTGAGCCGATCGAAGCCGTGCGTATGCCGTGCAATGTAATCATCATCCAGCAGATTTTCGGCAATGAGAACATGCATCATGCCGAGCGCGAGCGCCGCATCGGTGCCGGGCAACAGCGCGATATGCTGATGGCATTTTTCCGCAGTCAGCGAACGATAGGGGTCAATCGCAATCAGCTTCGCGCCCCGGCGTTTCGCTTCTTGCGCGCGCATCCAGAAATGCAGGTTCGACGCAACCGGATTGCCGCCCCAGATCACGATCAGCCTGGCATTCTGGAACTGTTCGACATCGGTTCCGATACGCGCGCCGATGGTATATTTATAACCTGCGCCTCCGGCGGCTGAACAAATCGTCCGGTCGAGAAACGATGCGCCCAGCTTGTGAAAAAACCGCGACGACATCGATTCGCCCTGTACCAGACCCATGGTGCCCGCATAGCTGTATGGCAGGATTGCTTCCGGGTCGTGCGCGGCAATGGCTTTAAGGCGTGCCGCAATAGTATCGAGCGCTTCATCCCAACCGATGCGTGTGAATTTTCCTTCACCTTTTTTGCCAACCCGCTTCATCGGGTAAAGCAGGCGATCCTTATGGTAAGTGCGCTCGGTGTAACGCGCCACTTTGGTACACAGCACGCCTGCAGTCGTCGGATGATCAGGATCGCCGCGCACCTCAGTGGCGATCCCGTCTTGTACGGTCACCAGCAAAGCGCAGGTATCGGGGCAATCATGCGGACAGACCGCTCGGACAGTTGACGTAGTCATGAATTTTCAATCCTTGGAGTTGCATCGTACTGCAAACCGTTTCCACGATGAAGAAAATCCTGCAGCAGCAATCAAATATTTTTTAAAATGAGCGGGTTTCATATTCATTTGTCCATGCCGTATATTCAAGCATCGGAACATCGATGACAACATTTTCACATCCGTCTAAAGCCTCAATAAATCAACTGATGCGATGACAATATCCATCGCCGCCCGGCTGCGCATCAATCAAGCCGACAATACCATCGACAGAGTCAACAAGACCAACATAGGCTGGCGGTGTAGGCGTAATATTATGTATCCGGCATCAAATATTGCTAGATAGCAAGCCATCTGTCTAATCAAACACCGAAGCACGAGACCATTATGAAATTGATCGATTCCATTATCGAGTTCCATTCCGAATTGCAGCAAATCCGCCGCGATATTCATGCGCATCCCGAATTGTGTTTTGAAGAGAAGAGAACGGCTGAAGTCGTGGCGCAGAAGCTTAATGAATGGGGTATTCCGATACTGCGCGGAATGGGCGTCACCGGCGTGGTCGGCATCATAAAAAACGGCAGCAGCAATCGCGCCATCGGCCTGCGCGCCGACATGGATGCGCTGCCGATGCAGGAATTCAATACCTTTCCCCATACGTCCGCCAACGCGGGGAAAATGCACGCCTGCGGCCATGACGGTCACATGGCGATGCTGCTTGGGGCCGCACACTATCTGTCGCGTCATCGCAATTTCGACGGCACCGTCTATCTGATTTTTCAACCGGCGGAAGAAGGCGGCGGCGGCGCCAGGCGCATGATCGAAGACGGTTTGTTTAAATTGTGCCCGATGCAGGCTGTGTTCGGCATGCACAACTGGCCGGGTGCGGCGGTCGGTACCTTTGGCGTGACGGCAGGACCGATGATGGCATCATCCAATGAATTTGAAGTAATCGTCAAAGGCAAAGGCGCGCACGCAGCGCAACCGCACAAGGGCGTGGACCCGATCATGGCGGCGATCCAGATTGCACAAAGCTGGCAAACCATTATTACCCGCAACAAGAATCCGATCGACACTGCTGCGCTGTCGATCACGCAGATCCATGCCGGCAGCGCCACCAACGTGATACCGGATGAAGCCGTAGTGATCGGCACGGTGCGCACTTTCAATGTCGACGTGCTTGATCTGATTGAGCAGCGCATGCGCACAATCGCCGAACATACTGCCGTCGCATTCGACGCACAGGTCGAGTTCCGTTTCAAACGCAATTATCCGCCACTGATCAATCATGCGAAAGAAACCGCGTTCGCCATCGAAGTCATGCAGTCGATCGTTGGCGCCGATCAAGTCGATGCGCAAGTAGAGCCGACCATGGGAGCGGAAGACTTTGCATTCATGCTGCAGCATAAACCCGGATGCTATGTTTTCATCGGCAACGGCGACGGCGAGCATCGCGATATGGGACACGGACTGGGTCCGTGCAATTTGCACAATCCGAGTTATGACTTCAATGATGAATTGCTGCCGATCGGCGCAAGCTATTGGGTACGATTGACGGAGGCGTATCTGCGCAAGGCATGACAAATTGAAGCACGCAGGCTTTCGAGCGGCATGCCTTTCAATTGCCGGACATGAAGCATCGTCGCTTGCAGCGGATATGCCGCATATTCAAATGAAAATAATCCGATGACCGCACTGCAAACACATCCGGAGCTCGCACAGTACGCTCCATTGTTTGCCCGCATTGCGCTTGCCAATATCCGGCAGGAATATCCGAACAAGCTTGACCATGTAATGCATTCAGCGAACGATGTACGTTCGCCACAGGAGCTGCATCCGGTTTTCTACGGCAGTTACGACTGGCATTCGGCAGTGCATATGCACTGGCTGCTGGTACGGCTGCTGCGGCTCTTCCCGGCGATGCCGGAAGCCGTGCAAATACGGCAAACGCTCGACGCGCATTTCACCGGCAGCAATATCGCCGTCGAAGTCGCCTATCTGAGACAGCCATCGAGCGGTTCGTTCGAACGCACTTATGGCTGGGCCTGGCTGTTAAAGCTGCAAACGGAATTGATCGAATCGGCAAAGGCCGGCACCGATGCAGCAGCATGGCGCAATGCACTGCAGCCGCTGGCCGATGTCTTTGCCGAGCGCTATCTTCAATTTCTGCCGCTTTCACAATTCCCGATCCGTTCCGGCACCCATGCCAACAGCGCATTTGGCCTGCTGTTTGCACTGGATTACGCCGAATGCATCCGGCACATTGCATTGCAGAAGCTGATTGCAGCAAAAGCCGACGCATGGTTCGGCCGCGACCGGCGCTATCCTGCTGCGTATGAGCCGGGCGGCGACGATTTTCTGTCCGGCGGATTGATCGAAGCGGCGCTGATGCTGCGCGTGATCGGCGGCGGTTACGCAGACTGGTGGCATGCATTCTGTCCAGCGCCGCAAGGCTTGCAGACATGGCTGTCGCCGGTGCAGGTAACCGATCGCAGCGACGCCAGGCTGGTGCATCTGGAAGGATTGAATCTGTCGCGCACATGGTGCTGGAAGATGCTTGCCGACGAATTACCCGCAGCATTGCGCGCGCCGGTCAGCGCCGCAATCCATGCCCATCTTGCTGCCTCGCTGCCGCATGCCGCGACGGGAAAATATGTCGGCACGC
>JAQGLW010000123.1 GCA_028292665.1 Herminiimonas sp.
CGACACGGTCGCCGCCATCATGGGCTGCTGGACCTCAGCCTCCCGCAAGGCTGTGCTGCCGGTCGTCGAGCAGTACAACGGCATGCTGTACTATCCGACGTTCTATGAGGGCCTCGAACAGTCCAAGAACGTGATCTACACCGGCCAGGAAGCCACGCAGCAGATTTTGGCCGGCATCAACTGGATCGCCAAGGAGAAAAATGCCAAGTCGTTCTACTTCATCGGTTCCGACTACATCTGGCCGCGCACCTCCAACAAGATCGCACGCAAGCACATTGAAAACGTGATCAAGGGTTCGGTCGTGGGAGAAGAGTACTACCCGCTGGGCAACACCCAGTTCGGCTCGCTGATCAACAAGATCAAGCTGAAAAAACCGGACGTCGTCTTTGTCGACGTGGTCGGCGGCAGCACCGTTGCGTTCTTCAAGCAGTTGAAGGCCGCCGGCGTGACCGCGAAGACCCAGAACCTGCTGGCCATCTCGGTGACCGAGGATGAAATGCTCGGCATCGGCGGCGAAAATGTCGAAGGCTTTTATTCGTCGATGAAATACTTCCAGAGCCTGGACAACCCGAACAACAAGAAATTTGTCGAAGCCTTCAAGGCCAAGTACGGCCCGAACTCGGTGATCGGCGACGTGACCCAGGCAGCCTACCTCGGCCCATGGCTGTGGAAAGCGGCGGTCGAGAAGGCCGGCAGCTTCGACGTCGACAAGGTCGCCGCCGCCTCGGCGGGCATCGAGTTGAAGACTGCGCCGGAAAGCTACGTCAAGCTGCATCCGAACCATCACCTGTGGAGCAAGACCCGCATCGGCCAGGCACAGAAGGACGGCCAGTTCAAGATCGTCTATGAATCCGGCCTGATCGAGCCGAATCCGTTCCCGAAAGGCTATCAGTAACAGCAAGCGGCGGCGCGCGCATGACGGCGCGCCGCCGGCTTGAACGCATTATTCGTCGTACCCACGGGAGTCACCATGAGCTGGTTATCTGAATTCGGCGCCATTTTGGCGATGCAGGGCTTCAACGGCCTGTCGGTATTTTGCGTGCTGCTGCTGATGGCGCTGGGCCTGGCGATCATTTTCGGCCAGATGGGCGTCATCAACATGGCGCACGGCGAATTCCTCACCATCGGCGCCTACATCACCTATTTGCTGTCGACGCTCACCACGCGTTACCTGCCTTCGTTCCAACCCTATTACTTCTTCTTCGCGATCGCGCTGTCTTTCGTCGTCGCGTATGGATTCGGCTACCTGACGGAGCGCCTGATGATCAGCCGCCTGTACAAGCGGCCGCTGGACACGCTGCTGGCAACCTGGGGCCTGAGCCTCGTGATGCAGCAGACCTTCCGTTCGATCTTCGGCGCCAAGGAAGTCAGCGCCACGCTGCCGGACTGGCTGATGGGTTCGTTCAAGCCGACCGACAGCATCGATATTCCAATCAACGGCTTGTTCATGATGGGCCTGACGGTATTGATGACCGGCGGGATTTTCCTGCTGCTGTTTCGCTCGCGCTGGGGCCTGCAGGTCCGCGCCACGATGCAGAACCGCCTGATGAGCGGCACGGTCGGCATCAATACCCGCAAGGTCGATCGCACCACCTTCGCGCTCGGCTGCGGCGTGGCCGGCGTGGCGGGCGCGGTCTTCACCACGATCGGCTCCACCGGGCCCACCAGCGGCTCGATGTACATCGTCGATACCTTCCTGGTGGTGGTGTTCGGCGGCGCGCAAAGCCTGATCGGCACCATCGCGTCCGCGTTCTCCATCGCGCAGACCCAGTCCACCTCGGAATTCTTTCTGACCGGTTCGATGGCCAAGGTGCTGACCTTGTCGGCGGTGATCGTCATCCTGATGATGCGTCCGCAAGGCTTGTTCGCCGCCAAGGTCCGCAAGTAAGCAAGTAATCCGCCAATCGATAAGGACTGCACATGAACGCTGCATTTGAAAAACTCCTCGGCGGCAAATCGGGATTCACCGGCTTGCTGGTGCTGAGCGTGCTGATCCTGGCGATCTTCCCGTTATCAATGGATATCTTCCGCCTCAACCTGGTCGGCAAATATCTGTCGTATGCGTTCGTCGCCGTCGGCCTGGTGCTGTGCTGGGGCTACGGCGGCATTCTCAGCCTGGGACAAGGCGTGTTCTTCGGCCTCGGCGGTTATTGCATGGCGATGTTCCTGAAGCTGGAAGCATCCGATCCGATCAGCACAAAAATCCAGACCACGCCCGGCATTCCCGACTTCATGGACTGGAATCAGATCACCCGGTTGCCGCTGATCTGGCAGCCGTTTCACAGCTTGACGCTGACCCTGGTCGCGGTGCTGGCGGTGCCGACGCTGCTGGCGCTGATCATCGGCATCGCGATGTTCAAGCGGCGCGTCGGCGACGTCTATTTCTCGATCGTGACGCAGGCGATCGCCGCCATCCTGTCGATCCTCATCATCGGCCAGCAAGGCCTGACCGGCGGCGTCAACGGCATCACCGACCTGAAGACGCTGCTCGGCTGGGATATCCGCACCGACGGCGCCAAGCTGATCCTGTACTTCGTCAATGCCGGCCTGCTGCTCGGCTGCATCCTGTTCGGCCGCTACATCCTGACTTCCAAGCTCGGCCGGCTGCTGATGGCGATGCGCGACAAGGAAGAGCGGGTGCGCTTCTCCGGCTACGACGTGGCCAGCTTCAAGATTTTCGTGTTTTGCGTGGCGGCGATGTTTTCCGCCATCGGCGGCGCGATGTTCACGCTGCAGGTCGGCTTCATGTCGCCGTCCTTCGTCGGCATCGTGCCCTCGATCGAGATGGTGATCTTCGCCGCGGTCGGCGGCCGCATGTCGCTGCTCGGCGCGGTGTACGGCACGCTGCTGGTCAACTTCGGCAAGTCCTACTTTTCCGAAGCCTTCCCCGAACTCTGGCTGTTCCTGATGGGCGGCTTGTTCATCGCGGTGGTGATGTATTTCCCGAACGGCCTGGCCGGACTGTATGAAAGCCACGGCAGGAAATGGCTGGCGCGTTTCAAACGCACGCCGAAAGAGCCTGCGCCAGCCTTCGTCCCCGCCAGGCCGCGTCCGGCAGTTGCACCGCCAGTCTCGAACGTTCCCAATGTAGCCCCAACCAACCTGGAGGCATCGCAATGAGCAACCAACCGATCGGACTGGAAAACGACAACCGCCCGGTGCTGGCGATCGAAGGCTTGACCGTCTCGTTCGACGGCTTCAAGGCGGTCGACGACCTCAACCTGTATGTCGATCTCAACGAGGTGCGCGTGGTGATCGGTCCCAACGGCGCCGGCAAGACCACGGTGCTGGATCTGATCTGCGGCAAGACGCAAGCGACCTCGGGCAGCATCCAGTTCAACAAGCACGAGCTGACCAAAATGTCCGAGCACGACATCGTGCGCGCCGGGGTGGGACGTAAATTCCAGACCCCGTCGATCTATGAAAACCTCACCGTGTTCGAGAATCTGGAGATGTCCTTTCCACGCGGCCGCAAGGTATTCGGTGCGCTGACCTTCAAGCGCACGCCGGACGTGATCGAGCGGGTCGAACAGGTGGCCTCCGAAATCTTTCTGCAGGACAGCCTGTACCGGCAAGCCGACCTGCTGTCGCACGGCCAGAAGCAATGGCTGGAGATCGGCATGCTGCTGATGCAGGAGCCGGAACTGCTGATGCTGGACGAGCCGGTGGCCGGCATGAGCGTGTCCGAGCGCGAGAAGACCGCCGAACTGCTGGGACGCATCAGCAAGGGCCGCTCGGTGGTGGTGATCGAACACGACATGGAATTCGTCAAGAGCATCGCGCACAAGGTGACCGTGCTGCACCAGGGGAAGATCCTGGCGGAAGGCAGCATGGATGCGGTGCAAAACAATCCCAAGGTGATCGAAGTCTATCTCGGTCATTGAACGCCACAGTCACGGAGGCCATCATGTTCAAGGTTTCGCATCTCGCATCCGGCTACGGCCAGAGCGAAGTAATCCACGACGTCAACCTGTCGGTCGAAAAGCAGGAAATCGTAGCCGTCATGGGCCGCAACGGCATGGGCAAGACCACGCTGTTCAAGACGCTGATGGGCATTTTGCCGATGCGCGGCGGCAGCATCTCGATCGACGGCCAAGAGGTCGGCGCGATGGAAAGCTATCAGCGCGTCGCCAGCGGCGTCGCCTATGTGCCGCAGGGCCGCATGATCTTTCCCAACATGACGGTGCTGGAAAACATCCAGACCGGCCTGCCGGCGAATGCGCAGGGCAAGGTGCCGGAAGAATTGTATGCGCTGTTCCCGGTGCTGTACGACATGCGCGGCCGCAAGGGCGGCAACCTGTCCGGCGGCCAGCAGCAGCAGCTTGCGATCGCGCGCGCGCTCGCCACCAATCCCAAGGTGCTGCTGCTGGACGAGCCGACCGAGGGCATCCAGCCGTCGATCATCAAGGACATCGCGAAAAGCCTGAAGGAAATCCGCAAGCTGCGGCAACTGACCATCATCGTGTCGGAGCAGGTGCTGAGCTTCACGCTGGAAATCGCCGACCGCTTTTTCGTGATCGACAAGGGCCGCTTCGTGTATGAAGACACGCGCGCCCATGTCGATGCAGCCACCATCAGCCGCTACCTGTCGGTATAGCGGTCAATCGATAACATAAAGGAGCAATACATGAGGCACGGAGATATTTCCAGCAGCAAGGACGCGGTCGGCGTGGCGGTGGTCAATTACAAGATGCCGCGGCTGCATACCAAGGCCGAAGTGCTGGACAACGCGCGCAAGATCGGTGAGATGCTGGTCGGCATGAAGCAGGGCCTGCCCGGCATGGACCTGGTGATTTTCCCTGAATATTCGACCCACGGCATCATGTACGACCGGCAGGAAATGTTCGATACCGCGTCGGCCATCCCGGGCGAGGAAACCGAAATCTTCGCCGCCGCCTGCCGCAAGGCGAATGTCTGGGGTGTGTTTTCGCTGACCGGCGAACGGCATGAAGAGCATCCGAAGAAGGTGCCCTACAACACCCTGATCCTGATGAACAACAAGGGCGAGATCGTGCAGAAGTATCGCAAGATCATGCCGTGGACGCCGATCGAAGGCTGGTACCCGGGCGAGAACACTTATGTGACCGAAGGGCCGAAGGGCTTGAAGATCAGCCTGATCATTTGCGACGACGGCAACTATCCGGAGATCTGGCGCGACTGCACGATGAAGGGCGCCGAGCTGATCGTGCGCTGTCAGGGCTACATGTATCCGGCCAAGGACCAGGAAGTGCAGGTATCGAAGGTGATGGCGTGGATGAACAACGTGTACGTCGCGGTCGCCAACGCCACCGGCTTCGACGGCGTGTATTCCTATTTCGGCCATTCCGCGATCATCGGCTGCGACGGCCGCACGCTGGGCGAATGCGAAACCGAGGAAATGGGCATCCAGTATGCGGAACTGTCGGTCAGCGCGATCCGCGACGTGCGCCGCAACTGGCAATCGCAAAACCATATCTACAAGCTGCTGCACCGCGGCTACACCGGCAAGATCAATTCCGGCGAAAGCCCGGCCGGCGTGGCTGCCTGCCCGTTCGACTTCTACAAGACCTGGGTCAACGATCCGCAGGCGGCACGCGCGCAGGTGGAGGCATTGACGCGCTCCACCGCAGGCACGCCGGAGTGTCCGATACCGGGCATCCCGAACGAATAACGCGAGCGATTTTCTTTGCAAAGGAGTATTCCCATGATCGGCTTCATGCACTACAACAAATTCGGCAACAACGGCTTCACCGACCGCGGCAAGGGCCGCGCCGCCGCTTCGATCCAGACCTGCCCGGTGTGCCTGTGCCCATTCAGCGCGGCCGGCGGCGTGCTGCCGGACGGCACCGCCTTGGCTAAAGAAGACTGGGTCAGTCAGGTATGCAAAACGGTCAAGGACGATACCGTCAACGGCGGCTATCAGGCCGGTTGCTGCGCCGGTGCTTATCCGGCTTCTTGAAGCGCGGCTTTTTAAACATTTATTCCATTCGTATTCCGTGTCACGATAAAAGGAGAGACCATGCAGCATTTCACGATCAAGCCGGGCGTTCCTCTGGCGGAGCAGGCTGAGCTCGGGCATAACCGCTGGCACCCGGATATTCCGTTTCTATCGCGGGTAAAACCGGGCGAAGAAATCATCATCGAATCGCTCGATTTTCTGGATGGCCAGATTCTCGACAACGATGATGTCGCCGACGTACGCGATGTCGATCTGACGCGCGCGCATCCGCTGACCGGCCCGTTCTATATCGAAGGCGCCGAGCCCGGCGACTTGCTGGTGGTCGATCTGCTCGATATCAAACCGATTACACCGGTGGGCTTCTCGGGCGTATTTGCGAAATCGAACGGCGGCGGTTTTCTGGCCGATTATTTTCCCGATGCCGCCAAGGCGATCTGGGATCTGAAAGGACTGTACGCAACTTCGCGCCACATCCCCGGCGTACGCATTGCCGGTCTGACGCATCCGGGTCTGATGGGCTGCCTGCCGTCGATGGATTTGCTCAACGAATGGAACCGGCGCGAAGCGCCGCTGGCAAAGCTCGGCCTGGCCAAGCCGCCCGATCCCGCCACCGCCGTGCTGCGCGGCGTCACCGGCGCCGCGTTCGACAAGATGGCGGCCGAAGCCGCACGCACGGTGCCGCCGCGCGAACATGGCGGCAATACCGATATCAAGGACCTGTCCTCTGGAACGCGCATTTTCTTCCCGGTCTATGTCAAAGGCGCCGGCTTCTCGATGGGCGATCTGCATTTCTCGCAAGGCGATGGAGAAATCGGGTTTTGCGGTGCGATCGAAATGGATGGCGCAACGCATGTCGGTTTCGACCTGATCAAAGGCGGCATGGCGAAGTACGGCCTGACCGCGCCGATCTTCCTGCCGAGCGTGGTCAAGCCGCACTACAGCAAGTACATCACGTTCGAAGGAATCAGCGTCGAGAACGGCAAGAACTATTACATGGACGCGACCGTTGCTTACCGTCAGGCCTGCCTGAAGGCGATCGATTATCTGACCCGCTTCGGCTTGACCGGTCCGCAAGCCTACATGCTGCTGACTGCTGCGCCGGTCGAAGGACGCATCGGCGGGATTGTCGACATTCCGAACTGTGCGTGCACGGTTTCGATTCCGACCGAGATATTCGATCAGGATATTACGCCGAAAGGCATGTTGAACGACAAGTCGTTCTGGGGCCGCGAATAACGGCGAGCGCTACGGCGCCGCGGGCGCCGCAGCCTTTTTCAACTTGTTCAGGATGGGAACCCATGCCTCTTTACGACATTCACTGCAGCCGCTGCCAAGGCATCTTCGAAAGAATGCTGCCGGTCAGCGCACTGGGCGCAGCAACAACGTGCCCGTATTGCAAGCAGCAAACTGCTGCGAGGCCGGCGTTGAATGCGGCCAGGGTCGGACTGCGGGTGGTCGACAGCTGGAAGCCGCGGACAAACGCCGAGCGGCTTGCGGGGAATGGCGTCGCCGGCCAAGGCACCAGCACCCGGAGAATCCGGAATAGCGTACTGCATAACTGCAAAGGTCATAGCTGCAGCATCTGCGATCTACCGTAAGCGGAGCGGAAATCTCATTTCCACGAAGCGCTGAAATCCGCCTCTTCGATGTGGGCATTCACGATTTCACGGACACATCCGCTGGAAACACTTATTGCTTGTCATTCGCGGGCTTGTTACGGAGCTTGTGCTGGAAGGCGCCCACGACTTTCGTCCGATTGACGATCTCATCGAAAGCTTTCAACCATTCCTCGCTGACTTCCATGCATGGAAGTACTATCTTTGGTCCCATTGACGTCACGCCATTGCGAGATTGCTGCCCTTCGCGATTCACGAGCGGCACCCTCGTTTCAGTCGGCGCGTCCAGGAAGTTGAATTTCATCGTTCCTCCGTAAAGGGTGACCTGCCCCTGTTGCCGCATCCCATATCCGGGCAGGCAGGCCGGCTTGCTTGAATTGGCCGGCGCCCCGTTTTTAACAAACCCCGCATGCTTTCCATCGGTCCATTATCCCATTCTAAATCAGTGAAAGAAAGCGTTGCAAACAAGATGCTCACGATGGAGATACGTCATGAGATTTGAGAAAAATGAATATGGCCGAATTTCCTGCTTTCGATATGTGCTCACACCGGCTCGCTCAAGCCTGGTTATCGGAATATCGTGATCGTCTCTATCCCGAAAAGATAAAAAGCGGATAAACGCACGAAGTTCGGCTGTGCGGGAAGAGTAAAGGGAATTGGTTCCAGGCAGGACTATAAGCAGGAGACAGTGACAAGAATGCTATTTTATTGTGGCTTCGAAAATTTCCTCGAAAGCGCGCCGGATTCGCATAAACACAGCCAAAATAGTTGGATCAAAGTGCTCCGGCTGGGTGCGCCCGTCCCCGCAAGAAATGATCTCGACCGCCCGTTCATGGCTATATGGCTGTTTGTAAGGCCGCTTGCTGCGCAGGGCGTCATAGATATCGCAAAGGTTCATGATGCGCGCAGACAGCGGAATGGCTTCCCCTTTCAGGCCATGCGGATAGCCGCCGCCATCCCAGCGCTCATGGTGATTCAACGCAATCTCCGCTCCCATTTTCAGATAAGGCGAGTTGCTCTTGCCCAGAATCTCCGCGCCCAGCAATGTATGCGTTTTCATTACCACCCATTCTTCGGAGGTCAGCGGTTCGCTCTTCATCAGGATATGATCCGGGATTCCGATTTTTCCGATGTCATGCATGGGGCTGCCGTAGAAAATATCGTCCCGGAAGTTGCTTGACATGCCGAGGGCCGAAGCGAGTTCCTGAGAATAAAAACTGATGCGGCTTATGTGCAGGCCCGTATCGGTGTCCTTGTATTCGGCTGCCCGCGTCATCGTCAATATGGTTTCCCGGTGACTCTCGCGAACCTCCGCCGTTCTTTCCCGTACTCGAATCTCAAGCAAGTCGTTGTGATTGCGGAGATCTTTTTGCAGCATCCGCACTTCAAGCATGTTGTAGATGCGGGTGAGCACCTCGATTTGATCGAACGGCTTGCTCACGAAATCCTTGGCCCCCGCCTGCAGCGCCCGCAATTTATGGCCCGGATCGGCTGTGAGCACCAGAACCGGAAGATACCCCCCGGTTTCTATCTTCTTGAGCGCTTCCATAACCTGAAACCCATCCATATGCGGCATATTCAGGTCCAGCAAAATGGCGTCATACTGATTCTTCCTGTAGAGATCGCACACTTCACGCGGATCCATTGTCGCAGTAACCGAAGAGTAACCGGCACTGTGCAACATGAATTCGAGCAGCTTCACGTTTGCCTCTTGATCGTCGACCACAAGTATTCTTGCGTTCAATATCTGAGGAGAAATGATCATGGCAACCCCTTTATCTTTTCGCCGCAGTGTGCGTCCGCTATTTCCAGAGCACTATCCAGCGCTTCAAAGAATTGTTCTATGTTGATTGGTTTTGTGACGTATCTGAAAAATCCGAACGCCATGCTCTTTTCAATATCGCGCGGCATCGCGTTGGCGGAGAGCGCGATCACCGGTATGTGCGCGGTCTTGGGATCCCCGCGCAGCATGCGCATTGCTTCGTTGCCGCTTATTCCCGGCAAATTGATGTCCATCAGGATCACGTCGGGAAGATGGCCGCGCGCCAGTTCCACGCCAAAGCTGCCGTCGGCTGCCGTCAAAAGGCGGATATCGGGGCGGAATCCGATTATTTCCTGGACCAGTTTCAAATTGGCGGGATTGTCTTCCACATAAAGCATCGTTCGCGACACCGTATTGGCCTGCGCCGCTTTGCTCGAAGGCACTGGCGCAAGAACCCTGCTGACCGGCGCATACTGCGCCATCTCCGTGGGTTTCAATTCGATCCAGAACACGCTCCCGACGCCGACTGTGCTGGTCACCCCGATCTCGCCGCCCATCAACTCGAGCAATCGTTTCGTCACCACCAGTCCGATTCCCGTTCCTTCCTCGGCGGCGCCTTCCTGTCCAAGGCGATTGAAAGGCTGAAACAGCTGCGCAATCTGTTCCGGATGAAGTCCGACGCCGGTGTCCTGCACCGTCACTCGTATGCGGCCGGATGCGACGCCGGCGCATCCGATGACGACCGTACCTCCATCGCGGTTGTATTTGATGGCGTTGGACATCAGATTGAGCAAGACCTGCTTTAAACGAGTGCGGTCGGCAACAACGCAGAGACTGTCATTCTGCGGGAACACCAATCTGATATTGCGTTTGGTTGCGAGCGGCTCCATCATCGATTGGCATTCTTCCATGACGTCGGCGAGCACAACCGGTTCCAGTGAAAGCGCCACTGTCCCTGATTCGACTTTGGCAAGATCGAGAATTTCGTTGATCAGCACCAGCAGATGGTCGCCTGCCTTCAGAATATACCCGGCGAATTCCTTTTTTTGAGCAGGCGTGGAAGGAAGCGTATCGCTATCGAGAATCTGCGCAAAACCGATGATTGCGTTGAGCGGCGTTCGCAGTTCGTGGCTCATGTTGGACAGGAACGCCGACTTCGCTTGATTCGCCTTATCCGCGATCGCATTGGCGACGACCAATTCCTCGTTCGCCGCTTCGAGCTGCGCGGTACGCTCATGCACCCTCTGTTCCAGTTCCGCGTTGAGCCGCATGATTTCCTGCTGAGCGCGGCCTCGCTCCATCGCTTCTCTGGCAATCTCCTGGTTCGAATTCTCCAATTCGCCTGTGCGCCGTTGAATTTCGGCCAGCATATCGTTGAATGATTCGACCAATATGCCTACTTCATCTTCGCTTGTTTTCACCGCCCGCCGCGAGTAATCGCGTTGCGCCACCACTTCACGCGTGATACCGGCAATCGCCAGAATCGGACCTGTCACAACCTTCTGCAGCTTCATGGAAAGAAGAAACGCGATAAGCATTGCCACGACGGTTACCACTGCGGCGATTCCGAGATAGTCCAAAGTCCTGCCTAAAAGCTCGTACTCTGCCCGCAAATATACGGTCCCGAGGATCTCGTTGTCGCTGACGATGCGCTTGAACAAGACGATATGGGATCCTTCGATGCGCACGAGATCCGATTCCGGAAATTTCGGAAAATCCTGATCTTCTCCGGTTGATGCATATGTCGAGAAAAGCGCGCCTTTCGCGTTGTAAATTGCGGCGGCGCGTACTGTCGAGCGGGTGCGCAGCAGACTGAGATTCTCCCTCGCCAGGCGCTTGTCATCGAACGACAGTGCCGGCGCCGTCATGTGCCCGAGCAAATCCGCCTGCGTGGTCATGTCTGCGACCAGATTCTGATGATATGCGCGCAGGTTGTAACCAAGAATCGCTCCGATGGCGACAATCAGGGCCACAAGCGTCGTCAACAGCACGACGCCAAGCAGCTTTTGCTGCACCGTTCGCAGTCCCCGGAGCTTCATGACGACCCCGACGCCACTTTGTATGCCGCTGCAAGCAGGCGGGCGCTTATACTGAGATTGCCCTGGCCGGCGGTTCTGGGCGCAATCTCAAAGCGGACTTTACCGTCGACCACGACGAAGTTGATCATGCTTCCCAGGGCGAGCGCGTCATCCGACTCGGTCACAGTCAGCATCGGCTGCCCCTTCGCCGCCGCCAGAATCCCGGCCGTTCGCCCGGCATTCGACTGGCCGATGAAGAGCACGTTCAAACCTGAAATTGAATCTTCCCGCCGGAGTTTGCGCACGATCACCGGCCGGCCGTTAATGGTGCGCCCGGCGGTCAGCTGCGCCAATTCATCGGCCAGTGCATCCTCGCCTATCACTCCGATGCGAAGCGGACTATCCGCGCTTGCGAACGTTTGTTCCGGCCATTCGACATAGCTGCCGAATTTGTATAGATATGCCGCCTTAACCTGCCGCTCGACATCGGGACGGTCTATCGTCTCGGCCCCGGTCTGTTCCAACCCGGCCAACGCCATCAGCAGCGCAAATGCCGCCGTCTTGCACCATATTGCATGCGGAATGCGCCATCCCGCGCAGGCTTTGATCAGATTTGCCATGACAGCTTCACAAAAACACTGGATGGAATCTCGCTGCGAGTCGGGCTGGTCCCGAATTCCGCGTGATTTCGGTCCAGAAGATTCTGTCCTGTTATCGACAATTCCAGGTCCCGCCTCAATTTCCAGCCGAATCGCGCATCCATCGTGGTATAGGCAGGTACCGCAGGATCAGGCAAGGCGGCCACATGGCGCAACGTGATGTCCAGTTCTTTGCCCGAGGAAATATTGAAAGTGGACCGCAGCTGCCAGGTGTGGGCAGGATTGTTTCCTGCTGCGCTTGTGCCGATCGGATCGGTGCTGCCTGCTTTCAGCCGGAGCCTGTCTTTGAGCGCGGTATAACCGGCGCTCAGGCGCCAGGCATTGGTCGCCTGATAGGAAGCCCACGTCTCGATGCCGGTGGTCGATCCTTCCATCAGGTTGCCGACCACGAAGCCTCCCGTCGACAGCACTTCGATACTTCGCAGGTAATCATATTTCGCATGAAACGCCGTCACCGAATAAGAAACCGCAGGCGTCGGCGTGGCGCGGTAACCCAGTTCGATCACATTGGCCACCTCGGAGCGGAACGTCGTATTTCCACTCAAAACGAAAGGCGCTTGTGCCGGGGCGGACAAATCGCGATCCAGCCGCGACGGCGCCCGTACAGTCCGTGAAACGGCGGTCCAAAGCAGACGTTGATCGGACAGCTTCCACGCCAGCCGCCCGCTGGGCAGAAATTCCAGGCCGGTATAGTCATTGTGCTCAAGCCGCGAACCAAGAATCAGGCGAAGATCCGAATTGAGCGCGATCTCGTCTTGCGCAAACACACTCATCCATTTTTGCTGGACATTCGCCGGCAAAAAAGCAAGTGAAGCGCTGTTTCCGACCCTGTCCCAGGCGTACCGATAGCTTGCTCCCACGACGATGGAATGCTGTCCGACCGATTGCAATGTATGCTGGAATTCGCCGTTCAATATGTCGAGCGTCTCGTTGTAGGCGCCGGGAAAATTGCGCACCGTACGGTCGTAATAGGCCAGCAGGCTGGTAGCCGATCCGTCGCCGGATTTACGCTGCCAATGGGTCGAAAGATTGGCACCGGAAATGTCGGCCTGAGACGTCGGCTGGTCCAGCTTTCCTGTATAGGCGTCGCCTTGCAATGAAAATTGCTCCTGCCCGTCGCCCCAATCGGATCGGAATCCGGCTTGCGTCCTGTTCCATCCGTCGCTCGCCCCGCTGCCGTTTTCTCTCGAAGTATTGTCCTGGTCGCTTTGCTTTCCGTAAACCCGGAAGTGGCCGCCGTTGTCGAGTTTTCCTCCGTAGCGAAACGCGGCATCCTTGTTGTGGTTGCCGGCTCCTGCTGCAAGCAGGCCGCCTTGCGTAGCCTCGGCAGACCGCGTGATTACATTGATCACACCATTGACGGCATTTGTGCCCCACAACGTGCCGCCCGGGCCGCTGATCACCTCAATGCGCTCGACGTCTTCAAGCATGACGTCCTGAGTGTCCCAAAAAACGCCCGAAAAGAGCGGTGTATAGACGATGCGGCCATCAATCAGCACCAACAGTTTGTTTCCTGCTGCATTATTGAAGCCTCGCGCGCTGATTGCATAATTTTGGGCGTTGATTTGCGCGACTTGCAGGTTGGGCGCCAGCTTCAGCGCTTCAGGAAGGCTCGCCGCTCCCGAACGCCGGATATCCTCGCCGGTAATCACGAATACGGAGGCAGGAGCATCCGCAAGGCGCTCGGCTTTTTTTGAAACGGAGGTCACCTGGATCTTCGCCAGTTCTTCGAACGACATATCGGCGAAATTGCTGCTCGATATAGCCGCTGAGGACGCGGGGAGCGAAATCAGGAGAAGCGCTAACGGAAAAGGACTAGTCGGCCATGTGATCGAGGCGCGTCTGGGATTCCTGTCTCCTCCGTCTGATAATTCGGGCATACGACCCTTATTTGGCGACCATGCAAACGTTCGTTCCCTTGGCGGGAGGCGTTTATGAAGGCATAAACGCAAATTATTGCTTTTTATTAAATCACAATAACTTGAACTTTGGCAACTCCCATGTTTATGGCAAGCAACCTTTGCCGGACGGAGTTTAAGACAATACTTTGATCTATATCAAAGGTTAAGCAAATCATGTCCTTTTCGAGGGGTTCTTCATTCAGGCAATTTGCCGTTATCAGGCAGTTCTTGCTTAAGAACTGTGTTAACTGCGGGTAATTCCTTCGCGCATTCCTCCACCATGTCTTTTACGTGTGCTCACTGGGCAAGCACTTACCGCTGCATGATGTTCACGAATACACTACTCCCGGCAGGCATGAACTTGTTTGGCTGGCGAGCTTCAGTTATTGTCGTCAATACACGCCGCCGCAGGTGAGCATGTTTAACGGTTGACAAAAGCGGACTCGGACGGGACGACGTCCGCACAGGCATCATATGCGGCATCGTTTTTTTCTTTCTTGCGTCATGCGATTCATACTGAATGAAGAACGGGATAATGGGTACAAACCGATT
>JAQGLW010000167.1 GCA_028292665.1 Herminiimonas sp.
TCGACATGGGCGGCACCAGTACCGATGTGTGCCTGATCAAGAAGGGCGAACCCGCCAAGAAGAATGAGCGCCAGATGGGCGGTTTTCCGGTTCGCACCCGCACGCTCGACATCCATACGATCGGCGCTGGCGGCGGCAGCCTGGCCTGGGTCGACGCGGGCGGCCTGCTGAAGGTCGGTCCGCAAAGTGCGGGCGCCTATCCGGGACCGGCTGCATACGGCCGCGGCGGCACGCGTCCCACGGTGACCGATGCCAATGTGGTGCTGGGACGCCTCAACCCGCGCGCGCTGTTGGGCGGGCGCATGAAGATGTTTCCGGAAAACGCGCGAAAGGCATTCGATACCGAACTGGCCGGCTCCTTCAGCAGCGATGCCGTGAAAATCGCGGCCGGCATGCTGGAAATCGTCAACGTCAACATGATCGGCGCGCTGCGGGTCATCTCGGTGGAGCAGGGCGAGGATCCGCGCGATTTCACGCTGGTCGCATTCGGCGGCGCCGGACCGCTGCACGCCGCCGAAGTGGCGCGCAATATCGGCATGCGCCGCGTGCTGGTGCCGCCGCGTCCCGGCTTGCTGTGCGCTCTCGGGCAGCTGCATGCGGACGTGCGCGGCGATTTCAGCCTCACCCGCATGGTAGCCGCATCGGTGGATCATCTGCCCGTGCTCAATGCGTCGCTTGAAGAGCTGCGCGCCCAGGGCAAACGCTGGATCGCCGGCGAAGCGGAAAAGCACGAGAAACCTGCGTACGAATGGCTGGCCGACTTGCGCTATGTCGGGCAGAACGGCGAACTGATTCTGCCGCTGCCTCAGGAAAATCTGAATGCCGCAGATATTGAGAAATTGATCGACGGATTCGGTGAACGGCATGAGGCGATGTACGGCTACCGCCTGCCCGGCCATGGGGTCGAGATAGTCACCTTGCGCCTGGTAGTGAGAGCCACGCGCGCCACGCCGCCGGCCGAACAGGCGCAACTGGCCGGCATGAAACTCGAGGACGCGGTGCTGGAAATGCGCGACGTCTGGTTCAGCGAAACCGGTTTTGTGAAGACGCCGGTGTACGACCGTACGCGGCTGCCGGTAGACTGCACATTCCGCGGTCCGGCAATCGTCGAGCAGATGGACACCACTACAGTAGTGCCTCCCGATACGACCGTAATGCATGACCGGTTCGGTTATTTACACATTGAAATGGAGCCGGCCGCAACCGGCAAGACGAGGTAATCATGACGAAAAATGTCGATCCAATCCGCGCCGAAGTGGTGTCGCGCTTTCTCCTCGCCACTTCCGAGGAAATGGGCGCGACTCTGATTCGCACCGCTTTTTCACCCAACATCAAGGAACGCGCCGATTGTTCGGCAGCGATTTTCGACGCGACCGGCCAGGTCATCGCGGTGGCGCAACGCGTGCCTATCCATCTCGGCTCGATGGTGGGTGCGGTCGATGCAATTCTGAAGCGCTTCGACGTCAATGAAATCCGCCCCGGCGACATGTTCATGGCGAACGATCCGTACAACGGCGGCGGTTCGCATCTCCCGGATATCAATGTCGTTGCGCCGGTATTCATCGACGGCAAGATCGTTGCGTTCGTCGCCAATATTGCGCACCACGCCGACGTAGGCGGCATGGTGCCCGGCAGCGAATCGGCGACCTGCAAGACGATTTTCCAGGAAGGCATCCGCATTCCGCCGGTGCGCGTGATGCGCGAAGGCGAAATCAACCGCGATGTGGTCGACCTCGTGCTGCTCAATTCGCGTACGCCGGATGAACGGCTGGGCGATCTGCGCGCGCAGTTTGCCGCCAATGTCACCGGAGCGCGCAGCGTCGTTGCCCTGTTCGAGCGCTATGGGATGCAGGAAACCAACGATGCGATCGCGACCTATCTCGATTTCACCGAACGGCGCTTTGCCGCGGCCATCAACAGGCTGCCGCGCGGAAGCTACATCGCCGAAGATTTCCTGAGCGGCGACGACGAAGGCTTGCTGGCGCCGATCCGCCTCAAAATGACGGTTGCCGAAGGCCGGCTCGAATTCGATTTCGAAGGCTCGGGGCCGCAGCTCAACAGCGCGCGCAATATTCCGCATCGCGCCTTGCTGGCGACCATCTACACGGTCGCCAAGAGCCTGCTCGATCCCGAAGTTCCCGCCAACGCCGGGTATTACCGCACGCTGCATGTGAAAGCGCCGGCCGGTTCGCTGGTCGGTCCGATTCCGCCGGCAGCGGTTGGTTGCCGTTCGATTTCCTGCGGCGTGCTCGGTGACGTGATCGCTGCCGCGTTGTCGCAGGCGATGCCTGAAAAAGCGCTGGCCTGCAGCGGCCCGCATCACCTGCTGGTGTTCGCGGGTACCGATCCGCGCAATAACCAGTATTTCGTGAACTATGAAACCGTCGCCGGCGGCATGGGCGCGCGGGCAGTGCGCGACGGCACCGACGCGGTGCGCGTGCATGCATCCGGCGCATCCAATCTTCCGGTGGAAGCGCTCGAACATGCCTATCCGGTACGCATCGAACGCTATTCGCTGTGGGAAGGCTCCGGCGGCAGCGGCCGCTATCATGGCGGCATGGGTGTGGTGCGCGACTATCGTGTGCTGGCCGACGATGTCGTGGTCAGCCTGTCTTCCGAGCGTCAGCATGTCGCTGCCATCGGCACCGCCAACGGCGGCGCCGGCGCGGCCGGACAATTCGTGCTGAATCCCGGCACGCCGACCGAAACCAGGCTGCCGTCCATGACAGCCGATGTGATGCTTCCGCGCGGCAGCGTATTGCGGGTCTGCACACCGGGCGGCGGCGGTTACGGCAATGCCGCCGAACGCGACGCCGCCGCCATCGCCCGCGACCGGCTTGAAGAGCGCATACCGGGCTGAAAGGACAAGCACATGAATCGCAATACAAACGAGTCAAACGAGTTCGATCCGTTCAAGGCGGTACGCGCGGATTTTCCGGCTACCGAACGCTGGACATATACCGATGTCTCGGGCCGCGACATTCTGTCGAACAAGGTGCGCGCGGCAATCGACGCGCATCTCGACGAGCGTATGTACAACGGCGGCGACAAGGCGAAAATGTTCGCGCTGATCGAACGGGTGCGCGAAAAATATGCTCGCCTGATCAGTGCCGAAGCGGATGAAATTGCCTATACGAAAAATATTTCGGATGGGCTCAACATGGTCGCGACCGGTTTGCCGTGGCAACCCGGCGACAATGTGATTCTGTGCCCGGAACTGGAGCATCCGAACAACGTTTATCCTTGGCTCAACCTGCACCGCAAGGGACTCGAAACACGCATGGTCGACCCGCACAACGGCCATATTCCGATTGACGACATCGTCAAGCGGATCGATGCGCGCACATGCATCGTGACCGTGTCCAGCGTGTCTTTCGCACCCGGCTTCCGCACCGATATCGAAAGGCTCGGCCGCATTTGCCGCGAGCGCGGCATTTTCTTCCTGGTCGACGGCGCGCAGTCGATCGGCGTGATCAAGACCGATGTGCAGAATTCGTATATCGACGGCCTCGCCGTGTCGACGCAAAAAGGCTTGCTCGGGTTGTACGGCATGGGCCTGCTCTATGTGCGGCGGGAATGGGCCGAGCGCATGCGGCCCGCTTACCTCGCGCGTTTCGGCGTCGACCTCGGCGATGCGCATGAGGCGGCAATGGACGGTTATGCCTACAAGCTGATGCCGGGCGCGCGGCGCTTCGATCTGGGCAATTACAATTTTCTGGCAACCGCCGCGCTGGACGCTTCGCTCGACCTTTTGCTGGAGATCGGCAGCGAGCGTATCGAGCGCTATCTCGCCATGCTCAGTCATGCGCTGGCACAGGGATTCATCGAACTCGGTGTTCCGGTATGCGGCGGCGCGCCGGGACCGCATATCACCAACATCGTGACGGTCGGCGTACTGGGCAATGGCAATCATGCCAGCGTCGAAGATCCGCGCATGAACGCGCTTGCCGCCCATCTGGTCGCCAACAACATCAAGTTTTCTCTGCGCCGCGGACTGTTGCGGTTTTCCTTCCATATTTACAACAACAAGGACGACGTCGAGCGCATTCTCGGCCTGACAAGTGCCTTCTTAAACAATGAAATACATTGAACCGGGCACAGGGCGGACCTATCCGCTGGACCAACCTCGCTGGCGCGGCGACAGCGGCGCGTATCTCGATCTGGAACCGTCGCCCGGCTTGAAGCGAGCGGACATCGATCGGAATTGCCGCTCGATCTGGCGCTATGCGAAAGCGCTGCCGGTTGCGTTCAGCGACGCAGTCACCATGGGCGAGGGATGGACGCCGATCGTCGATGCAATATGGGATGGTGCGCCGGTGCAGTTCAAGCTGGAGTTCATGATGCCGACCGGATCGTTCAAGGACCGCGGCACCAGCGTGATGGTGTCGTACCTGAAACGTTACGGTGTGCAGCATGTGCTCGAAGATTCTTCCGGTAATGCCGGCGCATCGCTGTCCGCCTATGCGGCGCGCGCCGGATTGAAGTGCCGCATCCTGGTGCCGGAAACAGCGTCGTATAACAAGATCGTCCAGATTGCAGCCTGCGGCGCCGACGTGCGCATGGTGCCCGGCCCGCGCCAGGCGGTTGCGGACGAAGCAGTGCGCCAGGCCGATGAAATCTTTTACGCCAGCCATAACTGGCAACCGACTTTTGTCGAAGGCATCAAGACGCTCGCTTATGAAATCTGGGAGCAGTTCGGCTACGCAGTGCCGGACAATATCGTGATGCCGCTCGGTTACGGCAGTAATGTGCTGGGCTGCCGGCGCGGCTTCGAAGAATTGCTGCGCAACGGCGAAATCGACCGCATGCCGAAACTGTTCGGCGTGCAGGCCGCGAATTGCGCGCCGCTGTTCGCCGCCTTTGCCGGCGGCGCAGAAGTCCCCGGCGCGGTTGAAGTCAGTCCGACCATTGCCGAAGGCGTGGCGTCATCGAAGCCGACACGCGGACGTGAAGTATTGCGCGACATACGCTACACCGGTGGCGCCGTTCTTCAGGTGGACGAGGATGAAATCGTCTCTGCGCTACGCATGCTTGCGGCGAAAGGCTTGTTCGTGGAACCGACCAGCGCGGTCGCGGCGGCGGGTCTGTCGCAACTGCTTGGCAAAGGCATCGTCAGCGCGGCCCAATCGACCGTCGTGATCCTCACCGGCTCGGGCTTGAAGGCATCTTCCCAAATCGGGGAAAGTCTTCAGCTCGACTTTTCCTGAAAAAAGCAGGAGGCAAGGCAGACCATGCAATTCATAGAAACCGATACTGCGCCGTCGGCGGCAGGCCATTATTCGCAGGCGGTGGTGTCCAACGGCCTGGTGTTCTTATCGGGCGTGCTGCCGATCGCGCCGGGCGGCGAACGGCATATTCCGCAAGGGATCGAGGCGCAGGCGCGGCAGGTGTTCGACAACATGCGCAATATTTTGCACGCAGCCGGTTCCGGCCTCGATTGCCTGGTCAATGTGCAGGTTTTCATTCCTGACATCGCGCTGTGGCCGTCGGTCAATGCCATCTATGGACAGATGCTCGGAACGCACAAGCCGGCACGCACGATCGTGCCGTGCGGCGCCTTGCATTATGACGCGTTGATCGAGATGAATGCCGTGGCTGTTATCAAGCAAGCCACGCCGGAAAGATAAGCGCCGGGGCGATCCGCATTGGCGTTGGTAAAGCAGCACTGATTTGAACTTGAAACGCAGATGCGCGCAGGTGCGCGTCACAGCTTCTGGTGGAGACTCGCCCTTGGTAGCAAAAGATCAATGAAGCCGGCGGAGGTGCGCCAATTTCGTGCGGCCTTGCCCGTTTCGTTTAACGGTTGTCGCGAACCGAAGGCGGCCTTTATGGTTCATACGTTGATAGATGCCTGTGTCGTGCCATTTTCGACGTCGGCTTGAACTGTTCTGGTGCTGCGCGATGCCGATTTACTGAAACTGACATGGCATAACATATGCATATTGAAACGGCCTTCGGGAGTATTCATGCAAATTTCTTAAAAATAGTTTTGAAATATCAATTAGTCAAAAAAATTTCCGAATGGTTAAATCAAATGCATTCCGGTTGCAAATAGCGAAGGACAATGCATGCAGCGCCCGCGTTCGCGCAGGTTATTTGAACCGAAAATTTACGAAAAAACATCTGAGACATGAATCAAAATATCAATCCGCCTCTTCCCGGATCGAGTCCGCTGCTTGAAGTGCGGGGCGTTACCCTGCAATACAAGACGCGCGATCATCTGGTGACGGCAACTTACCGTGTTGACTTCGATGTATTCAAATCGGATCGCTATGTGTTGCTCGGGCCCTCCGGATGCGGCAAGTCGACCCTGCTTAAAGCGGTGGGCGGCTATATCAAGCCGGTGGAAGGCAGCATGCGGCTCCATGGCGAAGTGATCACCAAACCGGGCCCGGATCGGGTATTCGTTTTTCAGGAATTCGACCAGTTGCTGCCCTGGAAGACGGTCAAGGAAAACGTCATGTTCGCGCTAACTTCCAGCGGCCGCTTTACCGGCCGCGCCGCGGAGGACAAGGCGATGCAGTACATCGAAAAGGTAAATCTCGGCAAGTTTGCCGACAGCTATCCGCACACCCTGTCGGGCGGCATGAAGCAGCGGGTTGCCATCGCGCGCGGCATGGCGATGGAGCCGGACATTCTGCTGATGGACGAACCGTATGCGGCGCTCGATGCGCTCACGCGGCAAAAAATGCAGGACGAATTACTGCAGCTGTGGGACGAGACGCACTTCACCATTCTGTTCGTCACGCACTCGATTCCAGAAGCGGTCAAGGTGGGTAACCGGATTCTGCTGCTGTCGCCGCATCCCGGGCAGGTCAAGGCGGAACTCAACAGCACCGGTAACGATGATATCGATCCGCGCACCGGAAAAAAACTGTCGGATGAAATTCACGACATGCTGTTCCTCGACAAGGTTGAGGAGGATGCCGTCCATGAATAACAGAATTGAATTGGCGGTGCGCCCTGAAATCAGGCGCAATACCAGCAAAGACTTCGACGTGGTGGAACAACCGCGCCCGGTCTGGGAAAAGTTGTGGGACAACGCTTATCTGCGCAAGAGCGTGCTGTTGCTGTTGCTGGCGGCGCTCTGGCAAGTTTATGCCACCATGCTGAACGAGCCGCTGCTGTTCCCGAAATGCAGCGATACCCTGATCGCGCTTTACCATGGAGTGGTCGATGGCGTGATTCCGGCCCGGGTCTGGTTCTCGATCAAACTGCTGTTGCAGGGTTATTCGATCGGCATGGTTTTGGCAGCCTTGCTGGCCACCTTCGCAATCAGTACCCGCATCGGCAACGATCTGCTGGAGACACTGACCTCGATGTTCAATCCGCTGCCGGCGATCGCATTGCTGCCGCTGGCGCTGATCTGGTTCGGCCTGAGCAATGGCAGCGTGATGTTCGTGCTGGTGCATTCGGTGTTGTGGCCGGTGGCGCTCAACATGCATTCCGGTTTCAGGTCGGTGTCGCCGACGCTGCGCATGGTGGGCCGCAACTACGGCTTGAACGGCTTCAGCCTGGTGGCCCGGATTCTGGTGCCGGCAGCGTTTTCAAGCATTTTGACCGGGCTCAAGATCGGCTGGGCGTTCGCATGGCGTACGCTGATCGCGGCGGAATTGGTGTTCGGCGCCAGTTCCGGCACCGGCGGCCTCGGCTGGTTCATTTATGAAAACAAGAATCAGCTGGAAATCGCCAACGTCTTTGCCGGACTGTTTTCCGTGATTCTGATCGGTCTGATCGTCGAGGGATTGATCTTCAAGGCAATCGAACGCAAGACCGTGCGCAAGTGGGGAATGCAATCGTAATGCAGGCATCGTAGTCAGCACATTGTTTTACCGGATAACGAATCGGGTGACCTCAATTTTTTTAATGAATGGAGCAAGTGATGAAGTTTGACCGCCGATTGTTTATTGCTGCAGCATGCGCAGTCCTGGGATGCAGCAGTGCCCTGGCCGAAGTAAACCAGGTTCGCATTGTCAAGCTGTACGGTCTGGCATTCGTGCCGTTGATGGTGATGGAAGATCAGAAGCTGGTCGAGAAGCATGCCAAGGCAGCCGGTCTGGGCGACGTGAAAGGCGTATATCTCACGTTGAGCAATCCATCGACGGTCAACGAAAGCCTGCTTTCCGGAAATGCGGATATCGGCAGTAACGGTCCGCCGTCGGTCTTGACGATCTGGTCCCGCACCAAAGGTACCGGCAACGAGATCAAAGGCATGGCCGGCACGTTTACCTCGCCGATGTGGCTGAACGTCACCAACCCTGCGATCAAGAGCATTCGCGATTTCACTGAAAAGGACAAGATCGCCGTCAGCTCGGTCAAGGTCTCGATCCCGGCGATCATCATGCAGATGGCGGCAGCCAAGGAATGGGGCAAGGAAAATTACGCCAAGCTCGATGCCATATCGGTGTCGATGGCGCACCCGGACGGCCTTGCCGCCTTCCTGTCGAAGCGCGACATCACCGCGCACTTCACGTCGCCGCCATACATGTACCGAGAACTGGAGCAGCCGGGCGTGCACCGCATCCTGAACTCGGATGATGTGATGGGCGGGAAAAGCTCTTTCTCGTTAATTTATTCGAGCAGCAAGTTCCATGATAACAATCCACGCACTTACAAGGCGGTGCTTGCGGCATTCACCGAGGCGATCGACTTCATCAACAAGGATAAAAAGGCGGCAGCCGAAACCTATCTGAAAATCTCCGGTGACAAGACGATCTCGCTGGCCGACGTCCAGAAGCAGCTCGAAGATCCGAACCTGGTCTTTACCACCTCGCCTTATGGCGTTAAAAAGTTTGCCGACTTCATGTTCGACACAGGCTCGATCAAGCACAAGCCGAACAGCTGGAAGGATGTGTTCTTCCCTGAAATTTACAACGTGCCGGGAAGCTGAATAAGGCAGAGCCGGTTCGGCGGCCTTCTTGCGCATGATGCGCAAGCGTCGCCGTGCTGGAGGAGGAAACCGGGTAATGCCGGTCAGGGCGTTGCCGGCAACAGGCGCGCTCAAAGCAAGTTCAATTTTATAAACTGGGGAATTATCTAATGAAAAAAACGCTTTGTGTCCTGGCTGCATTGGCGGCCGTAACGAACTATGCTTCTGCACAATCCTCATCGGTGTCGATCTACGGACTGATCGACGAGGCCGTTGTCCTCGAACGGGGAGGGGCGGCGGGTCCGGTCAACAAATTGTCGAGCGGCGTCAGCGCGGGTTCCCGGATCGGGTTTAAAGGGACGGAAGATCTGGGCGGGGGATTGTCCGCATTGTTTTTACTGGAAAACGGGTTCCAGGCTGACACGGGTGCGCTCGGCCAAGGCGGTCTTCTGTTCGGCCGCCAGGCTTACGCCGGATTAAAAGGAGGCTTTGGCACCGTCACGCTCGGTCGCCAATACACCCCTCAATACCTGACGACGAGCTTTGCCGATCCATTCAGTAATGGATCTGCCGGGGATTCGGTCAACATCCTTCAGGCGACGGGCAACGCCGGCAGCCGCATGGACAATACAGTCAAGTACGCCACCCCTGATCTGAACGGATTCAGCGGCGAATTTGCGTATGGTTTCGGTGAAGTCGCGGGCAATGCCGGTGCAGGACGCCAAATCGGTGCTGAGGTCGGTTATGCGGCGGGACCGCTCGACGTACGCCTGGCCTACCATAACCGCAACAACGATACGGCAACCACGACCCTCGCGTCCGCAAAGAACACTCTCCTTGCAGCGACCTACAAATTCGCCGTAGCGAAACTGCATTTCGCCTACGGGATCGACAAAGGGCCGCTCAGTTCTCCGCTGCGCAATCTTGCGAATCCGTATAACTACGCAGTCGCGCCAACGGCGGCGTCGGTGACGACCGATAGCACCGACGTGCTGCTCGGCGTCACCGTGCCGTTTGGCCCGCACACGATTTTAGCGTCGTACATACGCAAGAACGACAAGACCGCGGCCAATCAGGATGCCACTCAGTCGGCGATCGGATACCGTTATGCCTTGTCCAAGCGCACCGATCTCTACGCTGCGTACGCGGTTATCAATAACAAGAATGGCGCAAGCTACACCGTGGGCAATGCGATTGAGACCGGGTCAGGCGATAAAGCGCTCAATCTCGGTATTCGCCATACCTTTTAATGACCGACGCCTGTCACGGCAAGTGAAAGATGGAAAGGCGCCTGCGGGCGCCTTTCTCTTTTGATGAGGACCCGGTGATGCCATTCCTCCGCCGTCCATGCCCAAGAGCACCGATTGATGTCCGTCGAATACAGGGAACAGGGTGCGCAGACAGGTCCGCGCAAGACTGCACCCGCCGCCAGCACTGACAAGACCTCCGGCTCGGAGGTCTTTTTATTTGCGCCATGGATTCTGATTTGCGCCGTTACGAGAAATGTATACGAAGGCAGTTGAGCGGCAAGTCTCTTGCGGACAAGGCCCGGTGCTGCGCCTTAGAGCGGTTTGAGGTTATTGTCAAAAGGCTGCCCCAAACTGGTGCTGCATTGCGTCTACCGAATTGGCATATATATTGCTGAATGCAGCCGTCGGTGCGCATCCGGTTTGCGCGGTTTCGAGCGCAAAAATCGGCACGCCTTGCTGGCTCCGGCCGGCATGCCGAAAGAGGTCGTGCAATTCCTGATATCCTTTGCGTGGACGCGCTTGACCGCGCCGACGGTTTTCCAACCGCCGTAAACTGGACGGCTTGTCACAGCTGATTTCCCGTCAGCTGTTATTTACATCGAGAGAACATGCAATCAAATAAAAACACTTTTTGGACCTTCCCTTACACGTCGCAACGTTTGCCGCTGGTCGCCGACAATGTCGTCGCCACCTCGCAGCCGCTGGCTTCATCGGCCGGCTTGCAGATGCTGGTACGCGGCGGCAATGCAATGGACGCAGCGCTGGCGACGGCAATCGCCTTGACCGTGGTCGAGCCGTGCAACAACGGCATCGGCGGCGACGCGTTTGCCTTGATTTGGGATGGAAAGAAATTACACGGCTTGAACGGCTCGGGCCGCGCGCCGGCGGCATGGACGCGCGAGTACTTCTCCAAATACCAGGAAATGCCGAAGCGGGGCTGGGACTCGGTGACGGTGCCGGGCACCGTTTCAGCGTGGCGCGCCGCGTGGGAACGCTTTGGCAGCCTGCCGTTCGAAGACCTGTTCGAGCCGGCGCTGCGCTACGCGCGTGACGGCTACCTGGTTTCGCACAACGTGCACAATCAGTGGCAAAAGCAGATCAGCGATCTGATCGATGAGCCGGGCTACCGCGAAGCGTTCGCGCCCAATGGCCGTGCGCCGCTGCAGGGAGAGCGCTTCATTTGCCCGGGACAGGCAAATACGCTCGAGCGGATCGCGCGCACCAAGGGCGACGATTTTTACCATGGCGAACTGGCCCATGCGATTGCGCAGCACGCGCGCAATACCGGCGGCGCGCTCACCGAAGCCGACCTCGCCGCGCATAAGGCGGACTGGGTCGAGCCGATCGGTATCCGTTACAGGGATGTTGAACTGCATGAGATCGGACCCAACGGTCAAGGCATTGCGGCGCAGATGGCGCTAGGCATGCTTGAGCATTTCGATTTGAAGAGCATGGACTCTGATTCCGCGCCGGCGATGCACCTGAAGATCGAGGCGATGAAGCTGGCGTTTGCCGACCTGCATGAATACGTCGGCGACGTGGATCGCATGACGGAAGTAACGGCGGCCGATCTGCTCAACTCTGCCTACCTCGCGAAACGCGCCAAGCTGATCGACCCCGAGCGCGCAGCGCCGGTACGCCCCGGCAAACCACATGACGGCGGCACGGTCTACCTGACCGCGGCGGACCGCAACGGCATGATGGTTTCGTTTATTCAGTCCAACTTCAAGGGCTTCGGTTCGGGCGTGGTGGTGCCGAATACCGGCATCGCATTGCAAAATCGCGGCTGGGGCTTCAATCTGCGTCCGGGCCATCTGAACGAAGTGGCGCCTGGAAAGCGTCCCTTCCACACCATCATTCCCGGCTTCCTGATGCAGAATGGCCGGCCGCTGATGAGCTTCGGCCTCATGGGCGGATCCATGCAGGCGCAGGGCCATATGCAGATGGTCTCGCGTATTGTCGACCAGGGACTGAACCCGCAGGCAGCGAGCGACGCGCCGCGCTTCCGTGTGCTTGACGACAATCATGGAGTTACCGTCGAATGGAACATGCCGCAGGCTACGATTGACGGACTGGTCTCGCGTGGACATCCGGTTACGGTTGCCGAGCGCTTCGATGTCGAGTTTGGCAGCGCGCAGGCGGCACTGCGTCTGGACAATGGCGGTTATATGGCGGCGTCCGATCATCGCAAGGATGGGTACCCGGTCGGGCTCTGACTTCATCGCGCTCCTTCCGCTTGTCCAATTTGATGCATATGCGACATTTTGGTTCATATGCGGAGACATTCGGAAGGGTGTGCAACATTCAGGTGCGTCCGCGGAGACGTATTCAGGTTTCAGGCATATGCGCGACATCGTTGCGCATGGGTGCACTGCATTAAATGTCCGTTACACCAGTGGCACATTACTTGCACAAAGCTAATCCACGTATCAACCTTGGAATAGCATGTTCGAAACACTGAAACAAATTCCCGATCTCGGGGGCCCGGCACAGCCGTTGTTGAGCGTACGGGGTTTGATCAAGCACTTTCCGCTGAAGGGCGGCCTGTTCGGGCGCAGCCCCGGCAAGGTCCAGGCGGTCGCTGGCGTGAGCTTCGATCTGCGCAAAGGCGAGACGCTCGGCATCGTCGGCGAATCGGGCTGTGGCAAGTCCACCACCTCGCGGCTGATCATGTCCCTCATGCAGCCGACTGCCGGGGAGGTGGTATTCGACGGGCTGACCGTCGGATCGCGCGGGTTGACGCTGAAGGAATATCGCCGCCAGGTGCAGATGGTGTTCCAGGACAGCTACTCTTCGCTGAATCCCCGCATGACGATTGAGGAAATTATCGCCTTCGCGCCACGCGTGCACGGGCTCGACAAACGGGCGTCGCTCGCCGCGGCGCATGAGTTGCTCGCCGCCGTCGGGCTCAATCCTGACCAGTTCGGCCGCCGTTACCCGCATGAGCTTTCGGGCGGGCAGCGCCAGCGGATCAACATCGCCCGCGCGCTGGCGCTCCGGCCGCGGCTTCTGATTCTCGACGAGCCGGTCTCCGCGCTCGACAAATCGGTCCAGGCCCAGGTGCTTAATCTGCTGGTCGACCTGAAGGCGCAATACGACCTGAGTTATCTGTTCATCAGCCACGACCTCAACGTCGTCCAGCATATGTCGGACCGCGTGCTGGTGATGTATCTGGGACGCGTGGTGGAGGTCGGGCCTGTGGACGCAATCTATGCCGGCGCGGCACATCCCTATACCGCGGCGCTGCTCGCCAGCCGGCCATCGATGGACCCGGACCGCCGCTGCACCGAGCCGCCGCTGAGCGGCGATCCTCCCAACCCGGTCAACCCGCCGTCCGGCTGTCACTTCCGCACCCGCTGCGCGCATGCCGAGCCGGTCTGCGGCGAGCAGGGACCGGCCCTGGCGGCGGTCGGCGACGCCCACTTCGCGGCCTGTCTGATGGCCCAGCACAACGGCGGCCATAGCCGTTCGCTGCGCGCACAGCCTGAGAGGACGTGATGGAACCCCTGGTGCAAGTACGCGACCTGAAGGTCTCCTTCGTGTCCAAGGACGCGACCGTGAACGCCGTCAATGGCATCGATTTCGACCTCGCGCCACGCGAGACGCTTTGCGTCCTGGGTGAGAGCGGATCGGGCAAATCGGTGATGTTGCGTTCGCTGATGCGTCTCAACCCACCGCGTAAGACCGTGATGTCCGGCACGATGCGAATCGACGGCCAGGACGTGATCGCGGCCTCCGAGCGGCAGCTCGCCGATTTGCGCGGCGGCGTCGTTTCGATGATCTTCCAGGAACCGATGACGGCGCTGGACCCGGTTTTCAAGATCGGCACCCAGATCGCCGAGACCATCGTCCGCCATGAGGGCACTAGCCGTGCCGAGGCCGAGCGCCGCGCGCTCGAGCTGCTCGAGCTGGTGCAGATCCCTTCGGCCAGGCAGCGCCTTGATGCCTATCCTTTCGAGCTGTCGGGCGGGCTGCGCCAGCGGGCGGTGATTGCCATGGCGCTGTCCTGCCGCCCGAAGCTGCTGCTGGCCGACGAGCCAACCACTGCGCTCGACGCTACCGTGCAAATCCAGATCCTGCTGCTGCTGCGGCGCCTGCAGCAGGAATTGGGGATGGGCGTCATCTTCGTGACGCACGACCTCGGCGTGGCCGGCGAGATCGCCGACCGGATTGCCGTCATGTATGCCGGCCGTTTCATCGAGGAGGGGCCGACCGGCGCGCTGATGCGCGGGCCGCTGCACCCTTACACGCAGGGGCTGCTCGGCGCCACCGTGCATCCCGGCATGCGCGGCGAGCGCCTGGTAACGATCCCCGGTGCGCCGCCCGATCTCGAGCGGCTGCCGCAGGGCTGCGCCTTTGCGCCGCGCTGCAGCCAGGCGGAGCCCGCCTGTCTGACCGAGGTGCCGGCAGTGCGCCGGCCTTGCTCCGATCGCGCCGCGCGTTGCGTGCGCGTGGCGGATGCCGTTTGACCATGTCGACAACCGGAACAACAAGAAGGAACTGCCTGTGATCATCTACCTGCTGCGCCGGGTCATCTATACGATACCGATTGCGCTCGCGGTCAGCCTCGTCTGCTTCATGCTGGTGCATATCGCGCCGGGCGATCCGATCAACGCCATCCTGCCGCCCGACGCGCCGCAGGAGCTGGTGCTGCAACTCAAACAGGAATACGGGCTCGACAAGCCGCTGCCGGTGCAATTCGGGCTGTGGCTGACGCATGTCGTACACGGGGATCTGGGGCGTTCGCTCGCCACCGGCCGGCCGGTTTGGGCAGATCTGGCGGATGCGATCGGGAACACCTTGCGGCTTTCGGTGATCGCGGCGCTGCTCGGTTTCGTGTTCGGCTCGGTGTTCGGCGGCTTCGCCGCTGCATTCCGCGGCACCTGGATCGACCGTACCCTGGTCGGCATCGCGGTGGCCGGCGTATCGCTGCCGCACTACTGGCTCGGCATGGTGCTTGTGGTGATATTCGGCGTCATGCTGAATGTGCTGCCGGCGATGGGGGCGGGACCGGACGGCTCCGCGGTATGGTTATGGGACTGGGAACATCTGCAGCACCTGGTGCTGCCGGCAGTGACGCTGGCAATGATCCCGATGGGCATCATTACCCGCACCGTGCGCGGCATCGTGGTCGAGATCCTCAATCAGGACTTCGTCACGACGCTGCGCGGCAAAGGCATGCTGCGGCGCGACCTGTTTCTCCACGTGGTCAAGAACGCGGCGCCGAACGCCTCGGCGGTGATGGGCCTGCAGCTCGGCTATCTGATGGGCGGCTCCATTCTGGTCGAGACCGTGTTCAGCTGGCCCGGCACCGGGTTCCTGCTGAACAACGCCATCTTCCAGCGCGACATCCCGGTGCTGCAGGGAACCATCCTGGTCCTGGCCATGTTCTTCGTTACGCTCAACCTGCTGGTCGATCTGTTCCAGACCGCCCTCGACCCAAGGATCAAACGCTCATGACCGGCATCTCGGCTACCCAGGCGGATCTCGCGATCCGCACCACGCAGACGGCGTCGCAGAGTCGCGGCTACTGGCATGGCGTCGCGCGCCGGCTGCGGCGCGACAAGACCACGATCGTCTTCGGCGCGGTTTTACTGCTGATGTCGGCAGCGATCCTGTTCGCCCCGATGCTGGCTCCGCACGACCCGTTCCAGAGCGACATGCTGCACCGGCTGATGCCGGTCGGTTTCGAGCATTACCCGCTCGGCACCGACGAACTCGGACGCGACATGCTGACGCGCCTCCTCTATGGCGGGCGCATCTCCTGGTTTCTCGGCATCACCCCCGTCGTCATCGCCCTCACGATCGGCGGCCTGCTCGGCATCGTCGCCGGCTTTGCCGGCGGCTGGGTGAACATGATGATCATGCGCATCACCGACGTGTTCTTCGCCTTTCCCTCGGTGCTGCTCGCGGTCGCCATCAGCGGCGCGCTGGGCGGCGGGATCTTCAACATCATCCTGTCTCTCACGCTGGTCTTTATTCCGCCGATCATCCGGGTGGCGGAGGCGGTCACCACCGGCGTTCGGGAGCTCGATTACATCGAGGCCGCGCGGGCCACCGGCGCCGGCAGCTTCACCATCGTCCGCGTGCACGTGCTGCCCAACGTGCTGGGTCCGATTTTCGTCTACGCGACCAGCCTGATCAGCGTGTCGATGATCCTTGCCGCCGGTCTGTCCTTTCTCGGCCTCGGCACCAAACCGCCGGACGCGGAATGGGGACTGATGCTGAACACCCTGCGCGGCGCGATCTACACCCAGCCGCTGATCACCGTGCTGCCCGGCTTCTGCATCTTCGTCACCAGCATCTGCTTCAACATGGTCAGCGACGGCTTGCGCGCGGCCATGGATGTGCGGGCCTAGTCCGATGCCGGCCTGACATTAACCAACCATAAGGAGAACCATCCATCATGAATACTCGTTCCCGTGCGGTCTTGTCCCATCTGGCCTTGGCTCTGGCCGGTTCGCTGCTCTCGCTGTCGCCGGCCTCGGCCGAGGAGACGCTGCGCATCGCCATGACTGCGGCCGATATCCCGACCACCACCGGCATGCCGAATAACGGCTGGGAGGGCATGCGCTTCCTCGGCTATCCGATCTTCGAGGGACTGGTGCTCTGGGACCTGACGCATGCCGACCGGCTGGCGACCTTGCGGCCGGGACTGGCCGAAAAATGGGAGCAGGCGCCGGGCGACAAGAAGACCTGGATCTTCCACCTGCGGCACGGCATCAAGTTTCATGACGGCACCGATTTCAACGCCGATGCGGTGATCTGGAATCTGGACCGCTACTTCAATAAAGACAGTCCGCAGTTCGAGGCGGGGGCCACCGGCATCACGCGCTCTCGCGTGCCGGTGCTGGCCGGCTACAAGAAGATCGACGACAACACGGTCGCGCTCACCACGACCAAGCCGGCCTCCTATTTCCCATCGATGGTGGTCTACGTGCTGTTCACCTCGCCGGCCTCCTTCGAGAAGGCGGGACATGATTGGGCCCGCGTCGCCACGCTGCCGGCCGCCGGCACCGGACCGTTCCGCATCACCCAGGTCACCCCGCGACAATCGGTGCGGCTGGCGCGCTGGGACGGCTACTGGGATGCCGGACACAAGGCCAAGCTCGATTCCGTGCTGCTGCTGCCGATACCGGAAGCCAACACTCGCCTGGCGGCGCTGCGTTCGGGTCAGGTGGACTGGATCGAAGTGCCGCCGCCCGACGGCATTCCATCCCTGAAGGCCGCCGGCTACACCATCTCGACCAATTCCTATCCGCATGTCTGGCCGTGGTTTTACAACACGGGCGCCGCCAACAGCCCGTTCAAGGACGTGCGCGTGCGGCAGGCGCTGAACTATTGCGTCGACCGCAAGGCCCTGGTGTCGCTGCTGAACGGCACCGCGGAGCCCGCCGTCGGCTGGCTCAAGCCGAACGATCCGGCCTTCGGCAAACCGGTCAACCGGTACACCTTCGATCCGGCGAAGGGCAAGGCGATGCTGGCCGAGGCCGGCTATGGCGCGCAGAAGCCGCTGTCGTTCAAGGTGATGATCTCGAATGCCGGCTCCGGCCAGATGCTGCCGCTGCCGATGAACGAACTGCTGCAGCAAAACCTGAAGCAGGCTTGCGGCGTGGACGTGAAGTTCGATGTCGTGGAAGCGAATGTGCTGATGGGCGCGGCGCGTCTGGCGCCCGACAATCCGGGGCTGCACGGAGCGATGGCGGTCAATGTCGGCTCGCCTTCGATTGACATCGGCATGATGGCGCGCTATTTCGCCGCGGCCAATTTCTCGCCGGTCGGCTCGAATTTCGCGCAATGGAAGGACGACAAGTTCGAGGCGGCGCTGGATACCGCGGCGAACGCAACGAACCCGGCAACGATCCAGGCCTCCTTCCGCGCAGCGCATGAACGTCTGGTGGACAATCCGCCATGGCTCTACATCGTGCACGATCTGAATCCGCGCGCGCTGAACAAGAAGGTGCATGGGTTTGTCCCGGCGCAGTCCTGGCTCGTCGATCTGACCCTGATCAGTCTGCACTAGGAGCAAGACATGAACAACGATCCTTCTCTCCTTCCGGCTCACGTCCTGTCGCGCGACATCGCGGCGCGGCGTCTGTCGCCGGTCGATCTGATGGATGCGCTGCTGGCGCGGATCGCGAAGCACGATCCGAAGCTGCACGCCTTCGTGGCGGTCTATGCGCCGGAGGCGCGGCTTGCGGCGGAGGCGGCCGACAAGGCGATTCGCTCGGGCCATGCGCTCGGTCCCTTGCACGGCATCCCAATTGCGCTCAAGGACATCATAGACATCGAAGGGCGGGTCACGACCGGCGGTTCCGCGAGCCGGCTGAATCATCGCGCGACTACCACGGCGACGGTCGTCCGTCGCCTGGTGAGCCAGGGGATGATCGTGCTCGGCAAGACGCACACGGTAGAGTTCGCCTGCGGCTCCTGGGGCATGAACCAGCACATGGGCACGCCCTGGAACCCGTGGGACGCCGAGGTGCCGCGCACGCCCGGGGGATCGAGCAGCGGCTCCGGCGTCGCAGTGGCGGCGCGTCTGGTGCCTTGGGCGCTCGGCACCGACACCGGATGCTCGGTCCGCCAGCCGGCCGCCTGGTGCGGCATCACCGGACTGAAGACGACGATCGGCCGGATCAGCACGCATGGCATCCTGCCGCTCAGCCCCACTCTCGACACGCCCGGCACGATGGCGCGCACGGTCCGCGACGTGGCGCTGCTGTACGACATCCTGCAGGGTCCGGACCCGCTGGATCCGCTCACGCACGGACGTCCGGCGGCCGATGTGATGCCGACCCTGGAGCGCGGCGTGCGCGGCCTGCGGCTCGCGCGGCTGCCGGCGCAGGAGCGATCGGGCGTGGCGGCGGATGTGCTGGAGGCCTACGACCGATCGCTCGCGCTGCTGGCCGGGCTCGGCGCGGAGATCGTCGACATCGCTCTGCCGTTCCGCCTGGCGGATTTTGTCTCGATGGTCAACATCACGATGGGGGAGGCTTATTTCCTGAACGGCCACATCGCCGAGGATCCAAGCGCGAAGCTCGACGATGTCGTCCGCCGCCGGCTGCTCAGCGGAGCCGGCATCTCGGCCCGCGATTACCTGGCGACGCTGCGCCGCCGCGACGAGATGAAGGTGGAGATGGAAGCCGCGATGGCGGGGGTGGACGCATTCCTGACCCCAAGCACGGCGACGGCGGCAATTCGATTGGAAGAGGTGGACCAGAGCCAACAACCGACCCGCCTTCAGCGCTTCGTCAACCTGCTTGACATGTGCGCGCTGGTGCTGCCGAACGGCTTCAACGCCGAGGGCTTGCCGACCTCGCTGCAGATCGTCTGTCGCGGCTATGAGGAAGCGCTGGCGCTGCGAATCGGTCAAGCCTGCCAGCAGGCGACCGACTGGCATGAGCGCCTGCCGCCCGCGATCGAGCAGCGCGCCGGCCCTTAAGCAAGCGTAACGAGCAATCGAATAACCCGGATGGTAAGCTTGGATGGTCTCGCGTTCCTCGAGGGGCATCTTCCCGTCACGCTACTTGATCAATCGAGCGGCAAACACCATCAATATTCCTGAACGTACTTATATGAAACCACATTGCATCGATCTCTATAGCGACACCCAGACCCGGCCGACGCCCGGCATGCGGGCCGCCATGGCACAGGCGGTGGTCGGCGACGAGCAGTCGGACGACGACCCGACCACATTGCAATTGTGCGAGAAGGTGGCGCACCTGCTGGGCCAGGAAGCCGGCGTGTTCATGCCGTCGGGCACCATGTGCAACCTGGCGGCCATCCTCACCCACACGCGGCCTGGCGACGAACTGATTTGCGACCATCAATCGCACATTTATTGTACGGAAGCGGCGGGCGCTTCCGCACTCGCCGGGGTGTCGGTCTGGGCGTTGCAGTCGCCGCACGGCATCTTTGAAGCGCAGCAGATGGTCGATGCGATACGGCCGCGTACCCGAACGGCGCCGCGCTCGACGCTGCTCTCTGTCGAACAGACCACGAATTTTTCCGGCGGCGCCATCTGGTCCTTGCCGCAACTGCAGGCGGTGCGCGATGCTGCCCGCTCGCACGGCTTGAAATGCCACATGGACGGCGCGCGGCTGCTGAACGCGACTGCAGCCACCGGTATCGCCGCTGCGGACTACGCTGCCGGTTGGGACAGCGTGTGGATCGATCTCAGCAAAGGGCTGGGCTGCCCGGTGGGAGCCGTCCTGTGCGGCAGCGTCGACTTTGTGCGTGAAGCCTGGCAATGGAAATACCGCCTGGGCGGCGCAATGCGGCAATCCGGCGTACTGGCCGCCGCCGGCCTGTACGCCCTGGAGCACCACATCGAGCAACTCAAGGCCGACAATACGAACGCGCAATCGATCTGGCGCACGCTGTCGGCCAGCAATCTGTTCCGCTTCGACCCGGTGCAGCCGAGTTCAAACATCCTGCGCTTTACCTTCGACCCGGCATCCATCGACGCCGAGGCCTTCGCCAAGCGCTGCCTGGCCGAAGGCGTGCGGGTGCGTGCGATCGGCGGCAACTTCATTCGCGCCACCACGCACCTTGACGTGACGGCGCAAGAGGCCGAAACGGCGGCGCAGACCATGCTGTCCGTCGCACAGGCGATGGCCAGGCGCGCCTGACGAAACGGGGGCGACGGATCATCGTCAGTACGGAACTGGCGATGATCCGTCGTCCGGAAAACGTTCGATCAGCCGGCTTCAGCAAGCCGCGCAGCGGTATCCGCGTTATGTCCGCAGGCATGCTGCCGCGCTGCCCCGAAGGCCGCGGCTGATTTCATCGCGCCTTTCCCATTTGTCCAATTTGAGTGCATATGCGGCATTTGAGTGCATATACGGCACCGTTGTGCATGGGCGCTTCGTCGAATGTCCAATCGATGGAGTGCCTATGCAGCATTTGAGTGCATCAGCGTGCTTCATCGAATGTCCGATCGATGCTTCGAAGAAGTCGGACGTTTCGCAGCACGAGGCGGGACATGTGCTATTGTTATTGTCCGGAACGCAAGTGCCGTAGCGTTGGCACACTGCTTGCATGAGGCCTGACCATGTCCCAACCTTGGAACGCCATGTCGACAACACTGGAACAAATTCCCGATCTCCGGGACCCGGCACAGCAGGCGGCTGCGCTGCTCATTTGCAGCGGGCAAGGCTACCCAATGTGCATGATCGGCCGCGAGCGTACCCGGACGGCGGAGACGCCCGCATGAGCGCATTGCTGGAGGTGCGGGATCTGACAACCCGTTTCAAAGTCGACGGCGGCGAATTCACCGCCGTCGACGGCATTAGTTTTTCGGTGGAGGCGGGCCGTACGCTGGGCATCGTCGGCGAATCCGGCTGCGGCAAAAGCGTCACCTCCTTGTCGATCATGGGCTTGCTGCCGAAGGGCCAGGGGCGGATTGCGGCGGGCTCGATCACTTTCGACGGCGTCGATCTGACGCAACTGCCGGAGCGGGATCTGCGCGCCTTGCGCGGCAACCGGATCGCGATGATTTTCCAGGAGCCCATGACGTCGTTGAATCCGGCCTTTACCGTCGGCGACCAGTTGATCGAGGCGATTCGCTGCCATCGCGATATGGACCACGCTCGCGCTCGCGTCCACGCGATCGAGATGCTGCGGCGCGTGCGCATTCCCTCACCCGAACAGCGCATCGATGCCTATCCTCATAAACTCTCCGGCGGCATGCGCCAGCGCGTGATGATTGCAATGGCGCTGGCGTGCGAGCCGCAATTGCTGATCGCCGACGAACCGACCACCGCGCTCGACGTCACGATTCAGGCGCAGGTGCTGGAATTGATGCGCGCGCTGCGTGCCGATACCGGCGCCGCGATCATTTTGATCACCCACGATTTGGGCGTGATTGCGGAATTGGCCGATGAAGTCGCAGTCATGTATGCCGGCCGCGTGGTCGAGCGCACCAGCGTCGAGCGGCTGTTCGCCGAACCCCAGCATCCATACACCATCGGCTTGCTCGGCTCGATCCCCAAACTGCATCTGGCGCAAACCCGCCTGGCTGCCATCGAGGGCCAGGTGCCCACGCCGATGACGGTCATGGCAGGGTGCCGCTTTGCCGCCCGCTGCCCGTTTGCCGATGCCCGCTGCGAGGCCGCCGCACCGCCCTTGACCGAACAGGCTGCCGGCCATTTCGCCGCCTGCTGGAAGGCGCCGCTGGCGCTGCCTTGGGAGCAGGCGGCATGACGATGCATGACGATGCAGTCGCCGCTGTGCCGGTGTTGACGCCGCCGCTGCTGCAGGTGGACAACCTCGTTAAACATTTTCCGCTGCCGCGCGGCTTGTTCGGGCGCGGCGATGCCGTCGTCCACGCGGTCGACGGCGTGAGTTTTACATTGGGCGCCGGCCAAACCATGGCCTTGGTCGGTGAATCCGGTTGCGGCAAGTCGACCGTCGGCCGGCTGCTGCTGCGGCTCCTGGAAGCCACCGCCGGCCGGGTCTGGTTCGACGGCGAGGATTTGACGAGCTTGCCGCCGGCCGCAATGCGGGCGCGGCGGCGCGAGATGCAAATGATTTTCCAGGACCCGTATTCGTCGCTCAATCCGCGCATGACGGTCGGGCAAACCCTGACCGAACCGATGGCCTTGCATGGTCTGGCCGCGGGCCGGCGGCAGGAGCGCGCTGCCGAGTTGCTCGACCTGGTCGGCTTGGCGCCGCAATATCTGCAACGCTACCCGCATGAATTTTCCGGCGGGCAGCGGCAGCGCATCGGCATCGCCCGCGCGCTGGCCGTCGAACCGCGCCTGATTGTCTGCGATGAACCGGTGTCGGCGCTGGACGTGTCGATTCAGGCGCAAGTGGTTAATTTACTGCAGGATATCCAGCGGCGCCTTGGATTGTCTTACGTATTCATTGCGCACGACCTGGCCGTGGTCAAGCACATCGCGTCGCATGTGGCCGTGATGTACCTCGGCCAGATCGTCGAATACGCCGATAAGGAGAGCCTCTTTTCGCAGCCGCGCCATCCGTACACGCATGCGCTGCTTTCGGCGATTCCCTTGCCGGAACCGGGACGCGTGCTTAACCGGGTGTTGTTGCAGGGCGATGTGCCCAATCCGATTTCTCCTCCATCAGGCTGTCGCTTCCACACCCGTTGTCCGCATGCGCAACAACGGTGCGCCGATGAAGCGCCGGTCTTGACCGGCGAGGCCGGGCACAGCGTCGCCTGCCACTTCTGGCGCGACATCGCATTGCCGCTCGCGCTGCAGCCCGATGCCGCTGCGCGGGTGCCGAACCGACGGCTCGAACAATTGCAGGCGGCCTTTTTGCCGAAGGACGCCGAACATGCCTGATCCCGTATTCACCCTTGACCGGCCGCACCGCCGTGCATCCCTTATTCCTCAGGAGAGTTAATCGCATGCGCACTTTTTCCCGCACTTGCTTATCCACTGGCCGCGTCCTGCGCGTCCTTGCCGCAACGCTCGCCTTGAGCGCAGCGACGGCCGCCGGCGCGCAAACCCTGCGCATCGGCCTGGCCGAAGATCCGGATATGCTCGACCCGACGCTGGCACGCAGTATGGTCGGCCGTTTTGTATTCGCCTCGCTGTGCGACAAACTGGTCGACATCGACGAGAAGTTGAACATCGTTCCGCAACTGGCTACTTCTTACCAATGGTCGCCGGATAACAAGGTGCTGACCTTGAAACTGCGCCCGGGTGTCACCTTCCACGATGGTGAAAAATTCAATGCCGCCGCCGTCAAGTTCAATCTCGATCGCCACAAAAATCTGGCCGGCTCAAGCCGCAAGGGTGAATTGGCGCCGCTCACCAGCGTCGACGTGGTCGACGAGCTGACCGTCAAATTGACCCTCTCGACGCCGTTCGCACCATTGCTCAGCATTCTGGCCGACCGTGCCGGCATGATGGTCTCGCCCAAAGCGGCGCAGGCCAACCCGACCAGCTTCGCTGCCAACCCGGTATGCTCGGGACCGTTCAAATTCAAGGAACGGCTGGCGCAGGACCGCATCGTGCTGGAGCGCTTCCCCAATTACTGGAACAAGGAAGCGATTCACTTTGACAAAGTGATTTATCAGCCCATCGTCGACGCCACGGTTCGGCTGGCGAACTTGCGCTCGGGGCAGCTCGACATCATCGAACGGGTCGCCTCCTCCGACATCGCGTCACTGAAAGCGGAAAACAAGTTCACGGTCGCGCGCTTCCCCGAGCTCGGCTACGTCGGCATCACGATCAATACCGGTAAAGGCGAGATGGCGAAGAACAATCCGCTCGGGCGCGACGTCCGCGTGCGCGAAGCGCTGGAACTGTCGCTCGATCGCGGCGGCATCGTGCAAGTGGCTGCCGATGGCGAAGGAGACGTCGGCAACCAATGGGTGCCGCCGTCGAACCCGTTCTATGCCAAGAATCACCCGCTCCCGAAGCGCAACATCGCTCGCGCCAAGGCCCTCCTGAAAGAGGCCGGCGTGCCCCACCCAAGCTTTACGCTGATGACGCCGACCACCTCCGATGCTCAGAAAGTCGCGCAGGTGGTGCAGGCGATGGCGAAAGAAGCCGGCTTCGACATTAAAATCCAGTCGACCGAATTCGCAACCACCTACCAACTCGCCGACTCGGGACAGTACGAGGCGTACGTGAAGAACTGGAGCGGCCGGCCCGATCCGGACGGCAACCTGTACACCTTTTATGGATGCAAGCAGTCGATGAATTATCCCGGGTACTGCAACCCCAAAGTCGACGATCTCCTGAACAAGGCGCGCGCCACCGTCGATGTTGCGCAGCGCATCAAGCTGTACGATCAGGTTGCCGACGACATTGTCACGGCACGGCCGATCGTCTATCTGTACCATCGCCACTGGCTGTGGGCCTATAACAAAAAAATGACCGGCGTGCGCACCGTCCCCGACGGATTGATACGGGTGCAAGGATTGAAAATGTAAGGTTTGTCCATGCCGGCACAGCGATGAACGTGCCGGCAACCCTGGCTGTATTGGCCCCCGAATCGATCCCGAAAATTATTCATGCTCGCTTACCTCATCAAACGACTCGCTGCGGTGATCCCGACGGTTTTTCTCGTCACGATCATCATCTTTTGCTTGCAGCAATTGCTGCCCGGCGACCCGGCCGTGGTGTTGGCCGGCGAAGACCAGGACCCGAATGTGGTGGCCTATCTGCACAAGAAAATGCATCTCGATGAACCGCTGCCGATGCGTTACGCCTACTGGATCGGCGGCGTCGCGCGGGGCGATCTGGGCGAGTCGCTGCGCATCCAGCAACCGGTACTGCAACTGATCAAGGATAAGTTGCCGGTGACTCTGGAACTGGCGGCGCTGGCGATGGCCATCGCATTGGTCATCGGCATTCCGGCCGGCATCATCTCGGCCGTGGCCAAGAATTCAGTCTGGGATTACGCGGCCAATATGGTAGCGCTATGGGGCTTGTCGACGCCGAACTTCTGGCTCGGAATCCTGTTGATACTTCTGTTTTCCGTCTCCCTCGGCTGGCTGCCTGCATCCGGCTATGTCAGCCCGTTCGAAGACTTGCGCGGCAACCTGGCGGCAATGATCATGCCGGCCTTCGTGCTGGGCAATGCGATTGCCGCTGTGCTGATGCGCCACACCCGCAGCGCCATGCTGCAGGTATTGAATGCCGATTACGTGCGCACCGCCCGCGCCAAGGGACTCGATGAGCGTACGGTTGTGTTGAAACACGCGTTGCGCAATGCGTTGACGCCGATCATTACGCTGGGCGCGCTGGAATTCGGCACCCTGTTATCGGGAGCGGTTTTGACGGAACAAGTGTTTTCGATTCCTGGTTTCGGGAAGCTGATCGTCGATGCGGTTTTCAATCGCGATTATGTAGTGGTGCAAGGCGTGGTGCTGTTCACATCGACGGTCTACATCGTCTTGAACCTGCTGGCGGACTTTGCCTATTTCTTCGTCAATCCACGGCTGCGGGGTTAGTCCATGAACGTTGTCAATACGGGAATTGCGCCTGCCGCGAGCGCTGCAGTCAAACAGGCGGCGTTGCCGCGCGAAGCGACGCCGGCCCGGCGTGCCTGGCGGCGCTTGCTGCGGCGGCGCGGGGCGATGCTGGGTTTATGCATCGTGCTGCTGTTTGTGGCGATTGCGTTGTGCGCGTCGTGGATTGCGCCATACGATCCGGTTGCCACGAGCTGGAGCGCAGTCCGCAAGGCGCCTTCGCAGGCTTTCCTGTTCGGCACCGATGAACTCGGGCGTGATGTGCTTTCGCGCGTCATCTGGGGCGCACGCGCATCGCTGCTGGCCGGATTGGTATCGGTCTGCATTTCGATGGCGCTGGGGGTGCCGATCGGGCTCCTGGCCGGATATGTCGGCGGCTGGACCGATGCCGCGATTTCGCGCCTGACCGATGCCATGCTGGCGGTGCCGTTCCTGATTCTGGCGATCGCTCTGGGCGCCTTTCTCGGCCCGAGTCTCACCAATGCGATGATTGCCATCGGCGTGTCCGCAACGCCGGTATTCATACGCCTGACCCGCGCGCAAGTGCTGGCGGTGAAAGTCGAGGATTTCATCGAAGCGGCGCGCGCGGTAGGCAATCCGCACTGGCGCATTGCCTTGCGCCATGTGCTGCCCAATATCCTGCCGCCGCTGATCGTGCAATCGACCCTGGCGATTGCGGCAGCCATCATTGCCGAAGCCAGCCTGTCATTTCTGGGCCTTGGCCAGCAACCGCCGGCGCCGAGCTGGGGCAGCATGCTCAATACCGCTAAAAATTATGTCGACAATGCTCCGTGGATGGCGATCTGGCCGGGACTGTCGATTTTTTTGCTGGTATTGTCGTTCAACCTCCTCGGCGATGGCTTGCGCGACGCGCTCGATCCACGTCACAAATAAACGCCTGCCGATTTTTTTCGGAGCCGCCGGCCATGCTGTCATTTGATGCCCGGCATTATCCGTATCCATCATGCCGCAATGCAGCCTATGCGCGCCATCGGCCGGCTGCGGCATCGCAGCCGTCGGTCGCCCAGGTCGGCTTGTATTGAACACAGCCAATTGAACAATGCCGGCGGTTTGATTTAGCTTAAGCCTTTGCCCGGATATCGTATTGCCGAACGCGTTCCGGCGACTAGAGTTAATCCAGATTCTCCGCGTTTACCCCTGGTGCTTATTCTTCTCTTATTCTTCCGGAAAATTTGTCATGAACACGTTTTTTTACAGCAAGGCTATCCGTTTCCTGTGTACGCTGGCGCTGCTTGCCGCCGCAGCATCTCCGACGGCGCATGCTGCAGGCAATTTTTATCAGAGGCACGATCTCGTCTCCGACGGATTCGTCCCCGCGGATAACATGGACCCCAATCTTGTCAACGCATGGGGGATCGCTTTCAACCCGTTTGCCTTTGTCTGGGTGGCGGACAACGGCACAGGCGTCGCTACGCTTTACGATGGCGCAGGGAAACCGCAGACTCTCGTAGTGAAAATACCCCCGCCTGCCAATGTCAATGCGGCGGGAAAGCCGACCGGCATCGTGTTCAGCGGATCAACCGGCTTTGTGGTGTCGCAGGGCGGCGCATCAGGTCCGAGCCGCTTCATTTTTGCTACTGAAGACGGTGTCATCGCCGGATGGGCGCCCAACGCCGATCCCACCAACGCGATTCGGGTGATCGACAAATCGGTATCGACCGGTGCGGTATACAAAGGACTCGCATTGAGCGCCGGCGGCAATGGCAATCTGCTTTACGCGGCGGATTTTCACAACAACAGGATTGATGTATTCGACAGTTCGTTCAAGGAAGTGACTCTTGCGTCCGGCGCTTTTTCCGATCCGGCCCTTCCCGCCGGTTTTGCGCCCTTTGGAATACAGTCGATCAACGGCGATATATATGTAACCTACGCCAAACAGGATGACATGAAGCACGATGACGTGGCAGGCCAAGGCCTTGGCTTCATCAACGTGTTCGATCCGAACGGAAAGCTGATCAAGCGCGTCGTGTCGCAGGGAGAGCTCAATGCGCCGTGGGGCATCGCGCTGGCCCCGGCCGGCTTCGGCAAATTCAGCAATCGCCTGCTCGTGGGTAATTTCGGCGATGGCGTGATCAATGCCTATGCTCTTGCGACCGGAGAATTCGTGGGCCGCCTTGAGAGCTCGGATGGGCAGCCGATCCGGATCGACGGTTTGTGGGGGATCGCTTTCGGAAACGGTTTCCAAAACCAATCCGTCAATTCGTTATTCTTTGCAGCAGGGCCCGGGGATGAACAGCATGGGCTTTACGGGCGGATCGACGCCGCCTCCGGGAACTGACCCGCCGTAGCTCCTGAGCCCGGGTCGGCGGGACCGGTTCTTCATGCAATGCCGCTGGCGCTTCAGACTTGAAAACCGTTCTTGCGAGCGCTGCGAAGCTGCAAGTTCAGCCAAGCTTGCGCGCCCGCTCCCCGGCCGGGCCCGTATACCATTCCTCGGCCGCCAATCCCGATGCTGCGCGATTGCGCACTTTGAGCAGCGTGAACATGCCTCCCATGCCGATTGCGCCATGCGGTCCTTGCCCGGTCATCATCGGCAAAGTGTTTTCCGGCAGCGGCATGCCCATGTCCGCCATCGCGCCCATGCCGCGCTCGCCCATGGCCATGTAGTCGGGCACCAGCTTGCGCAGCTTGTCGGTCGTTGCCTGCAGGTCCACGCCCAGCATGTTGGGCACCTGATGTCCCATCGCATTCATCGTGTGATGCGATTTGTGACAGTGGAAGGCCCAGTCGCCGGGCGCATCGGCGACAAATTCAATGACGCGCATCTGTCCGGCCGCGACGTCCACCGTCACCTCGGGCCAGCGCGCCGACTTCGGAACCCAGCCGCCGTCGGTGCCGGTGACTTCGAAACTGTGGCCGTGCAAATGGATCGGATGATTGGTCATGCTCAGGTTGCCGATACGGATGCGGACCCGTTCTCCCAGGTGCGCGAACAGCGGCTCAATGCCCGGGAACACGCGGCTGTTCCAGCTCCAGATATTGAAGTCGGTCATGGTGTTGGTGCGCGGCGTGTAGCTGCCGGGTTCGATGTCGTACGCATTGATCAGGAACACATAGTCGCGATCGACCTTCATCGAGCGCGGCTCGCGCGGATGCACCACGATGCAGCCCATCATGCCCATCGCCATTTGCATCATGTCATCCGCATGCGGGTGATACATGAAGGTGCCCGAGCGCGGCATCACGAATTCGTATTGCCAGGTTTCGCCGGGTTCGATCGGAGGCTGCGTGACGCCGGCCACGCCGTCCATGCCGTTCGGCACAGGGATTCCATGCCAGTGGATGGTAGTCGCCTCGGGAAGCTGATTGGTGACAAAGATGCGGATGCGCTCGCCTTCGACGCATTCGAGCGTGGGACCGGGCGACTGGCCGTTGTAACCCCATAGATTCGCGGTCATGCCGGGCGCTATTTCGCGCACGACAGGCTGGGCCGCCAAATGAAATTCCTTGACGCCGTCGCGCATGGTCCACGGCAGCGACCAGCCGTTGAGCGTCACAACCGGTTGAAAGGGGCGTCCGGTTTGCGGCTTCAACGGCACTTGCGTGGAAGCCGAGCGCATCATGACCGGCGGCGGTACGCCTGCCCGCGCAGATGCCGGGACCGCGCCTGAGCCGAGCCAGACGGCGCTTGCGCCTTGCAGGAATTTTCTTCGCGAAACCATCGGATATAACAATCTCGGTGAATAACTTCAATGAACCAGTGGATGGGCGGAATTTTCCGGGGCCGGCTGCAGCGATCCGGCAGCGAAAGGCAAGCGTCCGATACCTGCAAGCGCCTGCTGCAAATCGACTTCGGCGAGCCAGAAGTCGGCTTGTGCAGCCACGCATTCGGATACCGCGCGGACGCTGCCGGCAGCATCCGCGATCAGATCGAACACGCTGGCCAGCATGCCGTTGTATCGCTTGATTTGCTCGGCGGTAATGCGTTGCGCGAGCGGTACGCCGACTTCGCACGCGTGCCGCGCCAAATCAAGCTGAGCCTGATAGGCGATCCAGCTGCTGCGTACTTCCGAACGCGCGCGCACGCCGATCTGGTCGAGCGCTGCCTGTGGCAGCACATGGGCGGATGCAGGTTCGCCCGCGGCATTGTTGTCGTGCACCAGCGCTGCGCGAGCTATTTGCGCGTCCAGCCGTTGCGACAGAGCCAGCGCTTCCAGTCCTTCCGGCCCGAGCGCGGACACCGGCAGATCGGGCAGGCGATCGGGCAGTTGTACACGCTCCGCCTCCGTGCCCCACAGTCCCATCCATTGCAGCAATTGTTCGCGCTCCAGCATCGCGTGCGCCTGAGCGCGGGTGCTGCGCGCCATCGACTGATCGAGAAATTGTTGCGAGCGAAGCGTATCGATTGGAGAACTGCTGCCGAGCTGACGCATGCGCTGTGTGAGATTGCGGCTGACTTCGGCCGCCAGCATTACGTCCTGTGCGTAATGCAGCGTCTGGCGCGCGGCGATGGCGCGTACCCACGCGCGCCGCGCCGAGAAAGTCCAGTCGCCGATGCCGGCGATTGCGGTTGTCATGAGCATCGTGTTGGCGTTGGCGCGCAGAACCGGCACCGCCAGCCAGGACGAGAGATTGGCGGTAAGCGGCCGTTCGATTTTGCTTTCAGCGCCGCCGAGCGCACGACCGGCGTCGTAGCGCGGATCGGGCTCATGTGACAGGAGCAAACGCTGTTGCGGCGCAATGCCGAGCAGGGCGAAATATTCAGTCAGGGCGGGGCTGCGAAGCACCGCCAGCTCCACCGCTGCATCCTGGGTCAGGGGCCGTTCCAGCAGTTCGTTTTCGCGCGCTTGCTGGACAGCTGCGTTCCTTGCTGCATCTTCAATCACGGGACCGGCTGCCGGCGCCGGAATCGACGCCGGCGAAATCGCCGTGCAGCTGCTGCACAGCGCTGCCGCAACAAGAAAAATATTCCTGCATGTTGAGATACGCGTCATCTCTGCCGGCAACTACCGTGATCCGGCGGCTGCTTTTGCGGAAGACACAGCCGTGACGACAAGTTGCGAACCCTGCGCCTCAAGCCGGATGCCGACGCGTTCGCCGGCGCGCAATTGCTGCAGCACGTCGGCATTTTTTGCCTTGAACATCATTGTCATCGCCGGCATATTCAGCCGCGGAATCGGTCCATGCTCGAGCAGCGCCTGTCCGCTCTTGCGATCTACCGACACCACCCTCGCTTGCGTATCGAACGCCGGCTCGGAGGCAGCGGAAGCCGGCTGCGACGCCGCATGGCCGCCGCCATGCCCCTCATGTTCGCGCACCGCCGGCGGTGCGTCAGGCGTGCTCAAACGCCGCTGCAATCCGCTGTCGAATTGCAGCACGCCGGACGTCGCGACGGGATCGGCGGGCCCGCGCTCGGCGCCGTCATCGGCTGTCCCCTGCATGCAAACGAAGCACAGGCCGATGCCGCCGGCGATGCGGCGGGTCCGGTACTTCCACGCGTTCACTGCCGCATCCCGGCGCGCCATGCTCAAGGTTGCGCGATGGCTCGTGCCGCGCCGGTCAATTCGACAATGTGCATGCCGGTGTTGGCGCGGTCGACTCCGTAGATGTAGCCGCGATCGTCAACCTCGACGTTGTTGGTCTGCACGGCCACCTTGCAACGGTCCACGCCGTTGACCTTGATGCAGCGCTTGTCGGTCTTGGCGGTAACTGCCGGAATGTAAAAGCCGACTTCCTTCGGCGACCAGGGATCGCGAATGTCGACGGCGCGAATGCCCGCATTGAAATAGGCAAGGAACACCAGCTTCTTGTGAAACATCGAGGTCATGTTTTCATTCGAAGAGTGGGTGCCGAAACGGCCGCCGCGCGAACAGAAATTGCCGCTGCTTTCGGGCACCTGAAAATTCGCCATGCCCCATGGTTTGGTTTCGGAGGTGATGTCGACCACGTACATCATCTGCCGATTTTCCTGGCACTCTTCCTTCAGCGATTCATTGGTCAGAATCATGATGTCGCGCGTCCGCCCTTCGGTATTTTTCGCGAATTCCGGGATCTCCATGCCGAGCAGCGGCAGCGTGGTGTGCGCTCCGAGGCGCGGCGACGTGTACAGCGTGTTGACGACCGGATAGGTCAGGTTTTCCGGAGTCGGCTCGAACGGATTGGCAACCGCCGGATTCCCGTGCAGCAGTTTCTCGCGGTCGATGATCTGCACCACGCCGTTGAGAAAGGTGTTGTAACCGAAGTAAATGCGATTGCCGACGCGAATCGGCCCGTGCATTTCAAAGTCGGTGCCGCGCAGCGAATCGGCGGCGCCCGGTTGCTGTCCGACCAGGCCGAAATTACGGATGAAGACGGGTTTGGCAGGATCGCTCAAATCGTAAACCTGGGTCATGCGGCGGGTCTTCCAGCCAGGTGCGCCCGAGACCAGATAGGCAATGCCGGTATCGCATTCCCAAAAATTTTTATGCGTGTCGCGAATGCCGTTCGTGATGCGGGTCAGCAGCGCGGGCTTTTCCGGTGCTGTCACATCCCAGATTTCATGAGCGGTATTGCCGAACGTGCGTAACAGATAAAATTTATCGCGCTGGCCTTTGGGCAAATCCTTGCCGCTGCATAAGCGCACCATTTGTCCGCCGCCCGATTCGCCCTTGCCGGGCTCACCCGGAATGTGGGCAAGATAGCGCGGCGTTTTGGGATCGGTGACGTCCACAATCGAGGTGCCATTGTCTTCAATCCGGCCGGTTAGCGGATTCTCGGCCTGGCCGCCATGATGACCGACATAGGCAATCCAGCGGTTGCCCTGCGCGTGGATAATGGGTTGATACGCACTGCGCCCCTGCAGATCGTTGTAGCCGACCAGACGCATGTTGCTGGCTTCCGCAGGCGCCTGCGCGGCCGCACTTGCGCTCCACATCAGCAGAAACGCTGCGCATAGTGCCGATGCGGACTTTGCAATCAAGGCAATGGATGCGACAAACCGCCGGCAAAATTTCATCATGTTCATACTTGTCTCCTCTATGCATCCAGAAGGATGCTATTGATTTATATTTATTGATTTTTATTAAATGCCACAAGATCATACCCGCTGCCAACTACTTATCATATGATAATTCTTTTATATTATATTTAATGCAAGAAAAAGATTTTTCGCGTTCAATTTATCCTTTGATCAATAGTCGATGCAACCCATGCCGCACCGGGTCGGGCTTCGGCATCCGCAGGCAGAGTCAATTCGACATGAAATAATTGCTGAAAGTCAGGCGAGCCGGCAATGCATTTAACGCCTGATCGGGTCGGATCTGACCTTCTACTTTTCTTCGTCGGCGGCCACGACAGTCGTGTTTCGTCCGGCTTGCTTCGCGGAATAAAGAGCCTTGTCCGCTGCGTGCATCAAATCATCCGCGCTGACGATGGCCATGTCTCCGGAAGTGGCAACGCCGATGCTGACGGTCATCGTCCGGTGTTCGCTCCCGGCATGTTCGATCTGTAGTGCCCGAACGGCCTGATGTACTGCGGTCGCGATGCTCAAGGCGCCAGTGGCACCGGTTTCGGGAAGTATCACCACGAACTCCTCGCCGCCGAACCGGGCGGCGGTGTCGGACGGGCGCTGGACGCAGCCTGCAATTGCCTGCGCCACAGCGGTCAGGGCGTCATCGCCGGCCTGATGGCCGTAGGTATCGTTAAACATCTTGAACCGGTCAATGTCGATAAACAAGACAGACATCGGACGTTTGGAGCGTTTCATGCGGTTCCATTCGTATTTCAGGCTGCCGTCCAGCGTTCGGCGATTGTTCAATCCGGTCAGGCTATCCGTGCGTGAGAGCAGGCGCAAATCCGTTTCAATCTTCAACCGGTGTCTGAATTCCAGCGAAAGGAAGACGGCCATGGTCACCAGTGCGCCGGCAAGCAAGAGCACAAAGATGGCGATATACAGCGAGTGACGCTGCCATGAAGCGTAAATGTCTTTCACGCCCGGCGCGACTCTGACGAGCATCGGGAATTCAGCGAATTTCCTGAAAACGTAGAGCCGCCGCTCACCGTCGGTGCCGCCGCTGCCGAAAAATGTCTTCTCGCCGGTGGCAGCGAAATGATCGAAGTTATCCGTGCCTTTGAGACTGCGGCCGATTACCGAACCGTTTGCAGGAAATCGCATGACAAGAGTGCCGTCCGGCCGCATGAGCGCGACCGACCCGTGGGCTCCCAACTCGATGCCGGACATCAGATGACGAAAGTATTCGAGTCTGATTGCGGCCACTACAACGCCGGCGAAGGACCCGTCTGCATGGTTGACTCTGCGGCTTAATCCGAGGCTCGGATCGTCGCCCCGCAGACGCGAATAGAACGGCGCGCTGATGTAAAGGCCCACGTTCGGATTGTCCTTGTGCGCCTGGAACCACGACCGATCGTCGAAAGCGCCCGACCGAGGTTGACCCGCCCCGGAGTCCTCCACGATTTTCCCGTGTTCATTGACATATAACATGGCTCCCAGGTACTTGCCCGTCGTGGTTGCCCGATCAAACAACGCTTGATGCCGATAATATGTCGGCATGCGCATGATTTCCGGGTCCAGTACACGTTGAGAGAATGCCTGTAGCGACAGGTCGGTATATTGGAACGTGCGCGTCACGTCCCGTTCGATCACCAGCGCCAGATTGGCCGATGTTTCAGCCGCACGGTCCGCAGCGGCAGTCCGGGCTTGCATGATCACGGTTGCAAACAAGGCAAGCATGATAACGGTCAGTAGCACGGTCCCTGTAATGATTGCACTGGGGTGCCTGAGTAGAATCGCCCTCAACTGCGAGAACGGGGAACGTCTGTAAAGCATTTTGTGATTACTCTTCAATGTTGTTGTAGTTTATCTGAAAACACCTGTGCTTTGAGTCTTGAATCGACGATTTTCCAACCCTGTCGCGGACGCCGCTTGCCTGGGAGTTCGCCTTCAAGGCGGAAGAAAAACAGACGATTCATGTGACATCGCGATTCCGGACAGATTCACCGGCGGCACTGCGCCTGGCGCTGCGTAATGGCGCCAGGCGCAGTGCCGGCGTTCGAGCGATGCAGCACGCAGGAAGAAAAGTCCGGGCTGCGTCTGTCCATCGTTCAGACGAGAGCTCGGCGGCATTCCTGCGCCTTTCCGCTTTTTTCCGCCTTCCATGGCACTTCCATCCGGTACGTCCGCACCATCTTGAACACACCGTTTGCGGCTTCATGCTCCGAATTGGCACGCAGCTCCCGGCAGTCCGTGCTGCCCTGCAGGCTGTTGACAAACCGCTGCGCGGGCCGCTTTTTTGGACCTGCGATGTTCGACGTACCACTCTGTATGTGCTCGCTCCCCGGCCGGAAATCGACGTGGCCGCGTATGCCCGCTCGCTATGTTTGTTAACAGCCTGCCAGGCTCGCATTGCCATATTTCCAATTGGCATGCTCATTGCTTTATTCAAGTAACTTGAATTTCATGACATGCATTTTCACAAATCGGGTGCATGTGCCCGCGAACCTGTCCGGGCTGCGGAAATTCTTGATGGTTTGTGGCCCTTAAACTTTACATAGAAGGATATGAAGATGAAACTTTCGAGCAAGTCGGCACACGTTGTGTTGAAGACGACCGCTGGCCTTTCCATTCTCGCCATTTCGATGGCAGCGTTCGCGGCCGACACGATCACCATCGGCGTTCCTATCGGCTTGAGCGGGGCTAATAGCGTGGTTGCGCCTTCGGTAGTGCAGTCCGCCCAGCTCGCGGTAGACGAAATCAATGCTGCCGGCGGCATCCTCGGCAAGAAAGTGGCGCTCGAAGTCGCCGACGACGGCAGCGGCGCGGCAGGCGCACAAAAGGCGTTCGACTCGCTGATCTTCCAGAAGAAAGTGAATGCGCTGATCTCGATGGAAACCAGCGCCGCGCGCAACGCCGGGCTGCCGATCGTCAGCCGCGGCAAGGTGCCTTATATCTATACCTCCCTCTATGAAGGCAGGTCGTGCAACCGCTACTTGTTCGCAGCCTCTTGGGTGCCGGACCAGCAGGTGGGGCCGATCGTGGACCACTTCGTGAAGCAGTACAAGGCCAAGACATTCTTCCTGATCGGCAGCGACTATGCTTTCGGCCGCGGCATGCTCGCCTTTACCAAGAGCTATATCGAGAAGAAGGGCGGCAAGGTGGTCGGCGATGAATATCTGCCGATGGACGGTTCGGACTGGACGCCGATCCTGAGCAAGCTGCAGTCCGTCAAGCCGGACGCCGTGATTACGTCCACTGCCGGCGGCGCGCCGAACGTGACGCTGACCAAGCAGATGCGCGCGGCAGGCATCAAGATCCCGTACGCCAACTTGTCCGTGGATGAAGGCACCGCCAAGAGCATGGGTCCCGATGCGGACGGCATCTTCATCGCCGGGTCCTACATGAGCAACCTCGATACGCCGGCCAACAAGAAATATATCGCCAGCATGCAGAAAAAGTTTGGCGCCGACCTGAAGACCCCGAACGACATGTCGGTACCGCAATATGAAGCGATATACCTGTACAAGGCCGCTGTCGAGAAAGCCGGAGCGGTCGATGCCGACAAGGTCATCAAGGAATTGCCGCTGGTTTCGTTCAACGGCCCGCGCGGCAAGGTCCAGATGAACAAGCAGCATCACACGCCGCTTACCATGTACCTCGGCCAGGTGCAAAAGGACGGCTCGGTGAAGATTCTGGATTCCTTCGCTAATGTCGATCCGGGCGAACAGTGCCCGAACCTGAACTAACGGCGTCAGCGCGCGCAGGAACGATCCGCACATTTTTGCCGACCCTGGCGGGTGACGTCGCGTGCCGTGCGCGTTGCGCATCCCGCTGCGGCCGCCAAAACGCACCGATCGTTCCCGCGCGCGCCGGAATCGACGGAAGGCCGGGCAGGGTGGTGGACCCCGCCCGGTCTTCCGGTCTTTCTCAATGGAGCAACATCCGTGCTGGATATTTTTCTTAATGTAATTACTTCTTCAGCGATCCTGTTCATCGTCTCGGCCGGCCTGCTGATCGTGTTCGGGGTCATGAAGGTCATCAATTTCGCCCATGGCGCTTTTCTCACGGTAGGCGGCTATTCCGGGGTGATCGCCGCCAAATTCGGTCTCGGTTTGTGGTGGTCCCTGCCCCTGGCGCTGGCCATCGGATTCGCACTCGGCGCGGTGATCGAGCGCATGGTGGTGCGGCCGCTGTATGCCCGGCCTCTCGATGCGATCCTTGCGACCTGGGGACTCGGCATCATCATCGGCCAGGTCATCACGCTGGTGTTCGGACGCGAGATCCAGTTCGTCGCCAGTCCGGTGAACGGTGCGATACCGATTTTCGGCACGGAATATTCGCAATACCGCTTGATCCTGCTTGGCGTTGCGCTGCTGATCGCGCTGTCGCTGGGCGCGCTGCTGAACGGCACCCGCCTCGGCTTGCAGACGCGCGCGGTCATCATGAACGAGTCGTTGGCGCGTGCTCTGGGCATCAGCAGCAGCCGCGTGCGTTTCCTCAGTTTTTGCATGGGCGCGGCGCTGGCCAGCGCCGCCGGCACCCTGATCACGCCGCTATCGAGCATCGATCCCAACATGGGCGTGCCCTGGCTGGTCAGCGCTTTCATGCTGGTGATGGTGTCCGGCTCGTCGCTCGTAAGCCTCGCGACTGCATGCCTCGTGCTTGGCGGCGCGCAAACCCTGGTCAGCATCCTCGTCAGCCCGGTGCTCGGTGGCCTGACGCTGGTGGTGCTTGCCGCATTGCTGCTGCGCATACGCCCGAAAGGTTTTTCCAATGAATAAGACACTCGCTGCGCGCTTCCTTGCCGGCTCCGAAACATCGGCTCGCGCGATGCCGCCGCGGGCGATCTGGATCCTGGCAGCGGCGCTGATGCTCCTTGCAGTCAGCAGCTTCGTGCTGCCTGCATTCCTCGTCAACAACCTGATCCGCGCCTTCCTGTTCGCCGCCGTCGCGCTGACGGTGGATCTGCTGTGGGGCTACACCGGCATTCTGACCTTCGGCCAGTCCGCGTTTTTCGGGATCGGCGCGTATGCTGCGGGGCTGGTGTTCCACCACTATGGATTCTCGCCGCTTAATGTGGCGCTCGCGTTTGCCGGCGGCCTGATCGCATCGTGGATCGTTTCGCGTGTCGTCAGCTGGCTTGCGTTCTATCACGGCGCCTCGCCTCTGTATGCTTCGGTGGTGACGCTGGTGCTGCCGATCGTGCTGGTGCAGGGCATTTATTCCGGCGGCGTGCTGACCGGTTCCAGCAGCGGACTGTCCGGCTTTGACAGCTTCGATATTCCGCTCGAAGCATGGTACCTGATCAGCGGCGTCTTCCTCATCCTGCTGATGCTGGGCGCGTGGTTGTTCGTGCGCAGCGACGCCGGCAAGCTGCTGGTCGCAATCCGCGAGAATGAAGCGCGCTGCGAATACCTCGGCATCAACATCTCGAATTTGAAAACGCGCCTGATGAGCATATCGTCGCTGATCGCAGCGACCGCCGGCTTCCTGTTCGCATGCGTGCAGATGGTGGTGGCGCCGGAGTATGCCGGCTTCGTGTTCGGCACCGAACTGGTGATCTGGGTTGCGCTTGGCGGCCGCGGCACGCTGTTCGGCCCGGTAATCGGCACGATCATGATTGATGTCGGCAGCGCCTACTTGAGCGGCGATCTGCCCTACATCTGGAAGCTGCTGGTCGGTTCAGCCTTCGTGCTGGTGATCGTGGCGATGCCGCGCGGCCTGATGCCCTTGCTCACGGGTGCGTTGCACGGCCTGCGCCTGCGCGTCGGAAAAAACGCGCCGCAGCGCCTGGAGGAAGCGAGCCCGCTGCCGTTCCAGGCGAAACATGAATCGGCGCTGGTGCTGGATGAAGTGTCGAAGCATTTCGGCAGCCTGTCGGTGCTGAACGGCATTACCTTTTCCGCGCGGCCGGGTGAATTGCTGAGCATCGTCGGCCCCAACGGCGCAGGCAAGACCACGCTGATGCGCTGTATCAGCGACGGTGCGGAAAGCTCTTCGGGCTCGGTGCAGGTGAATGGCGTGTCCACCCGCTCGCTGCCGCCGGACGAATGCGTGGCGCTCGGCATCGGGCGCAAGTTCCAGACCGCCATCACCTTCGATTCGCTGACGGTGGCCGAAGCGCTGCGCATTGCCCGCACCCGCATCGAGAAGCCCCACCGCTGGCGCCGCAGCCATGTGCTGAAACTGCCGAAAGCCGCGCTCGACGTGTTGCGCGCCACCGGCCTCGACAAGGAGCTCGAGCGTGAATGCAGGATCCTTTCGCATGGGCAGAAGCAGGCGCTGGAGCTGGCGATGGTGCTGGCGCTTGAGCCGCGCGTGCTGCTGCTGGATGAACCGACCGCCGGGCTGACAAAACCGGAGCGCACGCTGATCGGCAGCATCCTGGTCGACCTGTCGAGCAAATACGGCCTGTGCCTGCTGCTGGTCGAGCATGACCTCGATTTCGTGCGGGCCATCAGCTCGCGCATTGTAGTCCTGCATCAAGGGAAGATCGCCATGGACGGCCGGGTCGATGACGTCGTCGGTTCGGAAATCGTGCGCACCGTCTATGCCGGCGCCAACCACCACACGGAGTCCGTGCAATGAGCGCCGATGCAGAAATCCTGAATGTGAATGGACTCGAAAGCGGCTATGGCGCGGCGATGGTGCTGAAAGATCTCGATCTGTCGCTGAAGCCGGGAGAGGTGTTCACCATCCTCGGCAAGAACGGCATGGGCAAATCGACTCTGCTGAAAACCCTGATGGGTTTCATCCGTCCGAAAAAGGGGCGGGTGTCCTTCTTCGGTGAAGGGACCGAAAGCTGGAGCCCGGACCGCATCGCGCGCAGCCGGGTCGCGTACATCCCGCAGGAGCAGGCGCTGTTCCAGGACCTGACGGTGCGCGACAACCTCGGGCTGGCGTTGATGCGCGACAAGGACTTCCAGTTGCGTTTCGATGCCATCGCCGATCACTTTCCGTTCCTGAAAGAGCGCATGGGCCAGAAGGCCGGCACGCTGTCCGGCGGCGAACAAAAGATGCTGCTGGTGGCGCGCGCGCTGATCTGCCGGCCGCGCATCATCCTGATCGACGAAATCACCGAAGGCATGCAGCCATCGGTGATCGAACGGCTGATCGGCATCCTGCGCGGCGAACGCGAGAAGTTCGGCACCGCGATGCTGATGGTCGAGCAGAACGTGCATTTCGCGCTGGCGGCCGCCGACCGTTACGCGGTGCTCGACCTTGGCCGCATCATCGAAGCCGGCACGACCGCCGATGTCCATGCGCATGCCCGCATCACCAGCCATCTTTCTGTTTAACGGAGGCCTGTAAATGACGTTTTCCATCGTTGCACGCTGCCCGCACAGCGGCGCGCTCGGCGTGGCGGTCAGCTCCGCCGTGCCGGCTGTCGGGGCCATGTGCCCGTATGTGCGGCCCGGCGTCGGCGCCGTTTCCACGCAGTCCTGGGTCAACCCCTATCTCGCGATCAAGGCGCTCGACCTGCTGGCCGCGGGCCACTCGGTGCGCGACACGCTAGATGAAATGTTGCGGACCGATTCGCAGGCCGGCCTGCGCCAGCTCGGCATTGTCGCGGCAAACGGCGCGTCGCTCAGCTGGACCGGCAAGCAGTGCACCGACTGGGCCGGAGAATGCACCGGCGCCGGTTACGCAATACAGGGAAACATGCTGACCGGTCCGGACACTCTGGATGCGATGCAAGCCGCTTTTCTGCGCTCGGCCGGCATGAAATTCGAAGAGCGCCTGCTGCTGGCGCTCGAAGCAGGCCAGGCGGCCGGCGGCGACAAGCGCGGCCGGCAATCGGCTTCGCTCATTGTCTATCGTGACGAGCCCTATCCGTATCTCGATGTGCGGGTGGATGAGCATACCGATCCGGTCAGGGAATTGCGGCGCGTGTTCGGCGTGGCGGTAACGCAGTTGCTTCCTTTCGTCGAAAGCATGCCGACCGGCACCGACCCCGCCGGCCTGCCGCCTAAGGAAGTGCGCGACATGCTGATGTTGCCGCCGTCCCGGCGTCCGGGTATGCCGGCGATGCCGCCGGCGCAAGCGGATTTGCTGCAGAAGATCAGCGGCACCGATTTCACGCAGGAACGCGCCGAAGCGAATCTCCATGCGTTCCAGCCGATTCTTTCCGAGATCCGCAAGCTGCGCGAGCTCGACCTTGCGGACATGCATCCCGCGGTGATTTTCGACCCCACCGCACCCTGGCGACGGAGCGAAAAATGAAGACGGCAATACTGGATATGGATATCGTCGGGCTGGCCGGCCTGATACGTTCGCGCAAGCTATCGCCGGTCACGCTGGTCGAGGCGCTGCTCGACCGCATTGCGGCGATCGATCCCGAGCTGCAGAGCTTCATTCATGTCAGCGGCACTGCATTGAAGCAGGCAGGCAAGGCAGAGGAGATGCTCCGGCAAGGAAAGGCGATCGGACCGCTGCATGGCATTCCGATAGCGATCAAGGACAACTACCTGACGCGGGACATGCCGACCACGGCGGGCACCACCGCGCCGGGATATGACTTTCCGCTGCGCGATGCGTCGGCCGTGAAGCGGCTGCGCGATGCCGGCGCCATTCCGATCGGCAAGACCCGCACCCACGAATTCGCATGGGGCAACATCACGCCCCCGACGAAGAATCCGTGGGACTTCGGCCGCATTCCCGGCGGTTCCAGCGGCGGCTCCGGCGCGGCGGTCGCCGCGCGCCTCTGTCCGGCCGGGCTCGGTTCCGACACCGGCGGCTCGATCCGGATTCCGGCCAGCCTGTGCGGTGTGGTCGGCCTCAAGCCCACCTTCGGACGCATCAGCCGCGACGGCATCGTTCCGCACAGCTGGTCGCTCGACCATGCGGGACCGCTCACGCGCAGCGTGCGCGATGCGGCGCTGCTGCTGAATGTCATGGCCGGCTATGACCCGAACGACACCGCATGCCAGGACCGCCCGGTGCCGGATTACCTGGCGCTGCTGGGGCAGCCGATTGCCGGCATGAAGATCGGCGTCTGCCGCAATCATTTCTTCGGCGCGAACGAGCCGGATGTCGAGAGCGCGGTGGAGCGCGCCATCGGCGAGCTCGCCCGCCTTGGCGCACAGATCGTCGAGCTCCGCATCGACCACCTTGAATACGGATTGGGGGCAATCTTTGCGATCGAACTCGCTTCGTCGAGCGCGTATCACGACCAGGCGCTGCAGAGCGGGGCGACGGCAGGCATGACGGATGATGTGCGCACGCTGGTCGAGATAGGCCGCATGGTGTCCGCTTCCGACATGATCAAGGCGGAACAGCTGCGGGCGGTGCTGATGCAAAACTTTTTCAAGGCGTTCGAAAAAGTCGATGTGATTTTGACGCCGGCTTTGCCATTGACCGCGTGGGAAGCGGGCCAGACGGAGATTGACGTGACTTCGCGCAAGGAAAGTCCGCTGGAAGCATCGTGGCGCCTGACTTATCCATTCAACCTGACGGGCATGCCGGCCATTTCGGTGCCCTGCGGATTCGACCGCCGCGACCTGCCGATCGGCTTGCAGCTCGCCGCGAAGCCGTTTGACGAGGCCACCTTGCTGCGTGTCGCGCATGCATACGAAGCGATCAACCGCTGGGGCGACCGCATGCCGCCGCTGCGCAAGATCGATCGTGCAGTCCTGCCGGCAGGAGCGGAACATGTCTGATGCCGTTGCCCAAAGTCCGCTGACGATCGCTTGCGCGCAGATGCGTCCGGAGATCGGTCTGAAACACGAGAATGTCGAGAAATCGCTGCGCATGATCCGCCGCGCACACAGCCTCGGCGCGCAACTCGTGGTCCTGCCCGAGTTGTGCAACTCCGGCTACGTGTTTGCATCGCGCAGCGAAGCCTTCGCGCTGGCGGAGACGATGGAAGGCGAAACCGTGCTTGCGTGGCTGGATATCGCGAAAGAACTGGGCGTTACGCTGGTCGCCGGCTTTGCCGAGCGTGAAGGCGACCGGTTGTACAACTCCGCGGTCCTGGTCGGACCCGGCGGGATCATCGGCCGCTATCGCAAGCTGCACTTGTGGGGTGAAGAGAGCCTGTTTTTCGAACGCGGCAACTTGCAGGTGCCGGTCTTCGCCACGCCGTTCGGACGGATAGCCTGCGCCATCTGCTACGACATGTGGTTTCCGGAAGTGTTCCGGCTCGCCGCGTTGCAGGGGGCGGACATTCTTTGTGTGCCGACCAACTGGGTGCCGATGAAGAATCAGCCGCGCGAACTGCCGGCAATGGCGAACATCCTGGCGATGGCGGGTGCGCATTCGAACTCGATGTTCGTGGCGGCGGCCGACCGTGTAGGCGAAGAGCGCGGCCAGCCTTTCCTCGGCTGCAGCATCATTGTCGATTGCCACGGCTGGCCGGTTGCCGGCCCTGCCGGCGCGGTCGATGAGGAAATTATTGTTGCCCAAGTCAACCTGTCGGATGCGCGAAAGGCGCGCCAGTTGAATGCATATAATCAGCTGTTGCGCGACCGCCGGACCGATCTTTACCAGGAAATGCTCGGCACATCGATGCTTCGCGGACCGGGATAATCATCATGACAAGAAAGACACACCGGGAACCGGCGCCGGATTCCGCCGCCGCGCCATCCGGACAGCTCGGCGCACGCGTGCGCCATGCGCGGCTGGTGCATGGCATGACGCTCAAGGAAGTCGCTGTCCTCGCGCAATGTTCGGAAAGCTCCGTTTCCAAAATCGAGCGCAATCTTGCTGCGCCGTCGCTGGCAATGCTGCACCGCCTTGCGCATGCGCTGAATACCAATATTTCCGAACTGATGGCGGCGGAATGGCCCGACACCGGACCGGTCCTGAAAGCGGGCGAACGGTTCGTGCATTCCTTCGAGTTCGATGACGCGCGCTGCGTCATTGAACTCGAAGCCATTTCGTCAACCGTCAAGGGCAGCCTTCTGCAAGCCAACATTCACATCATGCAGCCGGGTGCGAAGAGCGACGGGCAGATCGAGCATGTCGGCGAAGAAGTCGGCTACATACTGGAGGGATCGGTCACGCTGGCGCTCGGCAACGAGCGCTACGAACTGAACACCGGCGACGCATTTCATTTCTCCAGCCAGACCGCGCATGGATACGAAAACCCTGGCACGAGCATCGCAAGGATTCTCTGGGTGAATACGCCGGCGACGTTTTAATGGATAGAATACCTGGACAGAAGCAGTCGCATTGAAGTTGAATCGAGGAAGCACATCATGTCGCATGCATATGTCACCGTTGCACATATCAAGGAATTAGCCGGAATGAATGCCATTACCCCGCCGCGCGATGAAGACCGGGCGGAACGGATTTTCCCCGGGTCGATACCCGGCCGGTGCGCGGCATGAGCGGGGCGCCATTGAACGAACGCAGTGCGCTGGAACTCGCTCACCTGCTCCAGCGCCGCGAGCTGAACGCGGAACATTTGCTGCGCTCCTGTCTTGAACGCATCCACCTGCGCGAACCGGAGGTGCAAGCCTGGACCCATCTCGCCGAAGAAAAGGCCCTGCGGCATGCGCGCGAACTCGATCGCGGCGCGGTGCGCGGCTTGATGCACGGTTTGCCGATTGGCGTCAAAGACCTGTTCGACACGATGGATATGCCGACCTGTTACGGATCGCCGATCTACGCGGGTCACAGGCCGGCGGCAGATGCGGCATCGGTCGCCATGTGCATCGGCGCGGGAGCCATCGCCGTCGGCAAGACAGTGACAACCGAATTCGCCACCTTCAAGCCCGGGAAGACGCGCAACCCGCACCGGCTCACGCATACGCCCGGCGGCTCTTCGAGCGGCTCGGCGGCGGCGGTGGCGGATGCAATGGTGCCGCTGGCGTTCGGCACACAGACCGCCGCATCGATCATCCGGCCGGCGGCATTCTGCGGCATCGTCGGGTACAAGCCGAGCTTCGGCAACGTTGCGCGCGCCGGCGTGAAAAGCCTGTCGGAAACTCTGGACACCGTCGGCTGCTTCGGCCGTACCGTGCAGGATGTCGGCCTGTTCGCCGCCGCGATGACGGGAGACGATCGCCTGTTGCAAATCGAACGCGCAAGCGCACCGCATTTTGCAGTCTGCCGCACGCACGAATGGCATTACGCCGGTCAGGACACGCAGCGCGCAATGCAGGATGCCGCCGCCGGCCTGTCATCGGGCGGCGCCAGGGTTTCCGACTTCCCGCTTCCGGAAATTTTCTCGCGGCTGGTGCAGGCGCAAAGCGAGATCATGGCGTTCGAAGCCGCGAGGTCATTGGCGCATGAGCGGCTCAACCATCTGCCGGCGATCAGCCCGGCGCTGGCCGGCATACTGAAGGCCGGCATCGAAATCCCGATGGAGCAGCATCAGAACAATCTCAAACTTGCAAATTCCGCACGCATCGCAATCGACGGTTGCTTCGACCGGTTTGATGCGATCATCGCGCCGAGCACGATTGGCGAAGCGCCGGAAGGATTGGAGCATACCGGCGATCCGGTGTTTTGCAGGATGTGGACGCTGCTTGGATTGCCTTGCGTGCATGTGCCGTTCACGACCGGATCGACCGGCTTGCCCGTCGGTCTGCAAGTGATCGGGCGCTACGGCGCGGATGAACAGACCCTGCAGGCCGCGCACTGGTTGCAGCAGACGATGCGGCGGTAGCGCTGCATCGGTTCCGCAGCATGGGTGCCCGAAGCGGCCGGGAAGATAGCTTATAATCCGAGCGCGGCTTCATCATGCCATGTTGATTTTCACTCCGGGATAGTGCAAAAATCCGGGCTTTCTTTTTTAGAGTTCAACTCATAATCCTGATAAATGAATATCTATCTGTGCGGACAAAAGTATTTCGGTGCTGAAGTATTCACTGCGCTTGCCGGAGCCGGGCATGAAATAATCGGCGTGTCTTCGCCGGCGGAAAACGGGCACGGAGGCGTGGACAGGTTAAGGGCGACAGCAGAGTCCCATGGCGTCAAATGGATGAAATCCGGCCTTCTGGACGAGACCACGATACCAAACCATGTCGATCTGATCGTCACCGCACACTCGCATGATTTTGTGAGGGAACCCGTACGCGCCAGGACAAGGCACGGAGCAATCGGCTACCATCCCTCCCTGTTGCCGCTGCATCGAGGCAAGGACGCGGTAATCTGGACAATCAGCATGGGAGACAAGGTTACCGGCGGGTCGGTCTACTGGCTTTCCGATGTCATGGATGGAGGACCGATCGCGGCCCAGCAGCATGTTTTTGTCTTGCCGGGCGATACTCCGGAAGAGCTTTGGCGGCGTGATCTATCGCCGCTTGGCGTCAGGCTGCTGACCGAAGTCTGTTCCGATATCGCAAACGGGAAAATAATCAAGCATCTCCAGAACGAAAGCATCGCAACATCGGAGCCCTCGATAAAGAAGGCTTCTCGCGCTGCGTAGTTCTTCGCTTGTGCGGCTCGCCACACTGCGTTCCTCGCGCCTTGTCCTGCACCCCGAACCACCCCGCATCACCCGCACACGCATACGCAAACCGCTCTAAAGCAGACATACCCGTGTCATGCTATCTTTGATTCCGGCGCCGGCCTCGGCAGCCGGTCTTTCCTAACATGAACACAGGACAAAAGATGCAATATCGACGTCTCGGCAACAGCAATCTCAAAGTCTCGGCACTATGCCTGGGAACCATGATGTTCGGCGATCAAACCGATATAGGGGAGGCGGAGCGCATTGTCGGTTCCGCGCGCGAACACGGCATCAATTTTATCGACACGGCGGATGTCTACAGCAATGGACGCTCCGAAGAAATGGTCGGCAAGCTTCTGGTTGCCGATCGGCATGACTGGGTGCTGGCCACCAAGCTGGGCAATCCGATGAGCGATCGGCCGAATCAATCGAATTACTCCCGCAACTGGATCATCAGCGAGGTGGAGCACAGTTTGAAGCGGCTTTCCACCGACTACCTCGATATCCTGTATCTGCATCGCGACTATCACGAAGAAAACCTGGAAGAAGCTGTCCGGAGCCTCGGTGATTTGATCCGTCACGGGAAAATCCGTGCATTCGGCTTATCCAACTTCCGGGGCTGGCGCATTGCGGAAGTGATCCGCATGTGCGACAAAGCCGGCGTGCCTGCGCCTGTCGTCTGCCAGCCGTACTACAACCTGCTCAACCGGACGCCCGAGGTTGAAATACTGCCTGCCTGTGCCCACTACGGTCTGGGCGTGGTGCCTTACAGCCCGATTGCCCGCGGCGTCCTGACCGGGAAATACCAGCCCGGCCAGCTCCCGCCGGAGAACACGCGGGCAGGGCGGGGCGACAAGCGAATAATGGAGACGGAATTCCGGGAAGAATCGCTGCAGATCGCACAGCGGCTGAAGGAGCACAGCGAAGCGCGGGGAATCAAGCTGGGGCAGTTTGCCACTGCCTGGGTGCTGGCCAATCCCAATGTCAGTTCGGTGATTGCCGGGCCGCGCACATCGGCGCAAATGGAAGACTATTATCCGGCGGTGGAGATCAAGATATCCGCGGAGGAGGAAGCGCTGGTCGACAGCATGGTGCATCCCGGACATGCATCCACACCAGGCTATAACGATCCCAGCTATCCGTTTTTCGGGCGGCGGGCGGCAGAGTAATGTTCGATGGCTGAGTGTATGGGAATGCGTCAAGTCATCGGCCAGCTCCGCGCTTTTTTGCAATAGCCGGACTGCCGGCAACCGCCTTGCCGACATTCCCTGCAGTCCAACGAAGCTCCGTCCAAAAAGAACCGGCAGCGGATCTGCAGCCCTCGATAAAATTTTTCAGCTCGTCAGATGAGTTTTCGGGCGCATTGGTTGAATGCCTGCGCTTTATCGTTCCTTTCCGGATTTACGATCCCGAAGGGCCGAGCCTGCATGGAAAAATTCATTTTTAAAAACATCGATTATTATCGCCGGGAGAACGGATTTGCAAAAACAAACGCCACTGAAAATCACGTCCGTGCAGGACCCGCGCAGAGAAAAAATCGCCATCGTGATGCTGGTCATGCTGCTGGCCGGTCTGCCGATCGCGGTGTGGCTCGACATGTCGAATCTGACAACCGCCACATTGCAGCGTCAAGCCAATGATTTGAATTCGATGATCACCGGGATTCGCGGTTACTACAGCAGCAACGTGGTCGGCCGCGTCCTTGCGCACCAGAATGCCGCCACGCAGATCGCGCACAATTATGAAGCGATACCGGGCGCCATTCCGCTGCCGGCGACATTGTCGCTTGAACTGGGCCGCGTGATCAGCGAGAAACAGTCCAATGTCGGTTATCGCTTCATATCCGATTTCCCTTTCCGCAACCGCTCCGCACACGCGTTCGACGATTTTGAAAAATCCTCGCTGTCGGCGCTGCGCGCAGACCCCAATGCGCAACCGATAATCGCGGCATCGGCATCCGGCCTTACCAGCCGGGTACGCGTGATTTCGCCGGTGATCATGAGCGCGTCCTGTGTCAGCTGCCATAACAGTCATCCGAACAGCATCAAGCAGGATTGGAAGGTCGGCGATGTGCGCGGCATCCAGGAAGTGACGGTCAGTCAGCCGATCGCATTGAACCTGTGGTCTTTCAAGTACAGCCTGGCGTATTTCCTTTTCACGGCTGCGGTTGGGTTCTCTTTCATTTATATGCAACGGCGGCAAAACGCGACGATCCGCAGCATGAACGATGAGCTGCAAGGGGCCAACGATTTTCTGGCAGCGATTTCGATGAAGATCTCGCACTATCTATCGCCGCAAATCTATAAAAGCATTTTCAGCGGCGAGATGGATGTGGCGCTGCAAACCAAACGCAAAAAGCTGACCATCTTCTTTTCCGATATCAAGGACTTCACCAGGATGAGCGAGAAGCTGCAGCCGGAAGAACTCACTGCGCTGATCAACGAGTATTTCACCGAGATGTCTGCGATTGCGATCAAGCATGGCGGCACCATCGATAAATTCATCGGCGATGCAATTCTGGTGTTTTTCGGCGACCCGGAATCGAAAGGCGTGGCGGAAGACGCCAAGGCTTGCTTGCGGATGGCGATCGAGATGCAGCATCGGCTGGCCGAACTCAATGTGCAGTGGCGCAAGCTCGGCGCCGAAGAGCCGTTCCGTGTGCGCATGGGCGTCAATACCGGCTTTTGCAATGTCGGCAATTTCGGCAGCGCCGATCGCATGGACTACACCATCCTCGGCGCTGAAGCCAACCTTGCCGCACGCCTGCAATCGATTGCGAACGCCGGCAGCATCGTGGTCAGCTATGAAACCTATGCGCTGGTGCGCGACATGGTCTCGGCACGCGCCTTGCCGCCCACCTCGATGAAAGGCATCAGCGGCGAAGTCATACCGTACGCGATTGAAGGATTTATCGATGCCGGCGGCAACACGATGCAGGTGTTTAGCGAACATGGCGCCGGACTGGATCTGTATCTCGATCTCGGCCGCGTCGATGCCGGCGAATCGCAGCATCTGCGTTCGGTGTTAAGCCGGGCGATCGAGGCGATCGACAAGCATAAACCGTCCTCTGAATAATGGTTTGCAGTCGAGGACGGGATCAGGGAAATCATCATCGCCTGATTTTCTTGAGTGGCATGCGAGGCCGCCTACTAAAGCAAAAAAGCCCGCACTTTACGTAACGGGCTTTTTGTTCTTGCGCTTGAACAAGCCGCATCTCTCGACGCTTGCGGCATGGCGTGAAGAAGCGACTTAAAATTCTTC
>JAQGLW010000169.1 GCA_028292665.1 Herminiimonas sp.
AACATACCCATACCGAGCCGGCGGCAAATGGCTGCGTCACCTGCGGACCATCCTTTTGATATTCCGGGTCCGATTTCATGGCGTCATGCAGCTGCAGCATCAGGTGATCGTATTCGCTGCGCAGCGATTTGGTGACATGCAAAGCCTGCAATACCTGCGCCTGCCAGCGCGAATAGGCTTTCACCCTCGGCAGGAAACGCTGCGCCACATCTTCGAATGGCTCGCCGACCCGCCATACGCGCGGCACGCCGTCCGGATTGACGTTGGCGAATACGCGCAGGATGCGCTCGCCGTAATTAGGGCGCGACGGGAAGGCGTCAACGTGCAGGCGGCGATCGTCAGCGCGCCACGACTGCGCGCGGGTTTCAACCTGCATCGGCCGATAGCTGGTAGGCGCCATGCGCAGTTCGCTGCGGCTGTCGGCATACGCCGGGAGCAAGGAGTGGATCAACTGCTGCGCTTGCGTCCGGAAACGCCCGATCATATTCGCCAACGCAGCCTGGTCGGCCGCATCGCCCAGTGCGCCTTTCAGCCTGCCGTTGGCATCCAGGCTGATATTGCGGCTTTTGGGATCGCGGATCGCCGGTGTCAGGAAGCGTTGCTCCTCGGCAGTAAAGGTAAAACTGAGATGGGGAAAATACAGTACTTTTCCGGCTTCGAGCGCGGAAATCCACGCCGAGTTGGGTGTACTGATCTGCCAGTCGGCGATGTCGATTTCGAGAATTTGTTGTTCCATAACCGTATTATGCCGTGTTGCCATGGTGGCGGGAAGGCAGCCGGCCTGCCGGGTGGATGAATCCTAGTATCCGTGACACCTGAGATTCTATCGATCCCCTGTCGGTTAGATTTGACAGAATGCATCGAGGGCCAGCACAAAATCGAATCTAGATACAACCAATCAAAACTAACGATTGATTTCCTGGCTCGTACCGATGCCGGAATTTTACAGCGATCGACATATTCTCATCGGTACAAATAAATACAATCAGATACAAAATGATACGCGAAATTTGACTTGGTTTTCCTTACTTTCCTCGAAAATCATACATATCCCAAAGTGACAAATAAGCGTTATAACAAGATTTCCTGTGCCTTTAATTCCTCTTTGAACAAGGCAAAACATGCTTCGAATAAAAAATATCATTAGTCACTATCCAGTACCTATCCTTCTTATTTCCTTGCTTTTTTTAATCAAGGTACTTTATCTCTCGTTTTTCGTAACACCTTTTTCTGCCGTCCCGGATGAAATGGGGCATTTTGCATATGTTCAGGATATTGCAAATGGAAAAGGCATTCCAATTTTAAGCTCTCGATTAGATGGAAAATCCATTATTGGCGCCGATGTCATGGGATATATCGAAAATTCCACCGATGCAAGACCTGCCTATAATTGGATTGCACAGCACCCGCCCGTATATTATGCCATTGCTGCAATACCATTAAAAATAGGAAGTTGGTTAACTAGCGATGTCAATATTCTTTATCGGTTACCACGCATAATATCGTCATTATCCGGCGCAATTCTCTTACTTGTTTTATTCAAGATATTCAGAACTGTCGGACTGGATCCATCACGCTCAACGGCAATCGCCGCGGCGGTTGGTTTCATTCCTATGATTTCACATTTATCTTCTGGAACCAATCACGACATATCACTCCTGCTCTTTTGCGCCTTAGCCACTTATTTTTTCACTCGTTATATCATTCATCGTCAAATTCGAGACAGCTACTGGTCTGCAGTATGGCTTGCGGTTGCAGCAGGGACCAAAACCATGACTCCCTGGGCTTTACTTGCTCCGATGATATTTATCCTTATTTTGGAATTTTCAGGATCAGATCGTTTTAAGAATGCAATAAAAATAATTATAATTTCAATATCTACATCAATAGCGTGGATGGTGCGAAATATTGTGTATTTCGGAAATCCTCTTTATACATCCGGAACAGATAGAAAACCCGGTTTGGATTTACCTCTGCAACAAAATTTTGTGGATTTTATACAAATCCAGCCTGTGTTCGACCGTACTATTCAATGGTTCTATGGCATGTTTGGTCATTTCGGGCCAGGATCAGCTGATTTTTTCCTTCAATACGACAAATTTCCACGTCATGTGAGATTTAGCGTAGTCGCAGCCGATGGCTTGCCATATACCAGTTTTCTACAACTATTAGCAGTCACGGCATGTCTCTGTGTAGTCTATATTTCGACAGTCATATGGAATATATGTCACAAGAAACCAATATTAGAAAACAATTCCTTGATATCAAGCATAGGTTTTCATTTAGATAAAAAGTATTATAAATTCCCACTACTAATAATCTTCTTTTTTATAGCAATTTTTGTCGCGGCTCGGTTGGAGCTTACCGGTGCCACCAGCTTGAATTTCATTTCATTCCTGCCAGTTCCTTTATCCACATTCCTGGGAATTTCAGCAATTCCAATGGTTTTCTACACAACTAATAATATTGACAAAATAGCTCTTTATGGTTTCACAACAACATTGTTTTTTGGTTCTGTTTTTTTATACCATATCTATAGCGGTTATCTTATCGAGGGTTTCGTCCCAGCACTTCAAGGTAGATATTTTTATCCAATTCTCCCACTGGCGATATTATCGATATCGATCGCGCTGATGCGTTTAAAAATCCCTGGAATAATTATTAATTTTATTGTCGCCTTACTGGCATGTTCTGAACTTTATGTTTTTATTAATCAGGCCATTCCGCTTTATTTAAAATATTACCCATGAAAATATCAAAATCATTCTTTTTTCTATTCTTATGGCTAATATTTTTCTCTTTCTTTATTTTCACTTCGATGAAGGGTGCATATTCAAAAAAGTATGAACATACCATCGTACCTTCTCCTGGAATTACACAGCAAATTCATGCAGGAGAACTTACGGCCAGATTTAGCCTGGAACAACCTATCAACTGGAATGTCGACAATAACATGTCGAAATTCAATGGTCCCGGGACGCTTTGCGTAAATCTTTTATTGGCAAATTATATGGATAGAGAAAATACAGGCACTATTCTTCTCAGCCTTCGTGCAGAGAATTTTTCCAGAACGGTTTCGCAAAATGCAAAAGTAATCCGCAATAACTTAGATCAGCAATTTTGTTTTCCCGATATTTCATTGTCTGATGTCGTATATAAACCAGCCACACTTCTTCTTGAAGGAGTAGACAGTCCTCCGGGAAAAGCAATTACAGCCTGGATGACGTCAGATACGATTCAAGGGACGGTGCGTCGAAATGACGTTGTTTTAGACAAGAGCCTGATATTTTCTATCGATGCAGTCACTGAATCGAGTGCAAAACGCATGCATGACATCGTTCTAACGATACTTTGTTGCCTGAGCACTTCGATATTATTTTGGCCAATAAAAACGAAAACACTTATAAAAGCTGGCACATCTCATTCGTGACTATCTTGGCTATATCGAATTCCGCCTGGATAACATGATATATAGAGGAAGCAGAATCAATTGAAACTAATTATCCAAATCCCCTGCTATAACGAAGCAGGAACCCTCGCCATTGCACTTGCCGCGTTACCCAGAGAAGTCTCAGGGTTTGATAGCGTAGAGTGGCTGATCGTTGATGACGGCAGCAGCGACGATACTGTCAAGGTGGCGCGGGAAAATGGTGTCGACCATGTGGTACTCCATACCCGTAATCAGGGCCTGGCACGTGCGTTCATGACCGGACTGGAGGCCTGCCTGCATCTGAGAGCGGACGTCATCGTCAACACCGATGCTGACAATCAATACAATGCAGATGATATTCCCGCGCTTACCGCGCCAATTGTCGCCAATCAGGCTGATATAGTTGTCGGCGCACGCCCGATTGAGGCAATTGAACATTTTTCGCCCGTAAAAAAAATGCTGCAAAAATTGGGCAGCTGGGTAGTCCGTGTCGCCAGCAAGACGGACATCCCTGACGCCACCAGCGGCTTCCGCGCCATCAGCCGCACTGCGGCCCAGAACCTTACTGTTTTCAGCAGCTACACCTACACGCTGGAAACCATCATCCAGGCTGGCCAGAAGAACATGAGCATCACTTCGGTGCCAATCCGGGTAAACGGGGACTTGCGGCCATCACGCCTGGTCAAAAGCATTTCATCGTATGTAACACGGAGCGTAGTCACCATCGTACGGATTTTCATCATCTATCGTCCTTTTCGCTTCTTTGCATCCATCGGCGCCATATTATTCGGCGCCGGCCTGCTGATCAGCTTGCGCTTCATGTGGAAATACGCCGCCGGGGAAGGCGGCGGCCACATACAGTCCTTGATCCTTGCCGCGGTCTTGCTGGTAATGGGATTTCAAACCCTGCTGGTAGCTTTTTTGGCAGATCTGCTGGCGGCTAACCGCAAACTGACCGAAGATGTGCGTTTTCGGCTACGGGATGACAAAGGCGTGAACGCAGTGCTGGATCATTCGATTGATCACGATATGCAATCGGTGCCGCCATCTGATGACACCGTTGCTTAAGCAGACTCGATGAAGATCGTCCTGTGGGGTACTTATGACACCGGCAAGCCGCGAGTGAGGCTGCTACTCGATGGCATGAGGAAAAACGGCTTTGAATTGATCGAATGCCATACAGCTATCTGGAGCGGGATTGAAGACAAAAGCCAGGTCAGCAGCGTTTTCGGCAAGCTTGCCTTGATGCTCCGCCTTTTTTCCTGCTATCCCTCCCTGATTTGGCGATATCTGCGATTGCCCACACATGATCTTGTCCTGGTCAGCTACCCAGGCTTGTTCGATGTATTGGTCATCCGCTGCTTTGCCTGGTTGAGGCGCGTGCCGGTAGCATGGGATGTATTTATCTCCGCCTACGATACAGTGGTCGATGACCGCCGCCTGTTCAGTGTCCGCCACCCGGTTGCCCGCGTATTATGGGGCTTGGAGTGGCTCGCCGTCAGGGCGGCGGACGGAATCTTCATGGATACAGAAGCACACGCCAGACGCCTGGAACGACTCTTTCGTTTACCTGACGGCAAATGCGGCAAGGTGTGGGTAGGCGCGGAAACAGAAAAATTTTCAGCCTCTCCGGCAGTTCCTCCTCAACCAGGAAAACCTTTGCAGGTACTGTTCTACGGCCAGTTTATTCCCTTGCACGGGATCGAATATATTGTAGAAGCCGCCGGTTTGCTGCGTGATGAAGAAATAGACTGGATATTGATCGGGAAGGGACAAGAAACGCTGCGCATCCGCGAGATCCTTGCAAAAGCCCCCTTGCCTCGCCTGCGCTGGCTTGATTGGGTCGATTACCCGGATCTGATCACCTGGATTCAGCAAGCAGATATCTGCCTCGGCATTTTTGGCAACTCGGAAAAGGCTGCCAACGTCATACCGAACAAGGTTTACCAGATTATTGCAGCACAAAAGCCATTGATTACACGAGACTCTCCTGCCATCCGGGAACTCCTGCAGCAAGTTCCCCCATGTGTCTCCCTGGTCCCTGCCGCCAATGCCGCTGCGCTGGCGCATGCAGTGAAATCGTATGCGGATAATATGCTGGCAAATGACGGCACACCTGGTTGTCACGCCAATCTTGCAGACAGGATTGATGCCGCAGCGGTCGGGGCCCAGTTCCGTAAATGGCTGCTCACAAAAGAAAATTTCAAAATCAACAATGAAAATTGACCCCATACTTGGACCTGCGGTGCCGGAACTGGGCTGGGTTCCCGCGCCACGTTATCTGATGCGGCGTGCCCGAATCCGGCAGTTGATGAACAAGATGGCGCCCGGACGGCTGCTCGAGATCGGCTCAGGAGCCGCGGCCTTGCTGGTTGAGTTGTCCAGCAATGGATTCCAGTGTGAAGCGCTGGAGCTCTCCGTCGAAGCCCGCGCATTATCGCAATCGGTAATCGACAAATTCAGCCAGGACATTCCACTTCATGCGTTGCCCGGCACGCAATGGCAGAACCGTTTTGATGTGTTATGCGCTTTTGATGTGCTGGAACATATCGAGGACGACCAGCAGGCTTTGGCGCAGTGGGTATCGTGGATCAAGCCGGGCGGACAATTATTACTGTCCGTGCCAGCCCACATGAAATTATGGCGCGCAGGCGACAAATGGGCCGGACATTTCCGACGTTATGAACGCGAATCGCTGATAGCGTTGCTGCAGAATGCCGGACTGGAAGTGGAAATATTCGAGTGCTACGGGTTTCCGCTCACGAACCTGACCGAATGGATCAGCGCACCTATCTATGCCCGCCGCATATATGACAATGCCCAGAACGACAGTGCGAACCGTCGGCAAAATAATGACAGGAGCGGCACCGACCGCAAGCCTCACATGAAGCTCTATCCGTTGTTAAGCTCAGCGCCGGGAAAGTGGGCGCTGCAAATATTTTCCGCAATACAGAATATCTTCATCAACAGCGATCTGGGCAGCGGCTACGTCCTCAAGGCCAGACGCCGATGCTGAAACGGATCTATCGCTTGTTGGGCCTGATAATTGGCCTGGCCGCCGTAATTGCTTTCATGGGATATACGGTCAAGACCCTGACCATTGCGGACATATCGCATTACCTCACAGCGCCGGCGCTAGGAGGCATACTCATCGCAGCGCTGCTCTACGCCACCATTATCCCGGTAAGCGCATGGGCCTGGAAAAACATGCTTGCCGACATCGGCTTCCCTCATTCATGGCGTGAGCTCTCGATGATCATGGGCGTCACCCAAATGGCGAAATATCTGCCGGGAAATGTCGGGCAACATATTGGCCGCGCTGCGATGTCGATGACGCGCGGCATCGCCATTCAGCCGTTTTTGTTAACCGTGTTTTCAGAAACCTTGCTCGCCTTGCTCGCGGCCTTGATCATTGGGATGGCAGGCGCTTTTTTTTCACAAGCCGGCCTCGCCAGCTTTACATCCGCACACCAGGCCATTTTTGTCCCACTGCTGGTCGGGGTGTTAATCGCTGCGCTATTGCTTTATCGCCCTCTGGTGCCGCGCTTGCTCAAACGGTTTGCTCCGGCCTACGGCAACTCTTCGCTGGCGGGGTTGCTGCCCCATTCGAGTACACTGCTGAAAGCTCTGGCAGCCTACTGCTTGAACTACGTCATGATCGGCATTGGGATTTTTCTGATGGCGACCGTATTGCTGCCAGAAGCAAAACATGATTTCATGTTGCTGCTAGCCAGCTTTGCCTTGGCCTGGGTTGCCGGTTTTTTCACACCGGGCGCGCCCGCCGGTTTGGGTGTTCGTGAAGTGATCATGCTAGGCATGCTCAGCGCCAGCTATCCAGGACCAAGCGCTCTTCTCATCATTGTCGCCTTCAGGCTGGCGACCATACTGGGCGACAGCCTTTGCTTCCTGGCAGGCTATGCCATGCTGATTTTTTCACGGCGCGCAGCGCATTCTTCTTAATCCATATCCCACACCATGAATCTCGAACCTACCGGCGAAAGAATGATCGTTGAGCATTACCACTCTTCGCTCGAGGACTACGTCATCTATGTAATGCATATCGCCACTTACAATTTTGCCGAACAGTTCACAACAGGAAAACGTGTTCTCGATTATGGCTGCGGCAGCGGTTATGGTTCGGCCCGCATTTCAAAAACCGCTGCTCATGTGCATGCTGTCGATGTGGCTGATGACGCCATTGCGTACGCCAGCCAGCACTACGCAGCGGATAACCTTGACTTCCATTGCTGCCCGCCGGATAGCCACCTGCCGTTTCCGGACCAGTCATTTGATACGGTGCTTTCGTTCCAGGTTTTTGAACACATTCAAGAAACCGCGCATTATCTATCGGAGATTCACCGCGTCCTGGCTCCTGGCGGACACCTGCTGCTGGTAACCCCGGATCGCAGCACCCGTTTGCTGCCTTTCCAGTCCCCGTGGAATCGCTGGCACATTCGTGAGTACAGCACGAACTCGCTCCGAAGAACATTGAGCAGAATTTTCCCGGACGTCCAGATACAGCACATGAGCGGCCGCCAGGATGTGATTGAAATAGAACTGCGGCGCTGTGCAAAAGTGAAATGGATAACACTCCCCTTCACATTGCCTTTCATACCAAGGTTCTTGAGAGTGAAGCTATTGAACGTGCTTCATGCGCTAAGAAGTAAACGCCAGTCATCTGGCCCGTCGCAACAATTCAGTTTTGATGAATCGCACATCACAATTGCGCCAGATGTGCAGCCATCTCTAAATCTGGTGGCCGTGGTTCGGAAATAACGTCTTCCAGATAGAATCCTGAAATCCTCTTATAATTGCAAAATTAGCAATAAATCGGACATCTTGCCAAATTGAATAGGGTCGATTTGCCATGTCAACAGAATGAATACACTTCCCTCTGTTGGCAAACAATAATCCATCCTATAATAAAACCGCATGCTCCGACGCGATTTGGCATTAATGCACAAAGAGAGGTCTACCCATGGTTCACATGTCAAGACGCCAGTTCCTTAAAACGACTGG
>JAQGLW010000198.1 GCA_028292665.1 Herminiimonas sp.
GATCAGCACCGAACGATCCGCCGGATTGCCGGCATAGATATAACCGCTGATGGTTAATGCCGGTATTTCTCTCTGAATGTTTTCCGGCAGCTCACGCAGCATGGCCACGCGACTTTCCGGCGGCGGCTCCGTATTTTTCGCAAGCTGAGGTTCGGAAGATTTTGCCGGCTGCGCCGGTTTGTTCTCTTTGGGTTTCCTTGCCGGCTTCGGCACCGCTTTCGGCTTGGCCGGCTTTGCAACCGACGCTTCAGGCGGCGGGAGTTCATCCGCCGGTTGGGTTGCTGCCGCCGCAGGTCCGGCGGCCGCGGCGGGCGGTGCTTCCGCAGCCGATGGGACTGCCATCGGCGTATTTGCGGAAGGCGGTTGCAGGGGAGCCGATTTCGGTTCGGCTCCCGCCGTTTTTGGCGCCGATTGCGCCGCCTGCGGCGCGGCGGCCATCGAACCCGGCGCCGTGTTCCAAGGCTTGAGCCAGGCAAGCGCACCGAAGACGATTGCCAACGCCGTCAGCGCAATCCACATCAACGGCCCGCGCCGGAAAGAGCGGCGCGCGGCCGGCAATGCCGTTGCAATCGGTTGCGCATGGATGTTGGGCACCGAACCCAGCGTGCGTTCCGCTTCGGCTTTTTTGAGCGCATCGAGAATATAAGACATGATTGTTATTTCCCTGACGGTATGCTTGCGGCTGCGGCACCGCCTCGCAGCCGCGGCTCATTGACGCCGGCCGCATTATTGAGATGCATGAAAGTCTTGGGGCCTACGATGCCGTCGACTTCCAGTCCCTGTACCAGCTGAAACTCGCGCACTTGCCGGATCGTGCCCTGATCGAACGGCTGGTTTGCAACCGGCTGCTTGACGCCGCTCAGTTTTGCCAGTTGCGCAGCAAGCCAATCGACATCGACGCCGCGATCGCCATTGCTCAATTTTTCTCGATAGGATTGCGGCGCCCGCCAGAAGGTTGCAAAATCGCCGCGAAAGCGCCGTCCGAGCGCAACCAGGGTAACGGTATGGAGTGCGCCGTCAATGCGCAATGTGGCGCTTGCATTGGTCAACCCGGTGAGGACCGCATAATATGTTTTACCGGCATCATCGCGCAGCGTCAGCATCGCCGGGCGATCCAGCTGCCGTATCTCGGCGAGGCCGCTGCCGCTCTCGTAACAGTGCAGGTTCATTTTTTGCGCAACGTCGCATGGAATACCGGGCGGTATCGATACCCCCCACAATTTCGCCAGCTCGCGATAAGCGGCATTCTTATCCCGCGCACCGCTGCCGATCATGCCGGACAGATTCGACAAGACCGGAGTTGCAGCAACGGAATCGGAGCCGGATTCCGCAACCGCCTGCACCGCATCGGATTTTTTATCCGGCACTTGAGGCCGGGATGTTTGCTGCGCCGGAGCGGCAACGCCGATCGCCCGGGTTTCAGGGGCAGCGGAAGCCGCTTTGCCGGGCGCATCCGATGCCGCGGCCGCTGCGGTTTTTCTTGCAGCGGCAGTATTCATATACGAAGCGTTGCCGACGGTCCAGGCGACAACGCCGGCAATGATTGCGCCTGCCGCCAGTCCTGACGCCGCATATCGCCAGCGCTGCCGTTTTGCCGGAACCGGGAGCCGGTCATTGCCGAATACTTCCCTCGCCGCTTTCCTGACAATCCCATGATCGGCTTCATGCTTGCCCTCGGCATACGCGCCCAGCAGCGCGCGATCGCAAAGCAGATTGATACGGCGCGGCACGCCCTGCGTCAGTTGATGAATTTTTCGCAGCAGTTTTTTTTGAAACGGCGGCGCGTCGATCATGCCCGCGATGGAAAGACGGTGCAGGATATAGCGCTCCGTTTCTTCCGCCGACAGCGAATCGAGGTGATAACGCGCGATCACCCGTTGCGCGAGCTGCTCCAGCTCGGGCCGTGCGAGCATCGCACGCAATTCGGGCTGGCCGATCAGGATGATCTGCAGCAGCTTGCGTTCATTGGTTTCGAGATTGGTCAGCAGACGCAACTGCTCGAGCACATCCGGCGTCAGGTTTTGCGCCTCGTCGATGATGAGCACATTGTTCCGGCCTTCGGCATGCGCGGCGAGCAAATGGCTGTTGAGCACATCGACATAATCCTTGACGGTCGGCCCGCCCGGTCCTTCATGCCGGAATGCGATATTGAATTCGTCGCATATCGATTGGAGCAGCTCATTTACCGTCAGCTTCGGATTGAAGATATAGGCGACATTGCAGTCGGCTGGAATCTGCTCCAGGAAACAACGGCATACCGTCGTCTTGCCGGCGCCGATTTCGCCGGTGAGCAGCACAAAGCCTCCGCCGCTGCCGACACCGTAGAGCAAATGCGCGAGCGCCTCGCGATGGCGTTCGCTCATGAACAGGTAGCGCGGATCAGGAGCAATCGAGAAAGGCGCCTGATTCAGCCTGAAAAATTGAGTGTACATAATCCGGGATTGATAGTTAGCGGCAAGGCTAGCACAAACCGTCGGCCAACGACTATCCAATCGAACAAACAGCCGACAGTGCGAGTGTGGAATTTACCGGCAGACATTATTTGGCAAAGCGGATTTACCGATCGCGGCCGCGCTTTGCCATCATTGGCTTTACGTAATCCGCAACGGCGAATCGCGCCTGGGTTTCCCCCCTCTTTCTCCGAAGAGAGCCGGGGCGGATATTGAGCGTCAAGGCGGTCGCTTCTGTCGCGGGCAATAATCATCGCCTATACTGTGCATATTGCCTCGACAGTCCCAACCGGGCGATCGAGGCGAAACCGCCATCCGTGCTCTGCGTCAATTTTGCGGAAGAAAAACCATGCATATTGAAGAATCGGTCAAACTGGATTTCAAGGACGTGCTGATACGGCCCAAGCGCTCGACGCTTACCTCGCGCCTGGAAGTCGACATCAGCCGCGAATTCATTTTCCACAATTCCCGCAACAGCTACCACGGCATCCCGATCATCGCCGCCAACATGGACATTACCGGCACCATCGAGATGGCGCGGGCGCTGGGCGAACACGGCTTGTCGACCGCGTTGCACAAGCATTATCCGGAAGATGAACTGATTGCGTTTTTCCAGTCGCTGCAAAAGAGCGGACGGTCTTCGACCGCATTTTATTCGATGGGCATCGGCAAGGCGGATTACGAAAAATTCGCGGCGGTGATGGCGCGCTGCAGCGATGCGATTGAATATGTATGCATCGATGTCGCCAACGGCTATACAGAAGGCTTCATCAATTTCGTCAAGAAAGTACGCGGCGGCTTTCCGCATCTGACCATCATGGCCGGCAATGTGGTGACCGGCGACATAACGGAGGAACTGATTCTGGCGGGCGCCGATATCGTCAAGGTGGGCATCGGTCCCGGATCGGTCTGCACCACGCGCAAAATGACCGGCGTCGGTTATCCGCAATTGTCGGCAGTGATCGAATGCGCCGATGCGGCGCACGGACTGGGCGGGCAAATCTGCGCCGACGGCGGCTGCTCGGTGCCGGGCGATCTCGCCAAGGCGTTCGGCGGCGGCGCCGATTTCATCATGCTGGGCGGCATGCTGGCGGGACACGACGAATGCGCCGGCGATGTGGTCGAGCGCGACGGAAAAAAATTCAAGCGGTTCTACGGCATGAGCAGCCGCGCCGCGATGGAAAAATATGCGGGCGGCGTCGCCGGCTATCGCGCTACCGAAGGCAAGGAAGTGCTGGTCGAGTATCGCGGCCCGGTCGCCGGTACGCTGCAGGATATTCTGGGCGGCGTACGGTCCGCATGCACTTACGTCGGCGCGCACAAGCTGAAAGAATTGACCAAGCGCACGACGTTCATCCGCGTCACGCAGCAGCTTAATGAAGTATTCGGAAAATCCTGAGCGGGTTCGATGCAAACCGATATCGATGGCAATGCCGCTGAATCGCCGCGGCTTTTTTACGCGCTGTGGCCGGATGATGAAACCCGTGCCGCCTTGCTGCGGCTGCAAGCCCGCGTCAACGGACGCAAAACCCGCTACGGCGATCTGCATGTCACGCTGGCTTTTTTAGGCCGGCAGCCGGCTGCGGTGCTGCCGGCACTGCAAACGATCCTGGCTCGCATCCCCCGGCCGGACATGACGCTCGCAATCGACCGCATCGGTTATTTCGCGCGGCAACGTATCGCATGGGCCGGCATGCATGAAGTGCCGGATGCGCTGATCGCGTTACGGCAGGAATTGACGCGCATGCTGGAGCAGCATGCCGTCGCCTTCGATCATCGGCCCGCCTTCAAGCCGCATGTCACGCTGGCACGCGATGCATCGATGCCGGCCGACACTCCTTTCGAACCGATCCGTTGGCAGGCCGATCATGTCGCGCTGGTGCAATCGATTACACGGGCCGATGGCGCTTCTTATCGCGTGCTGGCGTCGCGCCGCGGATTGGCATGAATATCGAAACCGATTCGGCGCCGGCGACGTTCCGGCAAGGCACCGGATTCATGACGATTTTCAATCGGCTGCGAGCTTGCGCAACACCTGTGCCGCTGCCGCCAATCCAAAACTGGCGGTCACCACCATCGCCGATCCGAATCCGGCGCAATTAAGGCCTGTGACTCCCGTCTGCATCTGCGTGTCCGTTGCGCAAATCTCCTCCGTTTCCGGCAGACGCAACGGCTCGGTGGAAAACACCGCATCGATGCCGAACTTGTTTTTCGTACCGCGCGGGAAACCGTGCTCGGCACGCAAGCGCTTGCGCACTTTTGCCAGCAACGGTTCCTGCTCGGTCCTGCACAGATCGCGGATTTCGATTTTGGTCGGGTCGATCTGCCCGCCGGCGCCGCCGATCGTAATCAGCTTGATGCCATGCATGCGGCAATAGGCGATCAATGCGGTCTTCGCACGGACGTTGTCGATTGCGTCGATTACATAATCATAATTGCGGGAGCCGATCATCTGGTCCAGATTGTCGGCAGTGATGAAATCTTCGATCTCGGTAACACGGCAGAACGGATTGATCTGCGCAATGCGCTCAGCCAGCGCCGTCACCTTGGCTTGGCCGAGCGTGCCGGTCAATGCATGTATCTGGCGGTTGATGTTCGATTCCGCAAGATTATCCAGGTCGATCATGGTGATATGCCCGATCGCACTGCGCGCCAAAGCCTCGATCGTCCACGAGCCTACTCCGCCGGCGCCGATCACGCAGACATGCGCGCTCCGAAAACGCGCAAGCGCCGCCTTGCCGTACAGCCGGGCAACGCCGCCGAATCGGCGGTCGAAATCGATTTCTTCATGAGCAGAAAAAAGAGGTTGTGCAATGAACGGTTCCATCCCGCCATTTTACCGGACGGCAACCTCTCTTTTGCTCTAAAATAAGTTTCTATCAATATTTTCCTGCGTCCCGGCATTCCCTCCCGTGCAGCATTTCACGCCTCTGATCCAGATTATTGCAGTCTCGATGGCTGCGCATATCGCGCTTGCCGGCTCACGCGTGACGACAGCTCTTTATGCATTGTCGCTGCATGCATCGGAATTCACGATCGGTACATTGATTGCGTTGTTTGCATTGTTTCCGATGGTTTTCGCCGTTCCGATGGGACGCCTGATTGACCGCATCGGCGTCAAGAAACCGATGCTATGCGGCTGTATTTCGATCTGCGCCGGCTGCGCGATTCCCAGCCTCGTCGGCGGCTTGCCGGTGCTGTACCTTGCCGTCATTCTGATCGGCACCGGTTTCATGGCGATCCATATCGGATCGCAGCAGGCGGTCGGCGCCATGAGCACCATGGAAATGCGTTCTGCCAATTTCAGCTGGCTGGCCCTTGGTTTTTCGATATCCGGTTTTTGCGGCCCGGTCATTGCCGGCTTCATCATCGATCATGCCCGCTTTGCCATCGGTTATGCCGTATGCGGCGGCTTCGCATTAGTGGCTTCCGGGTTGATGGCATGCAGCAGCCTGAACCGGGTCAAGCCGCTGCAGCATGACAACAAGAACATGTCGGGCGGCACGCTGGATCTGCTGCGCGATCCGGAGATGCGGCGGATTTATTTCATCGGGATATTGCTGGCGTCCGCATGGGATTTATTCACCTTTGTGACGCCGATCCACGGCTCGAGACTGGGCTTCTCCGCATCCACCATCGGCCTGATCCTGGGCGCATTTTCCGCGGCCACCTTTACCGTCCGTCTGGCAATGCCCCGCATTGCGCGCCGCTACACGGAATGGCAGGTGTTAACTGCCGCATTGATATTGGCGGTAATATCATATGCGTTATTCCCATTCATGCGGCATCCGTTTTCGCTGATGGCGGTCGCTGCAATGCTCGGGCTGGCGCTCGGATCGAGCCAGCCTAACGTGCTGGCCTTGCTGCATCATGCCGCCCCGCCGGGCCGTGGCGGAGAAGCGATCGGTATCCGTGCGACGATCGGCAATGCAAGCCAGGTCATATTGCCGATTGCGTTCGGCGCGGCGGGCGCCGCATTGGGACTATTTACCGTGTTTTGGGGAATCGGCGCAATGATCGGCGCGGGCATCCCGCTCGCCTGGCGCAAAGCATCCATCAAGCAAGGAGACTGACACCATGATTAATTCGCTGTTCGAACCTGCCCCTGGTTTCGACCAACCGATCGCAGTGCTCAAGCATTGTCATGACCGGATTCGCAAGCAGCTCGGCACAATGCAGAATCTGGCCGTCCATCTTCCGCAATACGGACAGAATCTTGATGTACAACAAGCGGCCACCGCCGTTTTACGATACTTTAATAAGGCGGCGCATCAACATCACGAAGACGAAGAACATGATTTGTTGCCGATGCTGCAAGCGACGGCCCGGGGCGAGGATGCCGCGCTATTGAATCGATTGCTGCCTGATATCCTGGAAGAGCACCGGCAAATGCATGTTCTCTGGAACAGTCTCGACCGCCAGTTAAAGGAAATCGCATCCGGCGCATCTGCCGAATTGTCGACAGAGGATGTAAATCGTTTTTCCGGAATGTATGAAGCCCATATGGAGAAGGAAGAAACGCAAATTGCACCAATGGCGAAACGACTCTTCAGCGCTGCGCAGATGCATCGATTGGGCGATGCAATGCGTGTCCGCCGCGGCATTGCATCGATAGGAGAATGAGATGTCGATAGCGGATTTGCGCAAGGAATACAGCCACGCCAGCCTGTCGGAAACGGATGTCAGTGCGGACCCGATCAAGCAATTCGTCAAATGGTTCGACGAAGCGGTCATAGCCAAAATACCCGAACCCAACGCGATGAGCGTCGCGACCGTCGGACCGAACGGCCGTCCGTCGTCGCGCATTCTGTTGATCAAGGAAATCGATCAGCGCGGCTTTATCTGGTTTACCAATTACGAAAGCCGCAAAGGCAATGAACTGCAAGGCAATCAATATGCGGCGCTGTTATTCCACTGGGTCGAACTGGAGCGCCAGGTGCGGATCGAAGGCCGCGTCGAGCGCGTGTCCGCGGCGGAAAGCGATGCCTATTTTCACAGCCGTCCGCTGAAAAGCCGGATCGGCGCGATCGCATCGGCGCAGAGCCGGACCATACCCAATCGCGAAGCGCTCGAAGCGCAGTACGCGAAAGCGGAAGAACAATACCGCGACCATCCGCCGCGTCCCGAACACTGGGGCGGCTACCGGTTGATACCGGACGCCATGGAATTCTGGCAGGGACGCCACTCGCGCCTGCATGACCGCATTCTGTACACATTGCAGGAAGAAGGGCGCTGGCAGCGCCAGCGGCTGCAACCATAGACGACGCATCAGAAGTCAATGGAGTCGCCGAGGTTATCGATTGATTCGCATGCATGGAGGAAATCGTGTTTTGGGAAAAAAAGCTGGAAAACTGGATCGATAGCATTCGTCGGCAATCCGCACTGCCGTTGCGGCTCCAACTATGGAATGGACAGCAATTCGATTTCGGCCAGCGAGCGCCGGAAGTCACGGTGCGCGTGCCGCATGCCGCCGCGCTGTCCTATCTGCTGACGCCGTCGCTCGCCAATCTAGGCAAGGCCTATGTCGAAGGCAAGCTGGAAGTGGAAGGCCGGGTCAATGAAATCATCCAGATCGCCAACGCCCTCGCCTCCCATACTCTGAAGCCAGAGGGAAAGTTCGCGCGCCTTGCCCGCCCCTTCATCCATACCAGGAAAAAAGATGCGGAAGCGATCCAGTATCACTATGACGTTTCCAATGATTTTTACAAAGTATGGCTCGACGACAACATGGTCTATTCATGCGCCTATTTTGAGAACGGCGATGAAGACCTTGCCACCGCGCAGTTGAAAAAGATCGACCATATCCTCACCAAAATCCAGGTGCGCCCCGGCGACACCTTGCTGGATATCGGCTGCGGCTGGGGCGCGCTGGCGATACGCGCCGCACAAAAATACGGCGCAAAATGCGTCGGCATCACGCTATCGAAAAACCAGTATGCGCTAGCCAGGGAAAGAGTGGAACAGGCGGGCCTGACCGGCCGGGTCGATATCCGCCTGCAGGATTACCGCGATGTGACCGGCACATATGACCGCATCACCAGCGTCGGCATGTTCGAGCATGTCGGCGTCAGGCATCTGCCGATGTACTTCACCAAGATGCGCTCGTTGCTGGCCGATGATGGTTTCGCAATGAACCACGGCATCACCACGACCGATGTCGATAATGGGGAAGCCGCTTTCGGCGGCGGCGAATTCATCGAAAAATATGTATTCCCGCATGGCGAACTGCCGCATATCGGACAGGTCTTGCGGGCAATGCAGGAAGGCGGGCTGGAAGCGCTGGATGTCGAAAACCTGCGGCGCCATTACGCCAGAACATGCGGCCTCTGGGCCGATAATTTCGAGGCGCAGGCCGACCGGATCAAGGGCCTGGTCGACGACAAGCGCTTTCGCATCTGGCGCGTCTATCTGGCCGGCTGCTCCTATGCGTTCGCACAGGATTGGGTATCGCTGAACCAGGTGGTGTGCACCAAGGCGGGACGGGATATATCGGCTTTGCCGTGGTCGCGCCGTTACATGTATCAGTAATGGCGCATGATCGGCGCCGCCGATCTTTCGGGGGCAGGACGCCCCCGAGGCCATGAACACGCAAACGGGCTCATCTCCGCATGCTCATGCGTTTAATCGATCGGCGAAAGTCTTTCTGAACTTTGCGACTTTCGGCGCGACGACAAAAGCGCAATAGCCTTGCAAAGGATTCTGGCGGAAATAATTCTGATGATAGTCTTCGGCTTTGTAGTAAGTCTCCGCAGGACTCAATTCGGTCACGATCGGCGCATCCCATACATTGGCCATCTCGGCAATGACGTGCTTGGCCGTTTCCTCCTGCTCGGGCGAGTGAAAATAAATTGCCGATCGATATTGGGTGCCGACATCGTTGCCTTGCCGGTTCAACGTGGTCGGATCATGAATCGTGAAAAATATTTCGAGAATTTCACGATAACTGACAATCGCGGGATCGAATGTCACCCGCACCACCTCGGCATGGCCAGTGGTCCCCTCGCATACCTGTTCGTAGGATGGATTCGGCACCTGGCCGCCGGTATAGCCGGACTCCACATGCTGCACTCCCTTGAGTTCCTGGTACACCGCCTCCAGGCACCAGAAGCATCCTCCGCCTAGCGTTGCCGTTTCAGTTGCCATGATTCACCTCGTTTACATGCCTGTACAAAGACGCCGACACGATGAAACGAGGTCACCGTATCAGCCGAATACGGCGCCATCATCGGTTCATTGTGTCAGACACTCTTATAACTTTAGCGCAAACCAATGGCAATGCCTATCTGAATAATTGTTGACACGATTCAATCAGTGACAGTGCGGCTTTATTTGCCATGCAATCAAACGCCGGCCGGCAATATCCCGGACATGAAACGATATGCGCTGTCAGCGAAAAATCAGTGTGCCGCCCGCGATCAGGGTCGGCAATACGATCGGTGCGAAAACAGCCTGATCGAACAAGCTGTCCGCGATTTCATGGCGCGGCCCGGACAATGCGGGTATGTGTGCGGTAATCTGATCGAGACTTTTTCCGGTATGGCGGATACGGCCGTTCGATACGGAATCGATGTTCACCAGGCTGCACCGCGCCTGATCTTCAACGACAGCCGATGGCTGATATGGGCAGCGGGTCATGATCAACGCCGACAAGGGCTTGAAAACAGCGGAGCCATGCATGCGTCCGACAGGCGCATGGTCGTCGTCATGCAATACTATTTTTATATCGAGTTCGCGTGCAATCGCATCGATCTGCGATTGCAGCGCCGGATGTTCGAGCGGAACCAATCGCGCGCCGCAACGCGCCAGCGCCATATACAGCACGATCGCATCCGGATGCGCCTGGCCGCAGTACGCCAGCGCAGCGCCGCTTCGAACGTCCCATTCTCCTTGCAGACGCGCAGTCGCGCGCTCGATGCGGGACCACAGCTTGCGGTATGTCGCAAGGCGGTGGCGCGAGGATAATGCAACGGTATCGGGTTGAATCAGCGCATGCTGGCGCAACAATGCAAATAGGTTCATATTCAGCTTTATCTGATTGCACGATTTTACGGAAAAAAGCTTGCAATCCGCCATGAAAACTTCTTTTTCGGCATAATTACCAAAATTTCATGGATCATTGATGTCAATACATTCACTGCAACCGCTGCCGCCCGAATTCGATGCGCGTCATTTCCGTCATGCGTTATCGCAGTTTGCAACCGGCGTCACGGTCATTACCACGCGGCTGGAAGACGGCAGATTTTTCGGCCTGACCGCGAGCTCATTCAATTCCGTATCGCTCGATCCTCCGCTGGTGTTATGGAGCCTGGCCCAAGGCGCCAGCAGCCTGCCCTTGTTTACCGGCAATTCGCATTATGTGATCAATGTTCTGGCAGCCGGCCAAGCCGAACTGGCCGAACGGTTTTCACGGCGCATCGAGAATCGCTTCGATGGGATCGATTTTGAATTGTCCCGTACCGGGCTTCCGATCCTGAAAGGCGTTGCGGCCTGGTTCGAATGCCATAATCGCAGCCGCTATCCGGAAGGAGATCATGTGATTTTCGTTGGCGAGGTGGAACGCTGCGGCGTGCAGCCGCAAGATGCGCTGGTATTCCATGGCGGGCGGTTTGTCAAAACGGCGACCGCAAGTTCGCATGACACGACCAAGACTTGAAAGCCGCATCCGGGACGAACAAGATCCGATGAATCTTATCCCTCTTCAAGATTTGGATAGCCTTGTCGGCTCCCTGGCCGCCATATTTACTACCGCCGCCTTCATTCCGCAGCTATGGCTTACCTGGAAAACCCGCCATGCCGCAGGCATCTCGCTGGGCATGTACGGCATCTTCACGACGGGGGTCGCACTCTGGCTGGCGTATGGCTTGATCATCGACTCCTGGCCGGTCGTCATCGCCAATGCGCTGACACTGGCACAGGCGCTTTTTATCCTCGGCATGAAACTGCGGTTCGGGTAAACACCGCCGCTGCGGCAGCCCTGCCGGCCGAACGGCTTGCGTCCCGGCTATCGGGGCATCTTCAGGAGAAGTTCCAATACGCGGGTCGAGTCGAACGCGGCGCGCCGCAGGCGGTCGTTGACTCCTTGCCATCGGCTTTCTTCGGGCGGCGATTCGACCAGAATGATATCGGCATCCGCCGCGTCCATCGTCCGCAGTGCGGCATACAGGTCATGTGCATAGCCGTCCGGATTTCCGGGCAATCCGATCTGCGCAATTCCATCCGAAAACGAAGAGGCCGAATAATGCAGCAGCGCGACGCGCCGGCCCGCCGCCGACAGCCGCTGCAGCATCGCATGCAGTTGACCGGCATCGACCAGTGCGACCGGCGTGCGCGGCGCATAGTGGGAGTCGAGCGTCCCCGATGCACGCGGCGCGCCGGCATCCGGCATGCGTGGCCTCACGCCGATCAATTCGGCGATGCGTTCAGCGCTGATATGCCCGGGACGCAACAGGACCGGCCCATGTGTCCGCATCCGCGACAGATCCAGGATAGTCGACTCGATGCCGACTTCGCTCTGCCCGCCATCCAGAATACACTCCACCGGATTGTCCGGCCCTGCGCCGAATTCATCGCGGACATGCTGCGCAGTGGTGGGACTGACATGGCCGAACTTGTTGGCCGACGGGGCGGCTACGCCTCCTTGCCCCTGCTTGAACGCGCCCAGCAATGCCTGCGCGACCGGATGCGACGGACAGCGCAAACCGATTGAATCCTGACCGCCGGAAACCGTGTCGGGAATATGCGCGGCGCGCTTCAGGATCAGCGTGAGAGGGCCCGGCCAGAAGGCGCTGATCAGTGCGCGCGCTTCTGCCGGAATCGAATCGGCCCAGTAGCCGATGTCCGCTGTCGGCGCCAGGTGCACGATCACCGGATGATTGGACGGGCGCCCTTTGGCCGCATAAATGGCGGCGACCGCAGCGGGATTTTCCGCATCGGCGCCCAGGCCGTATACCGTTTCAGTCGGAAAAGCGACCAGCGAACCCTGTTCCAGCTTGCGCGCCGCGGCATGAATCTCGGGCCAATCCAGCGGTATTGCCTTATTCATATTGCGATGCCTGTGTCATCGGCTCATACGGCGATGCGCAAGATCGCGCAGGCGGCATGCAGGCTTGCCTGCGCCTGAGCCAGCGTAGGCGATACGAAGGTGACATGTCCCATCTTGCGTCCGCGACGCGGTTCATCCTTGCCGTACAAATGCAGATTTGCGCCGGACAACGCCTGCACCTTGTCCCACGCAGGTTCGCGCGGCTGATCGCTGCCGCCGTCGAACCAGATGTCGCCCAGGATATTGAGCATGACCGCCGGCGAATGTTGCCGTACGTCGCCCAGAGGCAGCCGCGCCATCGCACGGGCCTGCTGCGCGAACTGGCTGGTGATGCAGGCGTCGATCGTATAGTGGCCGCTGTTATGCGGACGCGGCGCCATCTCGTTGACGACGATCGAATCGTCCTGCAGCACGAAAAATTCAATACACAGCACGCCGACGTAGCTAAGCTGCGCAATGATCGCCAGCGCTGCGTTTTGCACCTTGTGCGCGCTGTCGGCGCAGACATTCGGACCGGGTACGGTTGTGGTGAATAGAATGCCTTCGCGATGCACGTTCTCGGCAATCGGATAAACCGTCGATTTGCCGTCCGCGCCGCGCGCCGCCAGCACCGACACCTCGTAAGCCAGCGGCAGCATCTTTTCCAGCACGCAGGCAACGCCGTTCATGCCGGCAAAAGCGGCGCGCGTCTCGTCGCGGGTCCGGACACGCACCTGTCCCTTGCCGTCATAGCCGAGGCGCACGGTTTTCAGGATGCC
>JAQGLW010000002.1 GCA_028292665.1 Herminiimonas sp.
CATCGGCGTCGTGATGCATTCAACCGCATCGAACGAAGGATTCGAAGAGAGGCCGGATTCAGTGATTGGTTCGCAATATCGATTCAAACCGCGCGTAGGATTTTTCCTGATCGTCGAGCAGGATGCCGGGATCGAGAACCTTCAACTTGACATTCCTGATCGGCGGCTCGACCTTCGAGCTGGTTGCGAAGTAACCGATTTTTGCCAGGATGTGCTGCGCTTCCGGACTGATCATGTAATCATAAAAAAGCAGTGCTGCATGCGGATGCGGGGCTTTTTTCGGAACGCCCATCGCATCGGCAATCGTGACGGCAGGTTCGATCACGAACCAGTCCATCGGCGAGCCCTTTTTCTTTGCCTGCTCGACGCTGTATTGATATACCGTGAGCGCCAGCGGCACTTCTCCGGAGGCCACCAGATTGGTCAATAGAGGATGGCCGTTGCGCACCGAGAGTCCATTGCCGGCAACCAGGTCGTTGAAAAACCGCGTACCGCTCGCCTCGCCCATGTCCTTGATCACCGACGTCACCCATTCGTGATCGGACCCTTCAATCGCGAGTTTGCCTTTCCATTTGGGCGACAGCAGATCCTGATAGGTTTTGGGCAGTTCGTCCTTGCTGACCTTGTTGGTGTTGTAAGCCTGGACGAACACGTACTGCAGCGTCGATACCCATTGATGGTGAGCGGGGACGGCGGACGGAATCAGTTCCTTGTGATAAGGGGACACGATTTCCTGCAGCAGATTCTCGCGATGCAATGCTTCCATCGGCGGCGAGATGCTGGCGACGACGTCGGCGACCGGCTTGCCGGCGCGCGCTTCGTTGATGACGCGTTGCAAAATCAGCTCCGAGCGAGCGCGCCAGACATTGACCTTGATGCCGTATTTTTTCTCGAACGGTTCGATCAGCTGATTGGCATATTCGACCGGGGTAGTGGTATAAAAAAGAAGCGAGCCCTCTTTTTTCGCTCCCTCTATCAAGCGCTGCTGCCTGCCTTCATCGGTACTGGTCGCAAGCTTTTGCAGCGTTTGCGAATGTGCGTCGGGAACGACCAGCGCCTGCGACGACGCCAGCGCAAAAACCAGGGTAGCAAGGATACGCTTGAAGTCAGCTGCCAAAACATTCTCCTCTCAGATGACCGGATTGCCAGGATGCCCGAAGCCGATAAAAGGCAAAGGGCGAAGCAGTTCCCTTTTCCCTTGACTGCATTTCACGCTGCTTCCCGCTTGATCGTTCCGGCGCCGGACCGGCTGCGGCATCAATACGAAATATTGATATTCTTGATTTGCGTATAGCTCATCAATTCGTCGATCGAGTGTTCGCGTCCGATGCCGCTATCCTTGAAGCCGCCGAACGGTGCGCCCTTGAACCGCTTGCCGCCATGCCCGTTGATCCACACATAGCCCGCTTCCACCGCATCGGCCATCCGCATGCCGGTCGAAATGTCGTTGGTCCAGATGTTGGCGCACAAACCGTAGTCGCTGTCATTGACTTCGTGCAGCATCGTCGCTTCATCGTCCCAGGAGATGATGCTCATCACCGGTCCGAAAATTTCTTCGCGCTCGATTTTCATCCCATGCTTGACGTTGTCGAAGATGGTGATATCGACGAAATATCCTTTCTGCAACGCCGCACCCGGTGCGTGGCCACCGCCGCGCAGCAGGCGCGCGCCTTCTTTCTTGCCGGCGTCGATATAGCTCATCACCCGGTCGTAATGCCGGCGCGTGATCACCGGACCCATTTGCGTGGCTTCCAGTTCGGGCAGTCCGATGTTGATCTTCGCGGCCCGCGCCAGTACCGCTTCGATGAACTTGTCCTTGATTTTGCTGTGGACGAATACCCGCGAATTCGATCCGCACGACTGGCCCTGCGAGACGGTGAAGTTCATGCCGGCCACGGCAGCGGCTGCCACTTTGTCGATATCCACGTCCGGATAAATGATCAGCGGATTTTTTCCGCCCAGTTCCAGGCTGAGCGATTTGATGCCTGCCGTGCGCATGATGGCGCGGCCGGTTTCCACGCTGCCGGTGAACGCAATGCGCCGCACGTCCTTGTGCGCCACCAGCGCGCCGCCGCATGTGGGGCCGTCGCCGGTGACGATATTGACGACGCCCGGCGGAAAGCATTCCTGCACCAGTTTGCCCATCCACAACGCCGATAACGGAGTCTGGTCGGCGGGCTTGAGAATGACGGTATTGCCCGCCACCAGCGCCGGCGCGATTTTGCCGGCGCCGAATGAAATCGCATGGTTGAACGGAATGATCCGTCCTATCACGCCATACGGTTGCGGCCGCGTGTAATCGAGACCGCCGCCGGGAGTGGGGATGGTTTCGCCTTTCATTTCCATGCCGAGGCCGGAAAAGAAGTCGTGCAGCGATGCGCCTTTTTTGGCATCGTCGACCATCGGCAGGAATGCATTGCCGCTGTCGATGGCGTCGAGCATGCCGAGTTCGCGCGACAGGCCGCGCACCGCATTGGCAAATTGCCTGCAATGTTTGGCGCGGTCGTCGACGTGCATCCTGCTCCAGGCCGGGAACGCGGCCTTGCCGGCTTCGACGGCGAGTTGAATATCTTCGGCGTTGCCGGCCGGGACTTCGGCTATCGCTTCGTCGTAAGCCGGGTTCATCGAAGTCATCCGCTTCCCGGAACGGCTTTCGACGAATTTATTGTTGATCAACATCTTCCAGCCGTGCGTTTCCTCTTCGGCGGTCTTCAGGACCTGAAGGCCGAATGCGTCACTCAGACTCATGTAAATTCCCTGTAAATTAGTGCAGACAAGAACCGCCGTCGACCACCAGCGTTTGGCCGGTGATGAAGTCGCTGTCGGCGGAAGCAAAAAACACGATTGCGCCGGTCAGGTCGTCCGGACTCTGCACGCGCTTGAGCGCGCGCGACGATGCGGCCTGATTGCGCATCTTGATGATGCCTTCGTCCGGATTTTCTTCCGACAGCGTGCTGCCGGGAGCGACGCAATTGACGCAGATGTTGTCCTTGCCGACTTCGTTGGCAAGAGTTTTGGTGAAGCCGAGAATGCCGGCCTTGGAAGTGACGTAATGGATGCGGCTGGGCGAACCCTTCAGCGCGGTGCCGGAACTGATGTTGATGATCTTGCCGTAACCTTGGTTGCGCATTTGCGGGATGACCGCGCAGCTGGCAAGCCAGGTGCCCTTCAGGTTGACGGTCATCATGCGATCCCATTCATCGACGGTGATCTGGTCGAATGGGGAACGCGACATCGGCACCGTCGCAAATATCGCCGCGTTGTTGACCAGCACATCGATCCGGCCGAACCGCTCGATGGCGGCGGCGGCCATCTTTTCAACGCTGGCGGGATCCGAGACATCGGTGCGCATCCCGAGCGCTTCATATCCTGCCGCGGTCAGTTCCTGCGCTACCGCCTGCGCTGCTTTTTCATCGATTTCTGCGATGACGATTTTTGCGCCTTCCGACGCGAGCCGGGTTGCATACGCTTTGCCGATGCCATGCCCGCCGCCCGTGACGATTGCCACGCGGCCTTCAAGTCTGCCCTTCATTTTGTCTCCTGAAAAACCTTGCAATGACCGGCATCTGCGCTGCGCCGGAAAATATTTTGCAGTTCTTTGAATTTATTTTTGATACCGCTTTTTTGTCGATCGATCATAGTCCCTTAATTCAAAACATGTCAATGTCGTTGTCCCGTATGAAAGAACGATGTTTCATATTAATGGATTAAGTTGCTTGACCGTGCCGTGCATCAAACCCGCCCCGGGAAAACCGGAGCTTCGATGCGCCGCGCTGTTCCATTTGCCCTGACGGAATATCCTTCCGCCGCATGCATCGCTACTGGACTCCCTTGATGATTTTGTCAAAGGTGCGAGACCATTTTTCTCCTGCGTTCAGCACCTTGTCGGTATCGATCAGCTTTATCGGCACATTCTTCATCGGCGAATCGACGTTGCGATTGGTCGGCACGTAGCCGGATTTGCTCATGGCGCGCTGCATATCTTCGCTCAATATGAATTCATAGAACAGCGTCGCGGCATATGGATGCGGCGCCTGTCTGGCGACCGCGATTCCGTTGGAACGCGCAATCGCAGGCTCGATCACGAACCAGTCGATCGGCGCACCCTTGGCCTTCGCCTGCTCCGGCATGTAGTTGTAAACAGTGAGGGCAAGCGGAACCTCTCCCGAGACCACCATGTTATTAAGGAGCGAGTGCCCGACGCGTACCGAAATTCCATTGCCGGCAACCAGGTCGCGGAAGAACTTGAGACCGGCGCTTTCTCCCATGCCTTCGACAACCGTGTAAAACCATTCCTCGTTTTTGGCCTCGATGCCCAGCCGTCCTTTCCAGCGGGGATCCAGCAGGTCGGCATAGGTTTTGGGTAATTCGTCCTTGCGCACTTTTTGCGTGTTGTATGCCTGCACCCAGACGTTCAGATAGTGGGCGGCCCATTTATGATGTTTGGGAACCGCCCCTGCGATCAAATATGCGAAGTTTGGAGAACGCACTTCCTGCAGCGCATTCTCGCGCGCCAGCGCTTCCAGTTCGAGGCTGGCGATCTGCACCGCATCCACGTCGTTGCGCCGCGCCGCATGCTCCACCATCACGCGCTGCAAGACCTTGTCGTTCGCCGCGCGCCAGACATTCACCTTGACGCCATATCTTTTTTCGAACTCGGCGGTCATCAGCGACACGTCGGGTGCTGCAATCGACGTATACAGATTGAGCGTTCCTTCCTTTTTTGCGCCGGCAATCAGGCGCTCCATCCGATCGGCGCCTTCGTAGGTTGCGATGGCTGCAACGCTATCGGCCTTCTGCGCAAATGCCGGATACGCGGCGCACAGTACAAACACGAACAGGAAAAAATGCCGTTTCATGCTTACGCTCCCATCAAATGATGTTGCTTGCGAAATTCAGAAGGCGTTTCGGATTCCTGCACATCATGACTTCGATCTGCTGCGCACTCACGCCACGCTCCCGCAACATCGGGAAAAAATCCACGAAAACGGCGCTGTAGCTCGAACCGCCATGCCGCAGCAGACGGTCCTTGCGGGCCACATCGGACGACAGGATGATCTGGTTTTCCAGGCCCGCATCACATGCATCGTGCACCAGATCCGCAAGCTCCTCGTTGGAGCGGCGCGCGATGAAACCCACCTTGTCGATGCCCATCAGTGCGCCGCCCCGGCCTACGTCGATCAGTTGGGCAACGCTATGAGCCGCCCCCATATGGCTGATCAGGATTCGCGATGGATCCATGCCGGCGCGCCGCAGCGTATCCAGATGCCAAAAGGCTTGTTCGACGGCCGATGTGTGCGTCACCACCGCGGCGCCGGTTGCCAGCGAAGCAAGCGCGGCGGCCTGGAATACACGTTCCGCCGCAACGCCGATCTCTCCGCGGTCCGTACCGATCTTGATTACGCCGCCGCGAATGTCTGTACCCTCGATGCCGGCCGTCAATTCCCGGATCAGAATATCGCGCAAAACCTCGACGGAAGAATCGAATACCACTTGCGGATAAGGATCCCAGTAAAAGCCGGCCGCACATACGACCGGCAGTCCGGCTTGCATGCTGATTTTTTTCAGTCCCGCGGGATTGCGGCCGGAACCGAACACGCTGAGGTCGACCACAGCTTTCAGTCCGTGCTGCATGGCCTTGGACAGATCGTTGACGACGTCATCCTGCTCTGCTTCGCCCAGCACCACTTCGGGTCCTTTCTGACAGCACAAATCAATCTGCAAATGTTCGTGGGCGAGAATCGGCCCGTCGATATCTGCAATGTCTCCTGTTACGGTTCGAATCATGGAACGAATTTCCTTGTTGAAGAAAGGATGACGTCTGATGGGATCAGCATGTTCTTCGCCGGCCGCGGATTTTCGCAAGCGTTACGGTCGGATCAGTCCGGCCGTAAACGTCATCCACGCCTCTATTCGCGAGAATGAAGCCGTTATCGGTAAAGCCGGAAATCGCAGCGCCGGATTGAATCTTCCGAACGGCGAACACGCCGGCGCAATGACGGTCGGGGGATGAATTTTGTCTCCTTCAGTAACGCGACGACCGGCAAACGGGTGTGCCGGAACGTGCGTGCTACCACTAGTTTTTTTGTGCGATTTTTTTATTGATCGATCATAGGATTCGACTTCAACTTAGTCAATAGCTCATTCCCGCATACCGGAACGATGTCCCTTATCGCGGAAATTAATTCTTGCGCTGGATTGCCAAAGCATGCTGTAATAAATTGAAAATAACTACAGGAGACGAAATTGAATTCCTCTTTATTTTCACGCTTTTTTATTTCAGCGTCGTTGATGGCGAGTGCGGCTCATTCCGCGTCGGCGCAATCTTTTGCCGAGCTTGCATCCAGCGACAATCCGGCCCGCCATCAGCGACTGGCGGAAGCCGCAAAGAAAGAAGGCTCCGTCACTTTTTATACATCCATCCCGGAAAAGGACATGGCTGTCCTGAGCGCCGATTTTGAAAAGCGCTACGGCGTACGCGTCAATGTATGGCGCGCATCGACGGTCAAGGTCTTGCAGCGTCTGGTCGCGGAAAAAAAGGCGAACCGCTGGGACTTCGACGCGGTCGACATTTCTTCGCCAGAGCTCGAGGCGCTGTATCAGGAAAAACTTTTGCAGGAAGTGAATTCAAGTCTTCAAAAGGAATTGATGGAAGAGGCGATGCCCGCCCATCGCGGCTGGGCGCCGCAATTTCTCAGCGTTTTCGTACAGGCTTACAACACCAACACGGTCAAGAAAGAGGACCTGCCGAAAACCTATGCGGATTTGCTCGACCCCAGGTGGAAAGGTTTGCTGGGCGTGGAAGTGAACGATAGCGATTGGTATTGCGGCCAGGTTAAATATCTCGGACAGGAAAAAGGCACGAAGCTGTTCCAGGAAATCGCGACGCGCAATAAATGGTCGGTACGCAGCGGCCATTCGCTGCTGGCGAATATGGTCGTATCGGGCGAAGTGCCGCTGGCGCTGACCACCTACAGCTACATGATCGATCAAGCCAAGCAGAAAGGCGCGCCGGTCGACTGGTTCGCGATCAATCCGGTGATCGGCCGTTCGAACGGCATCGGCGTATCGCGCAACCCGCCGCATCCGAATGCTGCGCTGCTGTTTTATGAATACATGATCAGCGACGCGCAGCCCTTGATTCTGAAGATGAATTATCTTTCGCCGGTGAAGAAGCTGGCGTCTCCGATGAGAGGCGCGAAAATCCAGTTCGTCGATCCGTTGACGGACAGGGCGGAAATCGAACGCTGCGACAGGGTATTCGCAGAACTGAACAAATTGAAAAATTAGACCGGCGTTCCGCCGTCAGCAAGGAGACAAAATTGGCTATTACCTTCACTCCGCTCGACTCCGCACTCGGTGCACGGGTAACAGGTCTGGACGTCACCGACATTCAGCCGGAACATGCGAAGGCGTTGCATGACGCCTGGCTCAAGCACCATGTGCTGGTAGTGCACGGGCCGGTCATTTCGGAAGACCAATTGGTCAAATTCGGCCAATGCTTCGGAACGCTTGAAAACGCGCGGCGGCAATCCGTACTGGCATCCCGTCCCGAGATCATGGTGATTTCCAACATCCGCGAAAACGGCCAGACGGTGGGCGCACTGCCCGATGGCGAACTCACTTTCCACTTTGACCGGATACACCAGAAAATACCCAACAAGGCGGGTGTCCTGCATGCGATTGAAATTCCCGCTGCGGGCGGCGATACCTGGTTTTCCAACATGAGCATGGCCTATGACACGCTGCCTGAACATACCAGGAAGCGGCTGGAAGGTTTGACCGCATTGAATACGTATGAATACGGCCAGACCCATTCCGAGAATAAAAAATTATCCGAAGCGGCGCCCACTGCCGTACATCCTGTCGTCAGGACGATTCCCGAAACCGGCCGTAAAGCGCTGTTCGTATGCCGCTTGATGACAGACCGCATCATGGAGTTGCCGGAAGCCGAAAGCCGCGCGCTGCTGGATGAATTGTGCGATCACGTCGAGAATCAGCGGTTCGTGTATGAGCATCGGTGGCAACCGGGCGACATTCTTGTATGGGATAACCGCTGCACGATTCACGCCCGCACCGATTTTGACGGCAGCCAGCGGCGTCTTCTGAAACGGGTCACGGTTGGAGACAATAAGCCTCCGGTTCATTGATGCGGCATCTTCATCCGGACGCGCCCCTGGAGAAGGGCATGCCGGACATGCGCCCTTCCCTTGCGTTTCAATCCGCGCTCATTGCTCCCGGTATCGGACAAGGCGCCGCGGCCGACAGGCGATGCGCACGCATACATCCCTGCAAAGGTTAGAGAAGGATGGCTTCATCACTGCTGCTTGGAAAACTGCTTGCAATCGCAGCGCTCCTGCTTTTTTCCGTCAATATCCTGGTAACCAAAGCCGCAACATCCCGATTGAGCCTCAACCTGGGATTCATGATTTCCGTTACGGTGAATCTGCTTTTTTGCATTTCCCTGTTTGGAATCGAATTTCTGTTTCGGACGCAGGAACTGCATTGGAACTCTTACGGCTTCATGCTGTTTCTTTTGGCAGGCGTATTCTCGACCTATTTCGGACGCTGGTTTTTTTTCGAAGGAATTATCCGTTTCGGTCCGACGAAAGCCAGCATATTTCAAGTGAGCAGCCCCGGATTTGTCGCCATCATTGCATGGGTCGTGCTGCATGAAAGTCTTTCAAACCTTGCGCTTGCCGGCATGGCACTGGCGGTATCGGGCCTGCTGCTGGTGGCTTATGTGCCGGGAACGGTTTTTCGCCAGCGCTCGACGGATGCAGCCAGGCCGGCATCAAGGACAACATTGGCGGCATCGATCGTGCAGTCGGGGCTGTTGCTTGGATTAGGCAGCTCCGCATCGTATGCGGTAGGAACGGTGCTGCGCGGCGCAGCCATTCGCAGCTGGCACGAACCGATATTGGGAGCGCTGCTGGGCGCAGCAAGCGGACTCATCCTGCATACAGTATTCAATTTGAACATGCGCAATTTTCATTCCGACATCAAGGCAGCGGATCGCGCCGGAATTGCACTGTATGGAGCGAGCGGCATCCTGACGATTCTGGGACAAATTTGCTCGATCGCGTCGTTACGCTATATCCTTGCTTCGCTTTCGAACCTGATCACGCTCAGCACGCCGGTTCTTGTAATTCCGGCCAGTTATTTCCTGCTGAAAAACCGCGAAGGGATTACTTTGAAAACATGGATTGGCGGAACGCTGGCTGTGATCGGCATTGGTGTGATTGTCATGAACAAGTAGCGGCGTCATGTTGAAGCCGGACCTGCAATGTGTTCGCCTTGCAGGCGGAATCAATGAGCCAAGCTTTTGAAAGAGCCTGTGAACTGCATAGAGCGAATATCGCCGAGCTGCCCCGGACTAAACAAATTTGGCAATAGCTCGGTGCGGCGTCTCGTTGTGGATGGAAAAGCGGCCCGCAGCACTCATACACTGATACGAAAACCGCTCTAAAGCGTCAAGGAGCCCGATGCCCTGCAGGACATCGGTACTCATCGCTTTCCGGAATATAGACAAAGTTCTCGCTTATCAAATAAACCCTGTGCACGGTTGCCGCGGCAAACACAACTTAGCGCCCATCGAAATACTCCGTTCCTGGTACGAATATGGCGTTTTCGAGTAGTTGGCGCCGTGCTTAATCTCGAATGTCCTGCAAAAACCATTCAGTCGGCATTTCATGACCGAGCCCCTGCGCTTTTGCCGCTTCATAGGCCACGCCGGCCACGGCAAAGAATTGTGCGCCTTGGATGTTGCCGCGCTCGGAATACGTAATCTGATTTTCCGACAGCCGCCCCGGCGTTTTACCGCTGACGATGTCCGCGAACATTACGTCTTTTCCGGTTCCGGTAATCACTGGCGCGCGCTTGCCGAGGCGCCGGTGCTGCCACAATTCGTCATCGGGCCTCGCCATATATCCGAGATATTCGTCAGCCGTTCCAAACTCTGGCCGGCCAACGGGAGCGGGCGCGGTTCCCAAGCGCAGCGTCAGATCAAAACGTGCTTTGGCGACATCGTCCGGTCGCCCGCCGACAGCGATGACATGCATGCCTTCCTCCAGCCATTTTCCCTCAATCACCGGCACCGCGGAATCAGTGCATCCCGCCAAAATGTCGGCACCCCGATAGACATCCCGCGGATTGTCGAGCACGATCGTTTCAATTCCGTGAAGCTGTTCCATCTCTGCAGCGAATTTTTCCCGATTCAGCTTGGTAGGGCTATATACCTGAATCCGCCGGATGTTTCGGACGCGCAGCAGGGACTCCACATGGGAGCGCGCCATGCCGCCCGACCCCAGCATGCCTAGCACCTGTGCGTTTTCTCGCGCCATGATTTTTGCGCCGATGGCGCCATCAGCCGCAACGCGCAAATGCTGCAGATAGCCATCATTGATCAGCGCCAAGGGCTCACCCGTCTCGACGGCAGTCAAAAAAATCAGGCCGCAAAACAGACCGGGACGAGTACAAAATTTTTCTTCGGTTCGAGCCCCGTTATAGACCTGTTCTTCCATTACATCGGATTTCATCCGGATCGCAAAATAACCCGAGGTCGAGCCGCCTTCCATCGTGCCCCATTGATAGAAGCGCCCCGGCGTCTTCGTTGGAATGCGGATATCGATACGCGGACGGCAGACAGCCTCTTTTTCGATCAGCTGTTTATAGGAAATTTCCAGCGCATTGATTGTCATCTCTGCTGTCAGTACCTGCTGTATGACAGCATTATTCAGAAGTAAAGTCATTTTGTCGCTCCAGTGTTATTGTTTGGTTTTGTTTTGAAAATGGAGCGGTCCCATCCGCCTTTTAACAAGCAGGGCAATACTCGGTGGGCCGCTTCGATACCGCTGAATCCTGTTGTCAGTCGCCATCTTTTCTGGTCGAAAACCGGCCTTTCAGAAAAAGACCGTCCCACAGCTTTTCCGATTTGGCGGCTTCATCGAGAACAATGACCGGATTGATCATCTCATATTTGAATTGATTTAACGGGCTGCTAACAGCCGTGCTTGCAGGTACCCGGTGCCGCGACTTGATGAGTTCCTGGCCTACACGCGATAGCATGAAATCGGCGAACAGCAGACCCGCATGCGGATGAGGCGCATTCCTGGTTACTGCAATGGCATTCGGTCACCCGAAAGTAGGCGAAAACGCCTTCCACTTTATCGGCGCGCCCAGCTGCGCATCCCGTTCAACATTGTGATTATAGGCCGCTGCCAGGATATGCATTTCGCCTGCCGCAAGTAATTGCACCATCGACGTATGTCCAATCCGTACCTGCGTCTTTGATTCGGCCAGCTTACGGAAATAAGCGAGTCCTTCTTTTTCACCCATGTGCTTGACCATTGCAGCAAACCAGTCGACATCGCCCGCTTCAATACCGATTTTTCCGGCAAGGGAATCGATGGGTGCATGACCGATACGCTTTGTTATGCGACGTAAATGGATAAAGTCGAGCTAAGCGTCCGTTTGGTAATTGCCGGTCATTCCATCGGCGCCATTGTTCTCGTTCAGATGCTGCAGAGGACAGTTTCTCTACAGCAGGCGCCGGCATTTACTACGCTATTACTCCTGAACTCTGTTTTAAGAGCGCCTGACAAAATGCTTCTGAGGGTGTTGCGCCACCTTGCCGTACCGTCGTACTGTGCGTCCCTCAAGGGGATTTCCATCTCGGCGTGCCACCGAACCGGGGCAGCGGCGCATCTAGTCAGAACTGCTTCGCTTCATTTTGTTAGGCGCTCTTGGTCTTGCTTAGAACTTGTGACGGATACCGACGTTGAACAGCGAGTCGGTCAGGCCATTGCCAGCCGCGTTGTAAGAAACCGCGCTGTCGTTCGCGTTACGCGAGTACGACGTATAGAGCGTGGTACGCTTCGATACATCATACGTGTAACCCAAACCCAACTGGGCAGCATTCGAGTTCGAGTTCGCTTTGTCGATCTTGCGCAGATAATCAATCAAGACGGAACCTGCGCCGACTGGAATGGTCACACCGATCATCCCGTCGCGCTGGTCGAGCGTGCCGACGCCCTTGTCCCATGCATAAGCAGCGTGTAATTTAACTGGGCCAAAGTTGTACACGCCGCCGATCAAAGTGGTCTTGGTGCTGTCGGTGCCGATAGCGTTGTTCGTACTATGATAAGCGAGCACGCCAGTGACCGGGCCGCTGGCGTACGTACCAGACAAGCCCCATTGGCGGTTTGCCGTGGTACTGCCGGCAACTTCGCCGAAACCGTACGCGAGTTCTCCGGAAAACGGACCAGACGTTGTCGAGTAGTCGATCGTATTGTTCATGCGGACGCCACCTGCATTGAACAGGCTGACGATGCCAGAGCCAGTGTCATTCCAGCCGCCGGTCAGGCCGGTGTCGAACGGATCGACCGTGTCCAGGGCGTTATATATCGGGGTGTATTGACGGCCGAACTTGACGGAGCCGAAGCCTCCGTTCAGACCGACCCAGGCTTGCCGGCCAAATAGCAGGCTACCCTGGCCCAGGGTACCGGTATCGGCGTTAAAGCCGTTTTCCAGTTGAAAACTTGCCGACAAGCCGCCGCCCAAATCTTCCGTGCCTTTGAATCCGATACGCGAACCGTAAAAATTGCCGCTATCCATTCGTGTAATCGAGTTGACTCCGTTATTTTCGCGAGTGATGCCAATATCAACCAGACCGTAAACGGTCACGTTAGTTTGGGCAGACGCAGCGCCTGCGAAAGCGCTGAAAACTGTCAGCGAGAGAAGCGTTTTTTTCATTTGATGTTTCCGATAATTGTCATTTCAAGTTTTAAATTTTGGGTTCAGCAAGGTTATAGTCGGTACCCCTTGCCGTCCCCCTTCCTTAGTGCTCAATCGGTCACGAGCAAAATTGCTGTATCAGCACTTGGCCAGAATAACAAATTGAAAAACTGGTTTTGGTGCAAATAGCGGCACTTTGACAGACCATTTTCATCATGATGCAAAACTTCAGGCTGATAACATCGCATTCCAAATGGAAGACGTAGCTAGGCCTTGAATCCACAAACGCCAAAACGCGAACTGACCCTTGCGAATTCGGTACAACAGTTCAATGCCAGAGATCGTGACGGCCGCTCGATCAAAAATCCCCGGCAAATGACGATACAAAAAACGTGTATTGCAACTACCGTCTTACGCACGGAATAATTTTCTCTGGTTCACAGGTCGCTCTCGAAACAATTCCTCCATATTTTTCGCCTTCACCATCGCAATTCACCGCTTTCAAAAGTAGTAAGTCAGGCTGATCGGAAATTCTGCATCAGAGCCTGTTCGTTCAAGCTGATCCCCCAGCTAGGGCAAGCGGCACGACATTATTTTTTCGAACGGATGGGTCTCAATCCAGTGATTCGCGATATCGATGCGGCGCGTGATCCACACGTTGTCGTGGTCTTGCACGTAATCGAGAAAACGCGCTAGCGCCGCCGCGCGCGCAGGCCGTCCTGCCAGACGACAGTGCAAGCCGATCGACAGCATCTTCGGGCGGTTCAGACCGTTAGGGTCGCCTTCGTCGTACAAGACGTCGAACGCATCTTTCAAGTAATCGAAAAACTGCGTGCCGGAGTTGAAGCCCTGGATCGCGGCGAAGCGCATGTCATTGGTATCGAGTGTGTACGGCACCACCAAATGCGGTTTGATACACGACTGGCCATCGCCGGCGCTTACCTGCACCTGTTCCCAGAAGGGCAGGTCGTCACCGTAATGGTCTGCGTCGTAGGTGAAACCGCCATGTTCGACCACCAGCTTGCGCGTATTCGGCGAGTCACGGCCGGTGTACCAGCCGGCCGGCGCGGCGCCGGTCAGTTCCCTGATGATCTGCACCGCTTCGGCCATGTGAGCGCGCTCGGTCGCTTCGTCGACCTGCTGGTAACTGATCCAGCGCAGCCCGTGGCAGGCAATCTCGTGGCCGAGTTGGTGGAATGCGGCGACCGCTTCCGGATTGCGCTTGAGCGCCATCGATACGCCGAAAATCGTTAACGGCAAGCTGCGTGCTTCGAACATGCGCAGCAGCCGCCACAAGCCGGCACGCGAGCCATATTCGTACAGCGACTCCATACTCATGTGGCGCATCGGGAATGCCTGCGCGCCGATAATTTCGGACAGGAAGGTTTCGGACGCGTGGTCGCCGTGCAGCACTGAATTTTCGGCGCCTTCCTCATAGTTCAGGACGAACTGCAACGCAATGCGCGCCTGGCCCGGCCATTGCGCATGCGGCGGTTTGTGTCCGTAGCCGATGAGGTCGCGTGGGTAATTCAGATAGGTGTCGCTCATATTCATGCGAAATCCGGTTAGGCCTTTTGACTATCTTTTCAGCGTAGTTTCAGCGAAATTTCAGCGGTTTTCGGTCTGCGTAAAGCGTGCCAACTCGCCGGCAAAAGGTTTTGGAATCGGGTAAACGAGGTCGCCGTGCTTGCTGGTTTTCAAACCGATCGCGACCATGCCTTCAGCCCATTTGACGGCAGCAGTCACACCGTCGATGACCGGCACGCCGAGCGCGTCCTGCAATTGTTCGCACAGGACTGTCATGCCGGCGCAACCGATGACGATGGCACCGGAACGATCGGCAGCGAGGGCATGCCTGCAGCTTTCCAGCACGATACGGTAGGCATCGGAATCGGGTTTTTCCAGATCGAGCACGGCGAGATCGGTGCTGTGGATGCCGCGGCAGAATTTGTCCATGCCGTAGTTGCGCGTCAGGTGTTCGGCGATGATGCAGGAGCGCGCGAGCGTGGTGACGACGGAGAAGCCGGTCGCCAGCACGCTCGCGGCGTGCATCGCGGCTTCGGCAATGCCGATTACTGGACCGGTCGCCAGTTCGCGCGCGGCGAGCAGGCCGGGATCGCCGAAGCAGGCGATGACATAGGCGTCGACGCCGTCGGCTTCACCGGCGCGGATTTCATCCAGCAGGCCGACGACACTGAGTGCTTCATCATAGTGGCCTTCAATCGATGCCGGTCCGTGCTGCGGGCTGACGGCGACGATCTGCGTGCTGGCGGCCGCTACTTGCCGGGCAGCGGCGCCGATCTTGTCGGTCATCGATTGCGTGGTGTTGGGGTTGATGATCTTGATTTTCATGTCTTGGAGTCCTGTCCGGTTCGGTTACAGCGCGGCGGCTGAGACCCGGCCATCAGTGGTTGCTGGACCAAGGCTGGCTTGAGCGAGGATCCTGGTGGAATCGTCTGAAGCCCCGCTTGAAGAACCTGTGGCGAATTTTTTTGCGGATTGCCGGTCAGTGGACAAGCCGGCAATGCGAACATCCGCTCGACCAACCGTGCGAACTGCAGCACGCGACCATCGGCAAAGCGTGGTCCAACAATCTGTAATCCGACCGGCAGTCCCCGTACCAGGCCGACAGGCACCGAGCAAGCTGGCACACCGCCGATATTGAACAGAGGCGTAAATGCCGCGTGTCCACGCAAACCTGCAGCCCGTCCGCCGATCGCCTGCGGTACGCCTTCGTTAATCGGCCATGCCGTTACCGGTGCAGTCGGACACAACAGCAAATCGTAGTCGTTGAAAAAATGTGCGATGCCGGCGTGGATCGCGCGTCGTTGCAGCAACGCCTGCGCGACTTCCGCACCGGACCTGCGGCTGCCTCTTTCGATCAGGCCGGCAACGACTGGATCCATTTCTGCTTGCCTGCTGCGAAGCGCCTCGCCGTACAACGCAGCCAATCCAGCTTCTTCGCAGGCCATTTCTTCATACGTCGCCGTATCGCGCGGCCATGCGGGATGGGCATGTGAAATGCTGTAGCCGTCGTGTCGCAATGCATCGACCGCAGCGACGATCGCCTGCATCACGTCGGTATCGCAGCCAAAGTCGCAACCGAGGTCCGCGCTGAAAGCGATCCGCAGCGAGCGCTGCGGCTCCTGCAGTACCTCGCGTCCGATATCGCCATGCTGTGGCAGCGGAATCGACAGTGTATCGGCGGCGGCGTAACCAACGATGCATTGCAAAACCAGTGCCGCATCGTCCACCGTGCGCGCCATCGGCCCGACGACCGACAAGCCCATGCTGGCGTCGGGAAAACCATGCGGATCGGCGACGATACCGTGCGATGGTTTGAAGCCGACGATGCCGCAATGCGCAGCCGGTCGCCGGATCGAGCCGCCTGCATCGGTGCCGAGCGAAAACGTGCCGATGCCCGCGGCCACCGCACTAGCCGAACCGCCCGACGAGCCACCCGGCGTGCGGGACAGATCCCACGGATTGCATGTCGCGCCGTACAGCAGGTTGTCGGTCATGCCCTTCGCTGCGAATTCCGAACAATTGGTCGTGCCGACGAATACTGCACCGGCCGCACGCAGCCGTGTTATTGCGCATGAGTCCTGCGGCGCCACAAAATTCTCGAACAATCTGGAACCCTGTGTCGCCTTCAGGCCGTGCGTCCACAACATGTCTTTCACCGTGAACGGCACGCCGAGCAGCGGCAATGTTTCGCCTGCGGCGGCCCGGGCGTCAGCCTCGCGCGCCTGCGCCCGGCCGATGGCCGGGTCGAAGCGCACGATCGCATTCAATTCTCCGTTGTAGCGCTCGATGCGCGCGACCACGGCATCGAACACGTCGAGCGCCGACAGCGAGCGCTGCTGTACCCGCGCCGCGATTTCTCGGGCGGGAAGCAGGGCGATGCTGTCTTTATCGGCGTCGGCCATCGGAGTCGGTGTGCGTTGTGGTGACGATCAGGTGCGCGAAGAAGGTGCATAGAACGGCACACGCGGTTTCGTCGCTTCGGTTTGCAGGTAGCCGTCGTAGAACTTCTTCACGTGTGGAAATACGGCGCGCGCCATGTGAATGCGCTTTTCTTCTTCCGGCGTACGCGGTTTGGACAGGCGCTCGGCGATCTCATTGAGAATCTGGTCGCGATCGACACGCGTGAAGCGGCCATTCTCGTAAATGACTTCGCCGCCGACGACGGTGGCATCGACCTGCTGCGACTTGGCGCGCTGCATGACGGCATCGAGAATTGGAATCTGGTCATCCTGGTACGGCCACAACGCTTTTCGATGATTGATGACGACAAAGTCAGCCATGCGGCCGACGTCGAGGCGTCCGATTTCTGCACCGAACGGCGTGGTCATTGCGCCGTGTTCAGTCGCCATGCGCAGTACTTGCGGACAGGTCGGCACGCTGTCGTCCATGCCCGGCACGCGATGTGCCCGCAGTACCAGGCGCATTTCCTGCAGCATGTCGCGGTCGTCGTTGATGCCGGCTTCGTCGAGACCGATGCCGACCGTCATGCCCTTGGATTCGAATGCATTGAGCGGTGCGACGCCGCTGCGCAGACGGAAGTTGGAGCTGCAGTTGTGGCAGATGCAGGTGCCGCTGTGAGCGGCGATTTCGATATCTTCCTCGGTCAGCCAGACCCCGTGGCCCAGCGTCAGGCGCGGACTGAGGATGCCGAGTTTTTCCAGATGCTTGACCGCAGTGGTGCCAGTGCGGCGACGTGCATATTCCTTCTGGTAAGTCGTTTCCAGCAAGTGCATGTGCATCGGCGCATTGTCGCGCAGCGAACGATCGTTGAGTGCGGTCAACGCGTTGTCCGAACACCAGTGCAGGTTGGCCGGCGCGAGCTGAATGCGGGTGCGGTCCTGACCCTTGTTCTCTGCAACCAGACTGTCGTACAGCGACATGTTGTCTTCAAACGGAATCGCCTGTTTCTTCAGGTGCTCGGCTACGGACGTCTTCAGTTCTTCCGGCAGCCGCGCAACGAAGTCTTCGTCCGCTTCGTACACCAGGCGATTCTGTTCGCGCACGGCATAGCAGTACGACGCGCGCATGCCGACATCGCGATAAGCCTTCAACACTTGCAGCGAATACTTGTGGATCACCTCCAGCGGTCCCGGCATCCAGCCGTGAATGTGCTGCACGGTGGTGATACCGGACGCAATCATTTCAAATGATGAATAGAGCGTGTCCAGGTAACGGTCGAGATCGCGCGCTGACATGCGGCTGGCAAACCACAGTTCCAGCGGATGATCGGGCGAACCCAATTGCAGCGGCGTCATGCCGACGTGGTGATGCGCGTTGACAAAACCGGGCAAGATGATCTGGTCATCGTTGCCGAAAATTTCCACGCCCGGATAGCGCGCTTCGATGTCGGCCAGCGGCCCGATATCGACGATCACGCCGTCGCGTTGAACGAGCGCGCCGTTTTCGAGGACATCGGCCTGATCGCGATTGATCGCACCACGCACGATCCATTTCGCCTTGAATATTGATTGCTTCATTGAGTGACTCTCCTTGGTTCCCGGCTGGTCGCCGGTGGTTAATTGATATCGAATGCCAATGCTTGCTGCGCAACTCCCCCGCAGCCGGTAACGGGCTTGAAGAGATGACTTGCTGGAAAGCTATGTTGGCAGGAAGACGTCGGCGTGCGTCCGCGTCTTCCCGCAGATTTATTTGCGGCCGCCGTCCTGATCGATCCACCACAACAGACGTTTTTGCACGATGCGCAGCAGTTGATCCACCAGGAAGCCGAGCAAACCGATCAGCGTCATGCAGAAAAACACCAGCGACGAGTTGAAAGTGCTGCGCGCCATCATCACGATCTGGCCGAGACCGCTGCCGACACCGACCGCTTCGGCAATCAGCACCACCATCCACGCGGAAAACAGATTCAGACGCAGCGTCATGAACAGGCCCGGCAGAATCGACGGCAGAATCACCTTGGTGAAAATTTGCCGCTTGGTCGCCCCCATGATGCGGGCGACCTGAATGTAGCTGACCGGTACCGTGTCGATCTGGCTGAGGGTTGCCAGCACGATGACGAAATACACCGAGATGAACACCATGAAGATCGCCGGCATGTTGCCGATGCCGAACAGGAAGATCGCGACCGGCAGCCAGGCCACCGGCGAAATCGGCGCCAGCAATGTGATGGTCGGTAATGTGACGTTGCCGAAAATGCGGTTGTAGCGATTCAGCAAGCCGGTTGCCACCGCAAGCGTAAAACCGAGACCGAGGCCGACCAGCACACGCATCGTGGTCCACAGGATAACCGCCAGCACACCCAGAAAACTGGCGCCGCTGCCTTCCGAACCGATGGTGTTGCCGAGATCGAAGAACCTGAACTGTTCAGGCAGATTGGAGAGGAAGATATGCGGCGGCGGCATCAAAAGCGGATCGGCCCAGCCCATGTACCAGCAGAGTTCCCAGACGCTGGTGAAGATGCCGACAGATAACACCCACCAGCCGATGGTAACGGCGAGGTCGCGGGTCTTTTTTTCGCGCGGCGAGGGACGCGAGACTTTGCCATTTGGCATTGCTGCTTTCGCGGCGCCGGGTTTCGACGTGGCGGGTGTGGCGCTTTTTGTTATGTCGACTGTCATGGCGATATCGGGTACAGCTTTCATTTGAACCCCCGTATGTCGCGCGCTCGAACGGCTGTACCGTGCATTGCGCGGATGGCAGCACGCGCCGGAAAGTCTGATGTGATGTTTGATGTGTTCATGATTCCATCCTTGATTCAGTGGCAGGATCGACGTGCGCCTTAACTGTTGAATCCTCGTTCGTCTGTTATGCCGATTGATTGCCGGCTTCGCTGCGTTGCTGGTCAGCGAAGGCACGATCGACTTCGTCGGCCAGCAGATCGGACAGTTCCTCCTCCAGCCGGCGATAGGCCGGATCGCGCGGATTGCGCGGCCGTTCGAGGTCGATGCGGATGTCCTTCTTGACGCGGCCGGGACGCGAGGTAAATACGACGATGCGGTCGGCCAGCGAGATCGCCTCTTCGATCGAGTGCGTCACGAGGATGATCGACGCGCCGCTGTCGCGCCAGATCTGCAGCAGGAAGTCCTGCATCTTGGCGCGCGTCTGCACGTCGAGTGCGGCGAACGGTTCGTCCATCATCAGGACCATCGGTTGCATCGCAAGGGCACGTGCAACGGCAACGCGCTGGCGCATGCCGCCGGACAATTCTTCAGGGCGTTTGTCGAGCATGTCGCCGAGGCCGACTTTCTTCAGGATTTTGCTGGCAACGTCGCGACGCAATTCCGGCGACATGCCGCGCAGGCCCAGGCCGAAAGTCACGTTGTCGGCGAGCGTCAGCCAAGGGAACAGCGAAGCTTCTTGAAAAATCATGCCGCGATCCGAGCTCGGTCCGGTCACCGGCAGCATGTCGGATTCGATTGTGCCGGACGTGGTCGATTCCAGCCCGGCGATCATGTAGAGCAAGGTGCTTTTGCCGCAGCCGGACGGCCCCAGCAGCACGACGAATTCGCCACGTGCGACTTCAAACGACAGCTCGTCGAGCGCCAGCAGCGGCGACGCTCCGTCTGGATTCCATACCTTGGATACCTGCTTGCAAGAAACGGCCGGGATGCCTGCCATGGTGATACTCCTTATCGGCTTGCGCCATCAATGCCACAGCACACGCCCTGCGCTGTCATCGCACCAGTTGCGGGCGCTTTCAGCCTGCCGCCGGGTTTGATTGCATCGCACCTGGCGGTGTGTCGCTCACGCGTCGCCGCGATTGCTGCATTTGTATCTGCTGCTCAAAAACGTACTGCTACGGACTGCCGTTCACCGAACGGCAGTCCGTCTCTATCGCGATGATCAGGCGATAGCCGCCGACTTCAGTTTCAGGACGTTGTACAACGGCTTGTTTTCGGCGATTACCTGTTCCAGCAGGGTCCAGTCGATTGCCTTGCTGTCCGGCAGTTTCTTGATGTAACCGAGTTCTTTCATCGACTGGCCACGCGCCAGGATGAATTTGGTCTGGTTGCGTTGATCGATCTCGACCGGCTGCTTGTTCTTGGCAAGGAGTGTGGCCTCCATCGTGGTTTTGTAATACGTGCCCACGGTATCTTTCAGAGCCGATTCCGGATCAGCTTCGGCCTGGCTTTGTGCGAGGAACAGTGCCTTGATGACGGCCTTGACGGCAGCCGGATTTTTTTCCAGCAATGGCGTACGAACTGCGAGCACGCAATCGGAATAGCCCTTGCCATACAGGTCGGTACCATCGGAGATGACCGACGAACCCTTGCGCGACGCGACAGCTTGCGATGCATACGGCTCGATGTGGCACATCGAATCGATCGCGCCGGTGATGAAGGCCTGCGCCATTTCCGGCGAGGTATTGAAGTAGCGGACCTTGACGTCCTTGAACGTCATGCCGGCGTGCTTCAGATAATCGTACGGCAGCACTTCGAGTGTATCCGCCTGGAACGTGCCGAGCGTCTTGCCGCGCAGATCTGCGGCGTTCTTGATGCCTTCCTTGGCCACGATCATGCAGCCCTCCACCCCGCCACCCGCCACGATTTTCACCGGTGCGCCGGCGTCGTACAACGTCAGGAAATTGGAATAGGGAATCATCGAGATATCGACCATTCCGGCGCCGAACAGTGTGGCGATATCGGCATTGGATGGTGTCACGACAAAGTCAAGTTCAACGCCGTCGACTTTCGCCAGATCGCGTTTTTTTACGAGGAACAAACCGAGATTGCACAGACCCGTGCCGTGGGTTGCTTTCAGTGTAGTGCCGGCTGCCCAAGCCGCATTCGGCTGCAACGCTGCAGCTATGCCCATCGGCAGCAGTGCGGCGACGCCCGCCGCGGAAGTGCCTTTCAAAAACGTACGACGCGATTTCGAAATCAATTCTTCGACGTTTTGCATATAGTTTCCATGCCGTTCACACATAACGAACTCCGATCAAGTGAAGTAATTCTTATAAAGAGCGGGCGATTCCAATGAAAGTCGGTCCCGTACCTCACAAACCGGCCCTTTCCTCACCTCCTTGGTCGGGCGCCCTAATGCTTGTGATATGCCTTTCATAGCAAACTGCATGCCACAACCTGATTTGCAGCAATTTTCGAGTAGAAAACTGGGCAACTCTCCTAGGTAAAACCATCGAATGTAGAAAATATAGATGAGAATTGTCCACAATTTGTATTGATAGTGTGTGCATTAATAATGGGACATCACGCACCATTGCAATGCAAAATAATGACGTTTCGTGGTGCGCATGGAATCGCTAATTTGAATCATCAATCCAGCGCGGGACTCAATATTGGAATTTTGATATGCCGATGTCAGAATGCAGCTATATTGATGTTTGGATTGTGGACAAAAAAAATTTCGAATATGGCACAGGAATTGCTCCCATTGCATGCAGTTAATTCTGGAGAAAATTAATCGCCCCTAAAGGGAAGGCAAATTGCATTGCTATCACAGCAAACAAATTTTTTATCAATCGATACCAACAACAAAAATGACCCGGTTGTTTCGCTACGTCGGGTACCAAACAAACCATGCGCATTCTTCTACTTAACGGCAACATCAGCACCAGCGTCACCGAATCGCTCGCCGCAGAAGCACGGATGTATGCCGCGCCCGGAACAGAAATCGTTGCGACGCAATGCTCACGCGGCGCGGCGTTCGTCGCCAGTCGCGCGAGCGAAGTCGTCGCCGCCAATGCAATGCTGGAAGCGGTTGCTGCTTATCAAGATCAATACGACGCCATATTGGTCGCGATCTCGTTCGATACCGCTGTGGCTGCTTTGCGCGAGATGTTGCCGGTACCGGTGATCGGCATGACTGAAGCGGCGTGTCATGTGGCGACGATGGTCAGTGCGCGATTTGGCGTCGTGGTGCCCGGCGCGCGCAGTGCCGCGGTGTATCGCGAACGGATGGTCGGCAACGGCTTCGGTCCGCGGCTGGCAGGCATGCGCGTGGTCGGGCCGTCCGCCGCCGTGTTGTATGGCGATCCGGAAAGTGCATTGCAGTCGATCCACACTGCGGCCCAAGCCTTGGTCGAAGAGGATGGTTGCGAAGCGGTGATCCTCGCCGGTGCGGCACTGGTCGGCATGCACCATCGCTTGCAGCCGCGCTTGCCGGTGCCGGTCATCGACGGTATCGCCTGTGGCGTCGGCATGCTGGAAACGCTGGTGCGGCTGAAGTTGCCGAAGCCGCAGTACGGCAGCTATGCATTACCTGAACCCGCGCAACTGGAAAAGATCGATCCGGCGCTGGCTGAATTGTTTGCCAATCCGCAGCCATCGAAGCCGTAGCGCCAAAGCCGTTCACTACATCAGCGAGTCGGCGCTTGCCGCATTCGTGCAAATGAAAATACAACTGCCAAACAACCGAACAAGAGAAACACCAACACCATGACGACGATGCAAGAGCAGACAGATTTGACGATCGATTTCGCCACCATGAGCAACCAGATCATGGAGCGCGTTGACGTGCTCGCGTTACACACGGAGCAAGAGGGCATGATGACGCGTACGTACCTGACGGCTGCACATCGCGGCGCGGCCGGACAGATTGCCGCGTGGATGCGTGATGCCGGCATGACCGTGCGACGCGATGCCTCGGGCAATGTGATCGGTCGTTACGAAGGTACCGATCCCGGTTCGCCATTGCTGATGACGGGGTCGCATTTCGACACAGTGCGCAACGGCGGACGCTACGACGGCCCGCTCGGCATCCTGCTGCCGATCGGTTGCGTGGCGGAATGGAACCGTCAGGGCAAGCGCTTTCCATTTGCGGTGGAAGTCGTCGCGTTTTGCGAAGAAGAAGGCGTGCGCTTCAAGGCGCCGCTGCTCGGTAGTCGTGCAATTGCCGGTACGTTCGATACGCGTGTGCTGGATAACGTCGACGATCAGGGGATCACGATGCACGAGGCGATGCTCGGTGCGGATCTGGATCCCGTGCATTTACCGACTGCTGCTGTCGCGCGCGGCAAGATCGCCGCCTTTGTCGAAGTGCATATCGAGCAGGGCCCGGTTTTGCAGGAAGAAGGTCTCGCGCTCGGCGTCGTCACCGCGATCTCCGGCGCCACGCGCTACATGCTGGAACTGGAAGGTGTTGCCGGTCATGCCGGCACGGTGCCGATGATGTCGCGCCATGACGCTGCGATGGCCGGTGCGGAGATTGCACTGTTCATTGAAAAACGCTGCAATGCCGCGCCCGGCCTGGTCGGCACTGTCGGCCAGTTCACTGTGCCGAACGGTGCGGGCAATGTCATCCCTGGCCGCGCCATCATGTCGATCGACATTCGTGCCGGCGAAGACACGCTGCGTGTCGCCGCGGCCGACGACATCACGATGGAGATCGAGCGCATCTGCGCGCGGCGTGGCGTGCGTGCGAATGTGAAGAAAACCTATGAAGCGGTGAGCGTCGGTTGCGCCGATTGGTTGCAGCAACGCTGGACCGCATCGCTGCAACGCCACGGCTGTGCGCCACGCAGCTTGCCGTCAGGCGCCGGCCACGACGGCATGATAATCGCAGCGATCGCACCGATCGCGATGTTGTTCGTCCGCTGCGGCAATGGCGGCATCAGTCATAACCCGGCGGAGACAATGACGGCAGAAGACGCCGCGCTGGCATCGCGCGTGTTCGTGGATTTCGTGGAAAATTTTGAAGTGCCCGCAGCGGGGCAGGCGTGACTAATATTGATACGCGCCTGCAATACGCAGTACGGCAGACTGTGCTGCGCTCAAGCAGCGCGCCGCATCTTGTCGATAACGGTGCGCTGCAAGTTGCATCTCAGGCGAAGATCGATTTCAAATCGACCTCCGCTTCGACGGCGCTTTCCAGCCGCAATGCATTTTCGCAATCGCGCAAATGTCCGCCCATGCGTTGCGTTGCCAGCTTGACGTCCTTGACTTCGATCGCTTCGATGATGTCGGCATGATGATGATGCGTACAAGCCGGCGTATTCAGGCTGTCGTACAGGGCGATGACCAGGCAGGTTTGCGCGGTCAGCTCGCGCATCATGCGCACCAGGATCGCGTTGCCGGCCAGTTCCGCCAGCAGGATGTGGAACTCGCCCGACAGACGGATGATTGCGGTCCGGTCGTCCTTGCGGCGCGCCTTGGCTTCTTTCAAAACGTGCTGCCTGAGCTTCTTGATGTCGATGCTTTCCGCGCGTTCGCACAACATCTTGATGATAGCTGGCTCGATCAATTGCCGCGTAAAGAACAACTCGCGCGCCTCGTCCACCGTCGGGCTGGCGATGAATGCGCCGCGATTAGGGATCAGCGTCACCAGTTGCTCATGCGCGAGTCGGGCCAGCACCGGGCGGATCTTGGTGCGGCTCATGCCGGACAACTCCACCAGACGTTCTTCCACCAATTGCGTACCGGGTGCGAGGCGATGTTCAAAAATCGCCTGCTGAATCTTTTGATAAAACTGTTCGCTCGTCAGAGCACGACCGGCGCGTGTTTCTGCATGCACGGCCGACGCGGCCGGATCGAAGGTGACGCGACTGGCTGCTGGAATCTTTTTCTTCAATGGCTTGTTCAAACTGGCCTCACGTTGAATGCGATTGTAAATAGTATGCAATTTCATCGAGTATTTTATACAAAATTGTGCGGTTCGTATCAAATAGGAAGGCGCAATTGAGCATCTCTTCAAAAGAAAATCTGAATCTGTCTGCCCTTGGCAAATCGCGTTTCCGACAGGAGAACAATTGCATTTCAGTCGGGAATGAGCTTGCTGTCCAATGTTTGAAAAACGGCTATCCGGTTGCGCCAAGCAATTCGCAGGTCAAGCAGTTGCCAAAAAATCCGGCACGTAATTGCGTACATACCGATTATATTTTTTATGGCACTTGCGCATGATAGCGAGCACTAATCAGCCTTTTCTCGCAAACGCACCGCTGCCGACGTCCACGCCGACGCCACTGCATTTATTAGGCGCACGCGATATCGCCAGCCAGGTCGCAAGCGGCGCTTTGCGTGCGGTCGATCTGGTCGCCTATCTGTTGGCGCGCATTGCAGCGCTTGATCCCCATTTGCATGCGATGGTCGATATCGATGCAGCCGGGGCGATGGCGCAAGCGACACACGCAGACCGGCTGGCTACGGCCGGCCAGCACTTGCCGCTGCTGGGCGTGCCTTTCACCGTCAAGGACAATCTGTGGGTTAGCGGGCGGCCGGCGACTTACGGTTCGGCATTGTTTGCCGGACACATTGCGCTGCGCGATTCATGGAGCGTGGCACGCCTCAAAGCCAATGGCGCGATCTGCATCGGCATCACTAATTGTTCAGAGTTCGCCTGCAAGGGCGTGACGTCCAATCCGCTGCATGGCACTACACTTAATCCATGGGGCGTCAACCTGACGCCAGGCGGTTCTTCCGGCGGCGCAGTGGCCAGCGTCGCGGCCGGCTTCAGCCCGATTGCGCTGGCGACGGATTCCGGCGGCTCGACGCGACGACCGGCGGCGCACACCGGCTTGCTGGGATTCAAGTGCACATCTGGCCTGATCCCCAATCCGTGGGGCTTCGACGATCCGTGCCGCGATCTGGGCTCGATCGGCATCGTCGCGCGCGACGCGCTCGATTGCGCGGCGATGATGGACGTGCTGGCGGACTACGACGCGCGCGATCCGTTGTCGCATCCGTTGCCGGCCGACATGCTGTCGAAAAATTCTGCGGGAGCGCGTATCAAGAATTTCACCAACGCCGTCATCAAGGTGCCAGAGCGCAACCTGCGCATCGCGTGGTCGACTGATCTCGGCTGCAATTTTGCAGTCGACCCGGACGTCGCGGCAGCGATGCAGGCAGCGATCCAAAAGCTCCGGGCCGCCTCTTGGCAGATCGACGATGCTGCGCCGCAATGGCGCTACACCACGCAAAGTTATCCGTTTGCGATGCAGCAGTACGCAGAACTGGCGGCGCTGTACGGCAAGCAATGGCGCGCCAATCCGTCACAGTTCGATCCCGTCATCGGCGCCCAGATTGAAGACGGCCTGCGGCTGGATACGATCGAACTGGCCGGCTTGCCGCTACGCCGCCATTATGCGCGTGTCGCGCTCTCCGATTTTTTCGAACACTACGACCTCTTGCTGTGCCCGACCGTCCCGGTGGAAGCGTGGTCGAGCGACTTGCTGGCACCGCAGATGATCTGCGGTCAGTCGGCCGGACCTCGCGCGCACGCAGTGTTCACGCCGCTGTTCAATCTGTGCGACGTCCCGGCGCTGTCGGTGCCGTGCGGCTTCGGTGCGCGGGGCTTGCCGGTCGCTTTGCAAGTAGTCGGGCCGCGTTACGCGGACATGCGCGTGCTGCAATTCGGCGCAGAAATCGAGCACGTGATCGATACCGATTTCAGCGCGCCGATGCTGCGCTTGTGAATGCACCTTTTGAATAAAGAATCAATGAACCAGCCATCCATGGAACCAATGAAAAAATCGATTCGACTCGGTATGCTGACGCCGTCCTCCAACACCATTCTCGAACCCGTTACATCGGCGATGCTGGCCGGCCTGCCTGAAGCCAGCGCGCACTTTGCGCGCTTTCCCGTGACCGAGATTGCGTTGTCCGATACCGCGCTCGCGCAGTTTGATGAAAACGTCATCCTGCGCGCGGCCGAGCTGCTCGCCGATTGTCTTCCGTCCACTATCGGCTGGAACGGCACCTCCGCCGGCTGGCTCGGCTTTGAAGCTGACGAGCGCCTGTGCGCCGCGATCGAAGCGCGTACCGGCATCCAAGCCTGCACGTCGGTGCTTGCGCTGAATGAAATCTTCCGGCGCAAGGCCGTCACGCGCTTTGCCCTGGTCACGCCATATCGCGACAGCGTGCAGACGCGCATCGTCGCCAACTATCGCCATGCCGGTTTTGAATGCGTCGCCGAACGCCATCTTAACCAGCAGGAAAATTTTTCGTTCTCGCAAGTCGGCGCTGAGAAGATCAAGCAAATGGTGCGCGAAGTCGCGGCGGCCAAGCCGGAAGCAATCACGATCTTTTGCACCAACCTGCGCGGCGCGCCTCTGGTTGCCGAGCTCGAAGCGGAACTGGGTATTCCGATCTACGACACCATTTCCACCGTCGTGTGGAAATCGCTGCGGCTGGTTGGCGCGGATACTTCGCGGCTGACCGGTTGGGGCACACTCTTTGAGGAAAATTTTTAATGGAACCGCATGCTTTCGACCTGGTGATCCGCAATGCACATATCGCTACCGCGACCGATGTGTTCGACGCCGATATCGGCATCCGCGATGGCAAGATCGTCGCTCTGGCGCAGAGTCTGGCGAGCGGTGCGGAAGAGATCGATGCCGCCGGCCGCTGGGTGCTGCCGGGTGGCGTCGATGCGCATTGCCATCTGTCGCAACCGATGAACGACGGCTCGGTGCTGGCCGACGACTTTTTTACTGGAACGCGTTCTGCAGCGTGCGGCGGCACGACCACGGTGATACCTTTTGCGGTGCAAAAAAAAGGCGGAACGCTTGAACAGGCCATAACCGATTATCACGCGGTGTCAGACGGCGAGGCGTGCATCGATTACGCCTTCCACATCATCGTTGCCGACGCTACGCCGCACACGGTCGAATTCGAATTGCCCGGTCTGATCGAGCGCGGTTATACGTCGATCAAGTTGTACATGACCTACGACGACCTCAAGCTCGACGATCGCCAGATCCTCGACGTGCTGGCCATCGCACGACGCGAGGGTGCGATGTCGATGATCCACGCGGAAAACACCGATTGCATCGCGTGGCTGACCGATCGGTTGCTCGCCAAAGGATTAACTGCGCCGCGTTTCCACGGGCTGTCGCGGCCGAACGTGGTCGAGCGCGAAGCGACGCATCGCGCCATCTCGCTTGGTGAATTTCTCGATACGCCGATCCTGATCGTTCATGTCTCAAGCGAGGAGGCGACCGATCAAATCCGGCAGGCACAAAGTCGCGGCTTGAGCGTGTATGCCGAGACGTGTCCGCAATATCTATTTCTCACCGCGGCCGATCTCGATCGCCCCGGATTTCACGGCGCGATGTGTATCTGCAGTCCGCCGCCACGCGATGCGACGAGCCAGCAGGCGATCTGGGAAGGGTTGGCAAACGGCACGTTCCAGGTGTTTTCTTCCGACCACGCGCCATTCAACTATAACGATCCGAAAGGCAAAAAAGTCGGCGGCGAACACGGCAACTTCACGCATGTGCCCAACGGCATTCCCGGCATCGAAACGCGCTTGCCTTTGCTGTTCTCGGAAGGCGTGATGACCGGCCGCATCGACATCAACAAGTTTGTCGCCGTGACCGCGACCGACCCTGCGAAAATCTACGGACTGTATCCGCGCAAAGGCACTATTTGCATCGGCGCCGATGCCGACATCGTGATCTGGGACGCGTCGACCAACATCACGATCAAGAACGAGAACCTGCATCACAACGTCGATTACACGCCGTACGAAGGCCGTCCTCTCCACGCATGGCCGGCAGTGACGTTGTGCCGCGGTGTACCGGTCTATCAGGATGGGCAATTTACCGGTCGTGCCGGGTACGGTGCGTTCCTGCGCTGCGAGCGGCCGACGCCGGCCAAACCGAAACCGAACTTTGGTAAGTCGACGCCCTGGCTCGACATTCTTTGATTTTTTCGCTTCCCTTTTTGAAGACATGATGGACCGTATTTAATGAACAAGATTCAACTGAAACAAGCGATCGCGACATGGGTCGACCAACACGCGGAAGAACAAATTGCATTCCTCGCCAAGATCGTGCAATGCCCATCCGATAATCCGCCGGGCAATTGCGCACCGCATGCGTTACTCACAGCATCGCTGCTGGAAGATATGCAGTTCGTCGTCGAGAAGCACATCGTGCCGGCTGCGTTTGCCAACCAGACCGGACTGGAAAGCGCGATCAACCTGATCGTGCGCGAAAAATTCGGCGCCGGTCGGACCGTGGCGTTGAACGCACATGGCGACGTCGTGCCGCCGGGTAGCGGCTGGAGCGTGGATCCCTACTCCGCCACGATTCGTGACGGCTGGATGATCGGTCGCGGCGCGGCGGTGTCCAAGTCCGACTTCGCAACGTACGCATTTGCCTTGCGTGCCTTGAAAGCCGTGGCCGCACCGGTCGTACCATTACGCGGCAGCGTTGAGCTGCACTTCACCTACGATGAAGAAACCGGCGGCCTGTCCGGTCCCGGCTGGTTGCTGGAACAGCGACTGACCAGACCCGACTACGCAATTTGCGCCGGCTTTTCCTATAACGTCACCACCGCACACAACGGCTGCCTGCACCTGCAACTGACCGTGCGCGGCGTCTCCGCGCATGCGGCGCGTCCCGACACCGGACACGACGCGCTGGAAGCGGCAACACGCCTGCTAACCGTTTTGTACGGCTATCGCGATACGTTGAAAGATCGCACGTCCGACACGCCGGGCATTGCTTCGCCGACGCTGGTGATCGGCACGATTGTCGGCGGCATCAACACGAATGTCGTGCCGGACGAAGTAACGCTGCGCCTCGACCGCCGCATCATTCCCGAAGAAATTCCTGAGGAAGTTGAATCGGAACTTCGCACTGTCATCGCACATGCTATACAAGACCTGCCCGGCATAACATGCGAAGTCGAACGCATCCTGCTGGCCAGGCCCTTCAAAGCGGTCGGGGACGCGGCACGCCTGCGCGATGTGGTGTGCATGGAAGCATCCGACGCACTCGGCGACCAGGTCATGCCCATCGGCGTGCCGCTGTTTTCCGACGCGCGGCTGTACGCAGAAGCCGGCGTAGCGACCGTAATGTACGGCGCCGGCCCGCGCACGCTGCTGGATGCGAACGGCCATCGTGCGGATGAGAAGTTACCGCTGTTTACGCTAGCTATCGCCACGAAGGCGATTGCGTGGAGCTTGATTGAGCTGCTGGAGTGATCTGTAGGATGCACAGGCGATGACGATAAAGCCGCTCGACGCCTCTGGTTCATTGGTGCGGCTGGCGGGGAACGAACCCACGACCCTTGGCTTCGGAGGCCGAATCACAACGGCCATTTATCTCGCGCTGCAGGCAAGCGTTGGTCAGAAAGCAATTTCACGGAAACCGGCGCAACTATCGGCGATAGCCGGCGTAAATTTTGTACCGGGATGTGGAACAGGTTTGTTCAATCCCTATTGGTACGCCTGGCTGGGATCGAACCAGCAACCCCTGCCTTCGGAGGGCAGTACTCTATCCATTGAGCTACAGGCGCAATTTCGCAATTTTACCTTATTCGCTCTACTAAAGTGCAGCCAATTCCTTCCGTATTCCAGGAGAAATACGTGCAATCGCGCAGTTGCCGTGAATAAGGCCGGGCTAAACGATCCCGCATACCGGCGCTGTCGGCTTTTTCTGCGCGGCGTCTTTCGCTGCCTTCACCCGGACTTCGTCGGATAACACGACGCCGTTTTTCACGGCGGTCAATTCGGCCAGAATGGAAATCGCAATTTCGGACGGCGTCTTGCTGCCGATATACAGCCCGATCGGTCCGTGCAGCCTCGCCAACTGCGCATCGGTCAGGTCGAATTCCTTCAACCGCTCGCGGCGCTTGGCATTGTTGGATCTCGACCCGATTGCACCGACGTAGAACGCATCGGACTTCAATGCCTCCATCAGCGCCAGATCGTCCAGCTTCGGATCGTGCGTCAACGCGACAACCGCGCTGCGGCTGTCCAGCTTCATTTCCATCACCAGGTCATCCGGCATCGCATGGACAACTTGCACGCCGGGCACGTCCCATCCGTCACGATACTCTTCCCGCGGATCGCAAACGGTAACGTGATAATCCATGCCTAGCGCGATCTGGGCAAGAAAGCGCGACAATTGTCCGGCGCCGATGATCAGCAGCCGCCAGCGCGGCCCATGAATCGTCGTCAGCGCCGTTTCCGAAATCTGCAAGCCCATGCCGGCGCTTGCCGGCCCGAGCGTCACTTCATCGGATAACAGATCCAGCCGCCGCGCAACCAGTTCATGCCGGTTCAGCCGCTGCAGCAATTCGTCAATGCGGCTGCGTTTTGACAGAGGTTCAATTGCCAGCTGGATGGTGCCGCCGCACGGCAAGCCGAAACGATGCGCTTCATCCGCCGTGATGCCATAGGTGACGATTTCGGACCGTGTGCGCGTAATGCCTTCGGAATGCACGCGGGCGATCAGATCGTCTTCAATGCAGCCGCCCGACACGGATCCGATTACCCGGCCATCGTCGCGAATCGCCATGGTCGCGCCTTCCGGTCTTGGACTGGAACCCCATGTCTTGATGACGGTGACCAATTCGCATTGACGGCTGTCGTCAATCCATTCATTGCATGTTTTCAGGACTTCCAGATCAATGCTTTCCATGCTTCCATCACCTAAATTTATGTCATCCGATCCGGCCCGGACCAAGATATTCCGGGTCCGGCCGATGGATGAATTCTGCCGAAGATTATCCTTGTAAACCCTTATTTTATCAATTTGCCGCAATGACAGGCCGATGTCATCCAGACCATGAAATATCGTAGTGCGAAGACCGTGCCGCCCGCCCTTTTCCGATTCATCTATCCAATCGGCATGGCGCCGCTTGCGTCGGTTCGACATTTACGGCGCGAAATCGCGCCGCGACCGCTTCGATATTTTCCTGAAATCGTCATCGTCGATGCGCCTTTATCGCGGCTCTTCTTTTGCAGCAAGCGGAAAATTCAGCATCCGATGGATGTGCCGGACATGCGGGCGGCACCTCAGGACGCCTTCTTTGCGACAGGCCGCCGTTTCCGATATCTGCGGCTTAAAGCGGCGATTTTCCGTTCCAAATCGGGCGCTTTACGTCTATAATCAAAGGTTTGGCGAGATATTGCATTGTAGAATGCCTCGGTCGCAAAGCCCTGCTGCATCCATTTGCGCTGCATCCGCCTCCCGGTTTCGAAAATTGTATTGAGGGAATAATGAGCGAAGCACATAACGAACATGAATCCGTAATCAAGACGCCTAAACAGCTCATCGCCGCCATTGTGGCCGGCTTTTTGATTCCTATTATTTGCATCGTCCTGCTGGTCGAGTATATTGCCAACAACAAGACCGCCGGCGCCGGTTCGGAAAGCCAGTCGCCCGAAGCGATTGCCGCACGGATCAAACCCGTGGCCGATCAAGGCTTTACTTTGAAAGACGTCAACGCACCGAAGCAATTGCAAGCCGGCGCGGAAGTCTTCAAGGCTGTTTGCGCCGCCTGCCATGCCACCGGTGCGGCAGGCTCGCCGAAGTTGGGCGATGCGAGTGCATGGTCGGCCCGCATTGGACAAGGATATGACACGCTGGTCGCACATGCCGTCAACGGCATCCGTGCAATGCCCCCCAAGGGCGGCAATCCGGATCTGGATGATGTCGAAGTCGCCCGTGCCGTGGTCTACATGGCAAACCAGGCCGGCGCCAAATTTAAAGAGCCCGAAGTAAAAGCACCGGTTACCGCCGCCGCTGCGCCCGCCGCCAATACGGCAGCTTCGGCTGCACCGACTGCACCGGCCGCAGCTGCCGCTGTCCCGCCCGCTGCACCGGCTCCTGCTCCCGCAGCTGCCCCGGCCAAGGTTTCCGCCGACGCCGGCAAAAAATTATATGACGCCACATGCCAGGCATGCCACGGTACAGGCGTGGCCGGCGCGCCGAAATTCGGCGACAAAGCCGCATGGGCGCCTCGCATCCAGCAAGGCTCGGCCGTGCTGTACGAGCATGCGATCAAAGGCTTTCAAGGTAAGGCGGGCATGATGCCGCCCAAGGGCGGCTCTTCCGCGTCGGACGACGAAGTCAAGGCTGCGGTTGATTACATGGCTGCCGCTGCGAAGTAAAAAGCGCCAAGCCATTAAAAAAGCCGGCCCGCATGTCGATGCGGGCCGGCTTTTTATTTGTCCACGGTCTCTTCAGATTGACCGGGCGCGGTTGTTCATCTCAGTTGCGGGGCCTGGGCTGTGGCCTGCTGCTCCGCCACAAAAATTTCCACACGACGGTTTCTGGCGCGGTTGGCATCGTTGTCGTTGGCGGCAACCGGTTCGTGCGAACCGCGGCCGTCGACAATGAAACGATTCGATGCAGCGCCTCTGCTCACCAGATAATCACGGGTGCGGGCAGCGCGATTGATCGATAATGGATCGTTGATCGCATTATTGCCTGTGCTGTCGGTATGGCCGACAATCGTCACTTTGGTATTGGTATGCTCGACCAGGCTGGCCGCGAACTTGTCGAGCACCGGCCGGAAATTAGGCTTGATATCGGCGCGGTTGGTGTCGAATGAAATGTCGCTCGGAATTTCGAGCTTCAGGCGATTGTCCTGTGTCTGACTGACCTGCACACCGGTGCCTTGCGTCGCCTGCTCCATTTTCCTCTTCTGCTCTTCCATCCGGCTGGACCAGATATTGCCGATGACCGCACCGGCAGCGCCGCCGATGGCCGCGCCGGTTGCCGTACGGCGTCCGCCGCCGTCGCTGGTCGCCGCGCCGAGAATGGCGCCGAGACCGGCACCCACGCCGGCGCCGGTTGCGGTGCCGCGCTGAGTTTCAGTCATGTTGGCGCAACCGGCGATTGCCACTGCGGCTGCGATAATGGTGATTGCAAATTGACTGCGCATATTTCACTCCCTTGCTGGTTTAATCATGATTCTTCGACTGACGGACATTATGGAAGTTCGGAAAGCACTTTATGGAAGGAACTATTCGTTGCGCCTTTGAGCCGCATGCCGGCAACGGAATATCCGTTTCATTCGCCGGAGTTCGATTGTTGATCGTTGCGATGCCGGACAGCCTGCCTGTTCCTGTATATGAAAAAAGCCGCCGCTCCCGCTACTCCCAGCATCAATGCGCCACGGATGACCGGCTTTCTCAGCGATTTTTTCGATAGCAGCGACACGCCCTGCGTCAGCAACGGAAGCAGCAGCTGCAGATGAGCGGCCTGAAAATTTTTCAGCCTGAAGATATTCTGAAACGCGGCGGATGCGGCCGTTGCAACATGATCGATCGTGTTCCCGACCAACACATCGGCATGCAGATTCGCCTGCACTACGTCTCTCGACTCGCCGAGGCGGAATCGATATATTGCGCCTTGCGTCACCAGCATTTCCTTTCGCTGGCCCGCAGAAGAGCGCGTACTGCGCTGTATGTCATTGAGCATGATCGTCCTGTGGGTTACGGCGTGCAGCAAGCTGCCGTCGTGAGCGGATGAAGCGGCGCAATGCCGCTGACAGGATTAAAGCAGCGCATCGCGATCGTTGCGCAATTCAGCCATCGTCGCAGGCATCGACAGTTTGCCTTCATTGAGCATCGATTGCGCATACAGGAATATGGCGATGGCCAGCAGCGTGAACGCCGCGGCAAGAATCAGCAGGATCTTCCACCCTAACGACGGCCAAGCCAAAACCACAATCAATACACTCCAGTAAGCGATCGCAAACCAGGCGGCGACAATTCCCAGCGCACAAATCAATAATATCCTGAGAAGGCTGGTTCGAACTTCCGACAATTCCAGAGCGGCCAGTTCGATCCGGCTTATCAGCAGGCCGAACATGTTTTTTGTCATGCCGGCCAGGCCTGCAATCAGGCCCGGGCCGGCATCGGTAAAGCGCGATTGCTGATCTTCCATAGAGTCCTGTAAATGGCGCTGCGATTATTTGCGTGAGATCAGCAAGCCTATCAGCAAACCGACGCCGGCCGAGATCGCAACGGCTTTCCACGGATTTTCATGCACGTAGTCGTCTGCTGTATCGACCATTTCCTTGCCGCTTTCCAATGCGGCAGTTTGCACGTCTTGCGCTTTGGTCATTGCGGCATCGAGCAGGCTCAGGCCGCGGTCGCGCAATTCTTCCGCTCTCATGCCGGTCGCAGAGGTGGCCTCGCGAAATAATTCCTGCGCGTCCCTGATCAGGCTTTTCATATCGGTTCTCGCCGTCTTCAAACTGGATTCCAACATGGCAGTGCTCCTAAATATAAAATATGAATACGGCTGTGGATTCGATGCAATCGGCAAGCCGGCTGAACATGGTGATTGACAATAGTGAATCCGAGGTCATGCCGAAGCAGACGCCCGGCATTGTCACTATAGACAAAGTAAACCATATTCAGCAGCCATTCAGTGCGCTAACGAACATAACGCCGTCGACGCCGCCATGCAATGATTTTAACCCGAATGATTGATGCAAGGATTGAGCGGCATGTTGCAGCAGATCAAGGAAGATCGCATATCGATCGGGCTCGAACCCGGACGCGCATGCCGGAACAGCGTCTACATGCCGGGAGTACAGTCGGTGCAATGCTCGATTTCGGGCAGGCCGTGCAACAGCTTTTCATCGACATCGCGCAACGCCGTGCGCAATCCTTCTTCGATTACCGGATGGTAAAACGGCATGTCGAGCATCTGCGCCACCGTCATGCCGTTCTGGCAGGCCCACGCCAGCAAATGGGACAGATGTTCAGCGCGCGGACCGATCATTTCAGCGCCGATAAAACGGCCTGAACCGAGCTCGGCATAAACCCGCAGCAAGCCATGATTCTGCAGCATTACGCGGCTGCGTCCCTGATCTTCAAACGATACTTCACCGATTGCAAAGCGGCCCGCTTGCAGATTCCGGAAGGCCGCGCCGACCGTCGCTATCTGCGGATCGGTGAAAGCAATCGCAAGCGGTGTGCGGCGCAGTCCGGCTTGCACATCCGGATAGCGCCCGGCGTTGGTGCCGGCAATCCGGCCCTGGTCGGCGGCTTCATGCAGCAGCGGCCGCTCGTTGCCGACATCGCCGGCGATGAAAATGGCGCCGTTCCCGCATTGCATGGTGTACGGATCAAACAGCGGCACCCCGGCCTTGTTTAAAACGAGTCCGGTCTGTTCGAGATCCAGCCCCTGAAGGTTCGGCGTGCGGCCGGTGGCTGCCAGCACATAGGCATAACGTTCGGTGCGCTCGATGCCATCGGCGCTGCGCGAATGCAGCACGACGCTGTCGCCGTCGCGCTCGGCGCCGAGCAGTTCGGCATTCAGGCACAGATCCAGTTCGGTGGAAAGGGATGCGGTTGCGTTCGCCAAAACCGCCGGATCGCTCAACTGGGCAAGACTATTGCCGCGGCCAAACAGCGCGACCCGTACTCCCAATCGATGCATCGCTTGTCCCAGTTCCAGGCCGATCACGCCGGTGCCGAGCACCGCCACCGATTCAGGCAGATCGTCCCAATCGAAAACGTCGTCACTGGTCAGCAGCCGCTCGCCGATGCCTCGCAACTTATCCGGCAATTGGGGAATGGAGCCGGTCGCAATGACGATGCGCGCGGCGGTTAACACGGTATGGTTATCCACCTGCAGCCGGTTGGCATCGACGAATCGGGCATGGCCGCGTAACCGGTCTGCCTGCGGAATCCTGTGGACGCCATCCAGCACGAAACCGACGAAACGGTCCCGTTCGGACCGCACCCGCGCCATCACCGCGCGGCCGTCGATACGCGCCGGGCCGGCATGCACGCCGAAGGCCGGCGCCCTTGCAATCGTATGGGCCGCTTCGGCAGCGGCAATCAGGAGCTTGCTCGGCATGCAGCCGACCCGCGCGCAAGTCGTGCCGTACGGACCGTCCTCGATCAGCACGACGCGCTTGCCATACGACCTCGCCGCGCGATAAGCGGCAAGGCCTGCGGTACCTGCTCCGATTACAGCAACATCGACCGTCATTGTGTTCATATGACCTCTCCTTGACAGCGGTGCCGGTTGAGGCGGTAACCATGCCGGCATCAACGATACGCTTTATTCATGCTCTGCGTCGTTAGCTTGCATGACGGCGGCCCGGTCCGGAATCAAGCGCCTTTTCCGCGCAGTTCAGCGATATCTTCGATACTGCCGATCCGGATAATGATCGGGCTCAATGCGTCCGTCGGTTGGGTCGGGCGCCATGCAAACTGCCATTCTTTCTCCACTGCATAACGCTTGATTTTGGAGAACGTTTTGCCCAGCGGACTTGGCACGCCATATGAAATCCCGGCGTCGATGCCGGCCCAGGTCGGCAATACTTTTTCTGCTGCTCGATGAATGCGTTCGCCGAATTCTTCGGTGTCGTGAATCACCAGGCAACAGTCGGCCCCGGAAAATTCATTGAACAGAGCCTGGTCCCATGCTTGCGCCAGGCTCAAGACAAGGCAGGCCGCACCGGGCGCCGTTTGTGCCGCCGCCGATTGAAACGGCAGTATTCGAGGGCTCGGCTTTACTTCTTCGGTTGCCGGCCGCAAACGGAATTCGCCCAATGTCAGAGAGCGTTCCAGCCAGTGCCGTAACGAATATCGATACAGTTTTGGCGGACGCCGGCAGTCTACGGAAAACATATTATTGATCCTGGAAAAACCGACGAGACTATCACTCTTCGGATAGAGCGTTCCGCATCGATGGAAGAGAAATTGCGGAAGCGGCTATTCGCTTCAGATGACTATTACGGTGAAATTTTAGACTAAAAATCCGAATGCCTCGATAAAGTTTTCCGGAGCATGGGTGCGCAAGAAAATGGCGCGTCGTTGCCGATGCGCCATCAAGAATAATATGCGATATTTTTATTTAATTATTGCCGTGGACATCGGTTTGGGCAGCCGCATTTCCTGTAACGGGCTTCACCTGTTTCGCCTTTCCGCTTTTTTTATGTTTGGCATGAGCATCCGTTCCGGCATCGGCAGCGATCGAAGCGCCGGTGCCCTCTGCCGTTCTTCCGGCTGATCCGGTCGTTTGCGTCGCACTGTCCACTGCTGCGCCGGGCGCGGCACGCTGTGTGCCGATCTGCAGATCAGTGCCCGCTTGCGCTTCGCTGCCGACTTGAGCGCCGCCTGCCCCAACCCGCGCAGTCGCGCCAAGGCCTGTGCCCAGACTCTGCGCCAATACAACTGAAGATGCCGATGCGACCAACACGAACGATAGTGAGCGAATAGTGTTTTTCAACGTCATAAGAAACTCCTGAAGTGAATAAAAGCATCATCGATGCTGATAATTCGATGCCTTCAGCGAGCCGGGGTTCAGCGCGCACGCTTGCCATGCCTGACAATGCCTGTGGAAAACCAGGACAAGCCGTTGAATTACAAGCACTTAATAAAAATGTAAAAGCTTGTAACGGCAGCAAGAAAATTGATGACCGTACGCAATATCAAGGCTGAATGCTCTGCGGCATCGCGCTGCCATGGCGCAGCCAATACCAGCACAGGCCGATCCATTCGTGCATTGCATAATGGGTCTGCTTCAACGCACCGCCGTTCGGCACAAAATCGCTTGCCTCCAAAGGCGCGCGGCTTGAAAAATAAGTCGGCGCCGGCACGACTTGCAGACCGCTTTGCATGAAGATCGCCTGCGAACGCGGCATATGCATCGCATCGGTCACCAGCAGAATGCGCTGCACGCGCGCCTGCTTCAGCAGGCGCGCCGAAAACTCCGCATTTTGTGCGGTATTGTCCGATTCCTGCTCCAGCCATTTGACGGGCGTTGCGAAATCATCGCGCAATACGCGCGCCATCGCCGCCGCTTCCGACTCGGCGGAACCATCGGGCGCGCCTCCTGTAACCAGCAACGGCAAGCCGGTTTCGCGATGCAGCCTGGCGCCGTAGCGCAGGCGCACGAGCGTCACCGGACTCGGAATATCGCGGCCGTCGTATTCCGGCGCATTCTTCAGGCGTCCGCCTCCGAGCACGACAATCGCTTGCGCTCCGGTGCCGCGCGCCGAAGCCAGCGGCACGGCAAGCTTTTCAAGCGGCGCCGTGAACAGCCTGGCTCCGGCATCGGTGCTCAGCACGACAAGTGCAATCAGCGACCCTGCGCAGAGCGCTGCGCCCGAACGCGGCCAGCGCTTGTGCAGCATGAGCCCGGCGACGGCGGGAATAATCAGATTGAGCGGCGGCAGCAGCAATGCGCTGACGATATTGGTGGCAAGCCAGCTTGCGCTCATGCCGGCCTCTTTCTCATTGCGCGCATCGCCCGGGATCGCACCCCGGGCGGATTGGATTGGCGCTCATTCATTCATCTGCGGCAATGCGATGGTGCGCAGCTGAAAACGGCCGTCGTTATTGAACAGCCAGGATTCCGATATTTCCACGCGGCCCTGATGCAGCAGGTGTCGCGCCGGCTTCGGAAAAGGCGCAGTATTTCTTAACGTCGATAACGCCGTTGCCTCGGTCGCGCGATCGCGGTTGGTCCGCACGATCTCGCTGCGCATCAGGTTGCCGCCGGCATCGATCGAATATTTCACGACGATGATCGAACGCAGCAGCGCCTGCGGCCTGTCCGTGTATACCCTGGTCGAATTCACTTCCGAAATGCGCTTTGCCAATTCCTGCTTGTAGCTTTCCAATGTCGCCGCCGTCGATGTGGCATCGGGCGTGGTTCCGACACTGTCGTTGCGGCCAACGCTTTCCGCTGGATGTTTTGTTGCACAACCACCGAGCAGCGATGCGGCCAGAAAAATCGCGATCCTGGTTTTCATGGCGTATGTAATGGAAATCGAGCGTTGAAAGGAATGCCGGTCATTACACGCACCGGTCTCTGCATTATGCTGCAGTAGATCGAGGTAATACAATACTTTCGGTTAGCCGATGCCGCCGATGACGGCATGCGCGGGATGCAATGGCAATAATGATAACGAAAATTGCCGGACGAGCGCATGCGGCCCGCCGGAAAACAAGCCGCATGCCGATGCAATCAGTTCCGTGAACGCAACCACTGCCGCATGCCTGGGAAACGAAGCAGTGCGGACAAGGTTCCGGCCAGCTTTGTTAATCCGGAAACCCGGATGTCACGAAGCCGGCGATGCAGCGCCATGGGCTGCTCGATGCGGACCCGGCAACGGCCGATGGCTGCTTCCACCAGCGCCAGGCCCTCATTCGGCACAATGAATACCGTGCCCGGACTCAGCATGAAATCCGCAGGCTCATCGTATGCGGTAATCCACATGATGCCTGACACGCATTCCACGCGCCGTCCCTGCGCCCGGGTCAGCCTGAGCGGATAATTCTCGTGCAGTGCGAATTCAAGGCAATTTTTGCCGGTTGCCATTACTCTGGGTTCCATTTCCCGTCTCCCGTATTTGCTTGATGCAGGATCAGGTTACGGCTTCGGCACTTGCAAGAACAGATGCAACGGATTGAAATTGTTACCGTCACAGTTGGCAGTGCACTAAACTGTTATGGTCGAAAATTCATACCGCTGTACCTATGCCGGAAGATATGTTCCACGGAAAATTCTGATATGTCAGCACAAATCAACTTATACGAACATCTGGCCGATGAACTCGGCGCACTGATCGCGAACAGGATTTTTGCGCCGGGCGACCGGCTGCCTTCGATTCGCCATCTCGCGCAGCAAAAGCGGATATCGATCAGCACCGTGATGCAGGCGTTGCGCCTGCTGGAAGACCGCGGCTTGATCGATGCGAAGCCGCAAGCAGGTTTTTACGTGCGTCACCGCGCCCGCACGCTGGCCGGCATCGGCAGTGCGCAATGCCCCAGGGAGCCAACCTATGTCGGCATCAATAATCTGCTGATGCGGGTGCTCCAGGCCAATGATTCTCCCGGCGCCGTTCAACTCGGATCGGCCTGGCCGCCGGACGAGATCCTCCCGGTAAAGCGTATCCAGCGAGTTGTCAGCGCGATCACGCGCCGCAATCCGGAGCTGTTGACCAGGGTGAGTTGCGTCGACATGAATGAACCGAATTTCGTGCGTCAGGTAACGCGCCGCGCCATCGATTGGGGCAGGCTCGATCCGCATGAAATCGTCGCCACCAGCTCGTGCACCGAGGCGATCAGTTTATGCCTGCGCGCCGTGGCGAAAGCCGGCGACACGATTGCGATTGAATCGCCGACCTACTTTGTGCTGCTGCAATTGATCGAGAGCCTGGGAATGAAGGCGCTGGAGATACCGACCGATCCGAAAACCGGCTTGTCGGTCGATGCGCTGGAACTCGCGATCCAGCAAGGATTGGTGCAGGCGTGCCTGCTGATACCCAATTCGAATAATCCGCTTGGCAGCATCATGCCCGAGGCGAACAAGAAGCGTCTGGCTGCGCTGCTTTCGCAGCATGATATTCCGCTGATTGAAGATGATATCTACGGCGATTTATGTTTTACCAGCGAACGGCCGTGGCCGGTCAAGGCGTACGACACGACGGGCAATGTCCTGTTGTGCTCTTCGTTCTCGAAAGCGGTCACGCCTGCGGCGCGCGTCGGCTACGCAGTGGCGGGCAAGTATGCGGAACAGGTGGCCTTTCTGAAAACCGTTTCCAGCGGCACGACGGGACATTTTTTCCAGGCGGTACTGGCGGAATTTATCGATGGCAGCAGCTACGATAACCAGATCCGTAAAATGCGCCGCGTACTTGCGCAACGAATCGCACAGATGTCCGATGCCGTTTCAAAAAGCTTTCCGGCAGAATGCTCGATATCCGAGCCGCAAGGAGGATTCGTGCTGTGGATTCAACTTCCGGAACAAGTCGATGCGCTCGCACTGCATGGACAAGCGATTGAACAAGGGATTGCATTCATGCCCGGCCCGATGTTTTCCGCCTCCGGAAAATTCGGAAATTACATGCGGCTCAATTGCGGGAACGCCTGGTCTCCGGACATTGAAAAAGCGATTCAAAAGCTTGGCGCATTGGTGCACCGTTTCTCCGATCGCCCTGCCAGGGAAGCCATTTTGAATTGACCGGCGTGCCTGCATGCACCGCCGGCGCCGGCTAATGCGCCTTGATCCAGACGGCGATTTTTGCGACGGCATCGTTTTCCAGTCCGTTAAAGCCATGGTAGGCGAACGCCTCGCATGGATCGCCGCGACTGATGCCGCCGGTGAGTGTGATCAACTCTTTCCGGCCCGCCGCCAGCTTGTCCATCAGCCGCGGCATATCGCGGTAGTCGCACAGGCGGCAACCGTCCTGCTCATGATGCACGACCAGCACCGGAATCGTCAGTTTTTCAAGCGGCAGCGCCGGCACCGGATTGCCTTTCGGATCGGTCAGGATCGTCGACGTCAGCACCAGCCCATCGGGACCGCCGTCGGCGACCGGCAACTGCGTGGCAATGTAGGCGGCCGACTGCGTGCCGCGGCTGGTGCCGACCAGCCAGACCGGCAGATTGAATTGCCTGAGCCACGCGATAACGCCCTTGATGTCAGCCGCATGTTCCGGCGTTTGCCGGAATCTGTCCAGAAACGGATAGCTTTGCCGATCGGACGGCGCATCGACCACGGCGACTGCCAAACCCTGATCGGCAAACAGCTGGCGCGAGCGCACCAGGAAATTGCCGCGGCCCGACTGAAAGCTGCCGTCCGGCGCAATCTGCAAGTTGCCGAGGCCGCCGGTAAACAGGACGACGATCTTCTGTGCGTCGGCCGGCGCAAGGTAAATGAAGCGCTGGGTTACGCCGGGCCGGGTAGGTATATCCACAACCTGCGGCGTAATCTGAGCAAACGCCGCCTGGCTGAACATCAATGACGCCGCAACCAGCATCGATGCGAAAACACGCTGCATATCGCCCCCCTGAAAAATGGGGAAATTGTTTCACATCTGCGGGCGGTTGATCAATCCGTGTTTTGCACAGCATGATCGATGGACGCATGTTCAACGATAATTCGAGCGAGGCACTGGCCATCGGCGTCGATCTGCGGTAGACTTCGGCCCCTTGAAACAGTTTCTCAGTTTCGGAGTGGTAGTTCAGTTGGTTAGAATACCGGCCTGTCACGCCGGGGGTCGCGGGTTCGAGCCCCGTCCGCTCCGCCAGAATCGAAAAAGACGAACTCCGGTTCGTCTTTTTTTATTTTTATTTATGCGGCTGCCCTCGCCTGCTCTTGCATTTCACCGCCCAGCGCTTCCACCAGATCGGCCAGCATCCGGCTCAGTTCGCCGGTCATCAACGCGACATCGGAGTCGAAGCGTTCGTCGTCGTTTTTCGACATGACATCGGCATCTTCTTTGATCACATCCAGCGGCGCCAGTCGTTTGACCGTCAGCGATTCGGTCAGCACGAACGACACGCGATCGGCCCATGTCATCGCCAGCCGCGTGCACTGCTTGCCGGCCGCGATATGGCGACGCACATCGTCGGCTTCCAGCGTATGCCGCACGTAGCGCACGGTCGCCTTGCCTTCTCCGGTTGCGCGCAACTCGGTATCCTGATCGACGGTGAAGCCGCTCGGCGCTTCGTCCGCCACCAGCCAGTCGGTCATCGCTCCGACCGGTGAACGGACCACGCGCAGGGTCTCCATCGGAAATTTGTCGATCGATTTGATCAGAAGCTTCAGCACCTCTTCCGCTTTCGATGCACTGCCGGCATCGATCACCAGCCAGCCGTTGACCGGATCGATCCAGGTCCAGGTGTTGCGGCGGATGCTGAAGGCGCGCGGCAACAATTCGTCGGCGACCTGCTCCTTGATTTCGCGCATCTGCTTGCGGCCGGGTTTGAATCCCTGCTGCTCTTCGATCTCCGCCGCTTTGGCTTTGGCCACCTGGTTAATGACGCTCGCCGGCAATAATTTTTTTTCAGTGCCGAGCAACAGCAGCATCTGGCGGTTGACGGTATGCACCAGCCTCCCGTTGTCCCGCGGCGAAACCCAGCCCTGGCTTTGCATGTCGAGACTGGTGCACGGCGCAAACGCCTGCGGCGCCAGACATGCCTCGAGTTGTTCGGATGTCATGGCCCACGGCGCGGGAAGACGGTATATCTGAAGGTTCTTGAACCACATGGCGATCGCTGAAAAAAAGGGACCATTCTACATGCAGCGCGAGCGGTTCAATAGCGGCAATTGCGTTGTTTATTCAATTGTCGGCCACTTGCCAATCGATGGCCGGTTCGGGTAATGCCGCCGCTTCTCCGCCAAACAATCCAAGTTGATGATCAGCTTCATCTTCACTCAATCGCACGCCTACGCCCAACAGGCGCACCGGTCGCCGGCCGCGCTGAAATCCGGTTTCCAGCAGCTTTTGAAATTGTGCGGGATCGGGCGCGGTTCCAACACATTCGACCGTGGTCCGCTGAAAATCGGCGAACCGGATTTTGACAAATAACTTATGCGTATTGCGCTCGGCCTTTGCACGCCGTATTCGCTCGACCAGCCGGTCGATCAATTCCGGCAGGCATTGCCGGCACGCGGCCAGATCAGGCAGATCGTTCACATAGGTTTCTTCGACGCTGACCGATTTGCGTTCGCGTGTCGGGCACACTTCGCGCGTATCGATGCCGCGGCATGACTCGTAAAGCCGTTCGCCGAATTTGCCGAAGTGATGCTGCAAGTCGGCCATCGGCCACTCGCGCAGGTCGGTGCAGGTAATGGCGCCGAGCCGTTTCAGTTTGGCCGCAGTAACCTTGCCGACGCCGAACAGTTTTTCGACCGGCAGCGCCGCGACGAACGCATCGATATGATGCGGCCGGATCACGAACTGGCCGTCGGGCTTGTTCCAGTCGCTCGCGATTTTGGCCAGGAACTTGTTGGTCGCGATTCCGGCCGATGCGGTGATGCCGACGGTGTCCGCAATGCGCGCGCGGATTTCCTGTGCGATCAGCGTGGCGCTGCCGTTGAAGTGCGAAGCGTGGGTGACATCCAGGTAAGCCTCGTCCAGCGACAACGGTTCGACGAGGTCGGTGTAATCGCGGTAGATCGCGAGAATCTGTTTCGACGCGACCCGGTATTTCTCCATCGCGGGCGGTAGCACGATAAGGCCGGGACAACGCTGCAACGCTTGCGACGTTGCCATCGCCGACCGTACGCCGAAGCGTCTCGCTTCGTAATTGCAGGTCGCGACCACGCCGCGTTGATCGGGCCGTCCGCCGACTGCTATCGGCAGATCGCGCAACGACGGATCATCGCGCATTTCGACTGCCGCATAAAAACAGTCGCAATCGCAATGAATGATTTTCCGGGAAAGCGGATTCGATGTGACAGACACAACTCTGGGCATGAATAATTGCAAGCAATCATTTTACCGGCGCTGATCGATTCAGTGAGAGGTTCCATCGGATTTAAGTTGCATGGTGTTCAAAAGACAAGGCGATCGGCTGATCGTTATTTGATTTGAACTCTGACGGATAACATTCTTCTAATCTTTGTCAGTTGTAATCGCATTGAACCTGCGTTTTTTATCTGCGTCCGTATTCCGCGCGAAATCGTTCCGCACAAATTTTTCGGACAGCACCCGTTAACTGCAATCCAGGAGATTCATTATGGCAACCAGCAGTCTGGACCCGGCAAACATCAATCAACCCGATCGCCAGCTCGGCAAAGGCCACGGCACCGGTGCGCTCGGCCCGAGCGACTTGTCCGATACCGGCAGCGACGTCACCGGCGGCGACGGCTTCGCGCAACAGATCGATCTCGGGCTGGATCGCGGCACTACTTCCGATCCGGAGGAAAGTACCGCAGGTCACACCGCCGGCCCGGATGTCGGCGATGCCAACCTCGACAGCGACACCGATTCAGCCGGCACCGGCGAACGGGCAACCGCAGGCCGCGATACGATCGTGTCTGCCGGGCAGGATATCGACGCCGATCATTTCGAACAGATCAATGGCGATATTGATATTGATCCGGATCAGGATGACGACACGGATTCTGCCCGCCATCAGCCTTCGCCTGACCGGTCAAAAAAGAATACCGAGCAGCGCTGATATTTGCAGGCTCGAATCGCAACGGCGCCGTCACGACGCCTTTCTTTGCTGCACCAGAACCCACGGCCTGACCACGACCGTCCATAATGCGGCGTCCGCCTCCAGCCAGGTTGCCGCCTGCGCGTCGGATACTTTCGCAACGCGGTTGTCCGACATCCATTGCGCGACAGAGGTTTTATCGTCGTTCGAGATACGCACGGCGACGTCCACCAGATCCAGTTCGTCGCTCACGGCAATCACTGTCCCGGCAGCGAAATGGCGCAGCAATTCCTTCCACGGCATCTGCGCCGTTTCCAGATTCAGCCTGGCGCGAAGCAGTCCGGTTTGCTTGTCCGATGCAGTCATCGACTCAGTATTGAAAAGCAGCGCAAACAGGCATGTCTGCCAGGTTCAATAATGCGGCGGTTTTTCATTCGCGGGATTCCCTTCGGGATCGGTACTCGACACATCCTTCAAGCGCCTTGCCAGCGCCGAGCAAAGCGCTTCCAGCTCGTCGAGCTTCTTTTGCTGCCGGTAGACCGTCTGGTTCAGCGACTCGACCAGATCTTCCTGACGTGCAATCTTGATTTCAATTTCGACCAGGCGATTTTCATTCATGTTCGGATTTTCCACGATATAAATACTTGGTAAATGCTGCCGGCCAAAGCGCAGCGCGATTCGCGCGCTTACGCCGCCTTCGGTTTCTGCAGCAACGCCTTCAAATTGGCCAGCCGATTCTGCGGCGTGATCGTTTCTTCTTCGGTCGGCACTGCATCGCCCTCGTCCAGCTTCATCTCCTTGATGAAGCGCGATACATCGCAATTGACGCTTTCCCTTGCCCGCTTTCTCTTCTTGCACCAGGTGATGTGCAGACTGCGCTGCGCGCGCGTGATGCCGACATACATCAGGCGGCGCTCTTCTTCGATGCGCGCGCCGAGCGTGTCGGCCGGCGCATCGGGATCTCCCTTGTGCGGCAGGATGCCTTCTTCCACACCGATCAGAAAAACATGCGGGAATTCCAGCCCTTTCGATGCGTGCAAGGTAGACATGCGCACCGCATCGGGTTCTTCATCGCGGCCTTCGAGCATGCTCATCAATGCAACCATTTGCGTCAATTCGAGCAGGCTCTTTTCAATGCCGGCGCCATCCTTGCCGCCGCTGCCCTTTTCTTTCAGCCATGTCGTGAAGTCCAGCACGTTTTGCCACTTGTTCTGCGCCTGGCGCTCGTCGAAGGTGTCATACAGATACGCCTCATAATTGATTTCCTTCATCATGTCGTCAAGGACCGCGGCGGCATTTTCGCCGCTGCCGGCGGCGCCGACACGGCTGGCGCGCGCTTCGAGCTGATTGATGAAGGTGCAGAATTCGCGTAGCGGCGTCAACTGGCGATCGGCCAGTCTGGATTCGATGCCGCCCTTGAATACCGCTTCGAACAATGAGCATTGCCATTGCCCGGCGAATGCGCCGAGCGCCTCCAGCGTCGATTGGCCGACGCCGCGCTTGGGCGTGGTGACCGCGCGGATGAACGCAGGATCGTCGTCGCCGTTGGCGATCAGGCGCAGATAGCTGATGATGTCCTTGATCTCGGCGCGATCGAAAAAACTCTGCCCGCCCGACATCACGTACGGAATGCGTTCGCGGCGCAGCGCCTTTTCGAATACGCGGGCTTGGTGATTGCCGCGATACAGGATGGCGTAATCGGAAAATTTTGCCCGCCGGTCGAAGCGGTGCGCCGACAGCATGATCGCAACCTGGTCGGCTTCCTGCTCGTCGTCCTGCATCGCCAGCACTTTGATCGGATCGCCGAGGCCATGCTCGGACCACAAGGATTTTTCGAACAGCTTCGGATTGTTGGAAATGACCGCGTTGGCCGCTTGCAGAATGCGCGTGGTGGAACGGTAATTCTGTTCGAGCTTGATGACTTTCAGATCGGGGAAATCGACTTGCAGGGTTTTCAGATTTTCAATCGTTGCGCCGCGCCATGCGTAAATCGCCTGGTCGTCGTCGCCGACCGCGGTAAACATCGGTTTCTTGCCGACGCCGGTGACCAGCAATTTCACCAGTTCGTACTGGCAGGTATTGGTGTCCTGATACTCGTCGACCAGCAGGTAGCGCAACTTGCGCTGCCATTTATCGCGCACCGTATCGTTGCCGCGAAACAGTTCGACCGGCAGCCGGATCAGATCGTCGAAATCGACCGCCTGATACGACGACAGCGTTGCGACGTAATTGCGGTAAATCCGCGCGGCTTGCGCCTGCTCTTCGTCGACTGCGTTTTTCAGCGCATCGTCCGGTCCGATCAAACCGTTTTTCCATAACGACATCGCCGTCTGGATGCGGCGAATCAATTGCTTGTCGGTGGTTACCGCCAGATCCTGCACCAGCGAAAAACAGTCATCGCTGTCCATGATCGAGAACCGGTCTTTCAAACCCAGTTCTTTCGCTTCGCGCCGCAGGATCTGCACGCCGAGCGAATGGAAGGTGCTGACCGTCAGGTGCCTGGCCTGCTTCGGTTCCTTCAACAGCTTGGCAATGCGCTCCTGCATCTCGGCGGCGGCTTTGTTGGTGAACGTCAGCGCGGCGATATGTTTCGATTCGTAGCCGCAATCTTCAATCAGATGCGCGATTTTTTGCGTGATCACGCGCGTCTTGCCGGAACCGGCGCCGGCCAGCACCAGGCATGGGCCGTCCATGTATTTGACGGCTTCGCGTTGCGGAATATTGAGACCAGACTGCGGAGGACTAGACATGCGCACAGACAAAAGACGGGGAGCGCGTCATTGTATCGAACTTGTCCGTCCGCACGCGATCAGATTGTGAAAAACAGGGAATTAAGTTTAATTTGACAATGTCTGCCGGCTGAAAGCCGGCAAGCAACGAATCATGCAGCCGGCACCGGTCTCGGCGGGTGCGGCAAGTGGGCGGCGCACGTCCGGCAGCCGATAATTTCATTCAATATCGGCAGTGATCGATGAAGAAGCGTCATGTAAATATTATCTGTAAAAATAAATTCAGCACCTCACGCAGTTGATGCCGGAATTGTTGCGATCCGGTCATGCGTCGGCACTATTGAGATTATTCAGATGTCGTCTAATTTGATAATGGGTCGATAACGCGGGGCGGCGCAGGAAGGAGGGAATCGGTCATGTTAAAGTAATTGCCTGTTTTCAGAATCATCATGTCTGCTGTTTGACACTGCAACGCGGCATCCGTTTATCCATTGCATGATCTTCATATGAAATTCGCTCATCTTATCGAAATCAACGATCCGCTCAATCCGCTGATCGAGCCTTTGACGCGCAATCAATTGTGGCGCGGCCTGATGTTGCGGGCGGAAGAGCCGAAGACGTTCGTGCCATGGCTTGACGCATGCGTCATCCTCGAACGTTCGGCCGCATCGATCGAGCGGGAGTTGCGTTATGGCGATCTGCTGATACGCGATCAGGTGACGTTTTTGCCGCAGTTGGGCGTCCACTATCATGTCCCCCGGCAAAAGGATATTCCCGCTTCCGATCTGAACATGACGATCGAAGAGCCGCAACCGGGTTTGCTGTTTGTCCGGTTCGAATACGATGACAACAGCGCGGATGCCGAAAGCACCGCCGAGGCCTTTTACAATGAGTTCCGCCGTTCCGCTTATCAGGAATCGGATATCGATACGGTTCGCATGATCCGGCAATTGGCGGCCAACGGCAAGTTCGATACCCCGGCCGCTTGATCCGCCGCTGCATTTTTTTCAGCATGCAACTCATCGCTTGTTTCAGCGGGCTCAGGTGCAGATGCAGTGGTGCTTCCAGCCAAAGCCCGCATTGCAAATTGAAGAATGCGCATTGAGTTGTAAAAATTTCAGCCGGTTCGGATCAAGATCGGATCAGCGGTCGTTCCGCCAAAAGGCCAAGCACACCTTATTTGGCCACTTTTTCCCAGCCATAGCGCACTGCATCCTTGGCTTTTTCCCAAGGGCTGCCTGCGTTTTTCGATTCCCAGTCGGCCCGTGCTTGCGGCTCGACATCGTTCCAGCGAGAGCCTTTGTAGCGTTCGTCTGCACCCAGCGTGCTGCCGTACCGATACGCCGGCGCATACTCCTCATACCTGCCGCCCGATTGAGCGTAGGAACTTTGCCAATGGGTGCGGAAATCAGCATCGTCCGGCGCCATGCCGGGCCGGGCTGAACCCGTCTGCGCTTGCATTTGTTCAACCTCGACCTCGGTCCGGCGCACCGTATCGTCGATGGTTTCGGTACGCTCGCGCACTTCCTTGCCGATTACCACTTCGTCCACCACGCGAGCAGTCTTGCCGACGACCGGCTCTTCCGCGGTTTCGCGCAATTCGAGCGACCCTTCCTTGAAAGCCGCCATATCGGCCGCCGTTGCAGGCTGGTCGACCGGATGACGCTCCACCTTGACATGCTCTTCACGCAGCTGCACCGATTCCTGCACCGGTTTCTCGGTCACGCGCTGGAACA
>JAQGLW010000045.1 GCA_028292665.1 Herminiimonas sp.
GCAAATCTTTCCGGTAACCCGGGCGGTAACATTTGGGCTGGTATGCCGGGCATCGATGATGAAAAGATCACTCTCCGGCCAACTGCCCCTATGACTGCTATTAACGCCAGTAACGCCGCATGGACTGGACGAAATCGCTGCTCAGCAACGGGGGGCTTGTTGGTCAGCGTTCCGATGCCTAGCAACTATGTTGTCCCGAACAATACTGAAAACAGCTCTGCTGCTTTCCTGATGCCGGACGGCCGCACGATCATCCAGACACAGCCATTGGCGCGCTGCACTTCGGGCGGACCGGCAACATCGCTGGTGAAGTTTGCCGGGGTCGACCTTTACGGCGCCGGTATCACCGGTGCCCACGGCGGATCGGGCCTGTCCGCCATTGGCGGTTCGATTCGTGTGGGCGAACTGCGACCTGGTCAGACAGGGCCCCGTCATGCCATCAAAGTGAACGTGTACGCGAAAGAGGCACTCTACAGATGTTCCACCCGCGCAGCGTGTTACCGCTGGCCTGCGGTCACTTCCGATAGCTACGCGGTGGGTTTCTACGGTACAGCCACCAACAATGGCAATTCCGCAATGAAAATGGGCGCCCTCCTGGCAATCCCGGCTTCGCGCGACCTCTCGACGCTGGGCCTTGAGACCGCGCCAGCGAAACAGTTGGCCTGGACGCTACAGAACTATGGCGCCTATATCGTCGACGATACCTACGCTCCCGGGTTTGCGCTTAACGTTGAGGATGGTCCAGACGGTTCGATGCGCACCCAGTTCAAAGCCGATTGGGGTTTTGAGCTAGCGCAGAAAGTGCAAGGGAACACCGCTTGGGTTCGCGACATGCAGAAATTGGCAAAAGCCCTTCAAGTTGTAAATAACAACAGCGCGTCTAGTATCGGCGGCGGCGGCACCCCACGCCAGCCACTTGCACCGGCAATTGCCCCTTAAATCTCTCTCAAATTTTGTTTGTTTGCATGAGTGAACGGCTCCCCCGCAGGTAACGCGGCGGAGCCGTTTTTTCTATCCCTGAGTCCCCAATCAGCAACACAACTGCGCCGAGCATCGCAAACACCCTGGATCATGAGTCCCCTACTCTAGCAAGCGACACGCGATTTCTCTGGCTGACGAAATGACCCTGCCTAAAACACCACAATCCTTTTCAGAAATGCACTGAACAGCCCCAATAACAAGCCCAACGCAGCTGATAGAGTGATGATAGTACTCCGAGGATTAACCGGAAGATCCGGGACCACCGGAACGTCTACAATTCGAACGTCGTCGGCTTTCTCTAATGAAACTAAACGCAGCTCCTGAGCAGTCCGCAATAAGTTTGTATATAGTTCGGTAGTCACTTTCACCTCTCGCGTCAACCGTCCCAGCTCCTGCTCCAGCAAAGGGAAGCGTTGAATTCGCTCAGCAAGGGATTTTTTCTCCGCAACAAGTAGCCCTATTTGGCTATCGATTCCCAGCAACACGTGATGTGCCGGGCTAAAGCGCATGAGGAGTTCGGATCTCTTCTGCTCCAGCTCAAGGAGACTCTGTTCGCTGCCCGCCAAACGCTGGACCCGCAATTTCGTTTCCTCATTGAGATCCGCAGTCCCGTTACGGTTGCGGAAAACATTGTAATTTGCCTCTGACGACTCCATACGCCGCTTAAGCCCGGGTAACTGGGACTCGAGAAGAGCGAGCGACTTCTCTGCTGCCTTTGTCTTTCGCTCTTGATACTCCCTGATGTACTCGTTTCCAAGTTCATTGAGCAAGGCGTAAATCGATTGTGGCTCGACATCGCGAAGCGACACACTGATTGAGCCGGATTCTTTCCCTGTTTCGGTAACGACCATCGCTTTCTGTATGCCCTCGACCAAGGCAAGCTTGGACTTCCGTTTGACAAGGAATTGGGCGCCCTGTCGCGCCTCAATTGCGGCGACATTCAACGCCAGCACGCCGCCTCCAACGAAATGAATCTTAACTGGCACACCAATGCTTCCAAGCACATCAATCTTACTCAGTTTTTCAGTCAATCTGAATTGGCCGCCGCCTTCCCGCGTCACCACAAACTCTTTGTCAAAATATTGCTCCGGGACCTCAAATTCAGATACCAAAATACTTTCCGCTCCCCAGCAATATCCGTCGCGTCCAGCTATGCCTGGTGTCGAAAGCCCTTCACGCATTGCGCTAATCCGTGCACCTATAAAAAACAGATATTTTGGCTTCGCTTCAATGTGCAACTTTAAGCTGTCAACCACTTTCGTGACAATTTTTCGCGACCTTAGTACACCGATCTCCGACGCTGCCGTTGTTTCCCTATCCAATGTTGCCGCAGTGTCGCCGAGCGTGTTCTTTCTCTCTCCGGATCTTTTCTCGGCGACCTGTATTAACATGTTTCCCTCGTATATTGGTTTTTTAACGAGCGCGTACATTGTGCCCAACAATGTCACGACAAGCATCACGGCAATTACGAGACCGCGGCTCCGAATGACAATATCGATCCCATTCCTCAGCCCGACGAATGTGTCTTCAGGCTCAATTTGGTATGGCCGAACCTGGCCGCTTCGTCGTATCGGCTTCTGCAAGGTGAAATTCGAATTCATAGCAAACCAACCTTTAACTTTGGCACAAATGCTACCAGGTACGAAACATTCTGGAAAACCATATATTGACAGAGCAGCACTTAGGATAGTCGTCAAAACTTCGACAAGGCAAAACAACTGTTACGCGTAAAGATATCCGGACGAGTTGGGCCAGACGTTGTTATTTATCAAATGGCACTATTGTGGAGATATATTTCTTCTCGGCCACACAAATTCATGCTGGGAAACTCGATGGTCAAGAACTATTCCAGATTATAATGAAGAGCTACGGATTAAATGGTTGGCGCTCCTCCATCCCCCACCAACAATAAATCCCATAAAGGAGAACGTTACAAATACCACGGCCTTCTGCATTAGCCTCAGATCCGGGGAATTATTGGCGAGCCCGTCTACTAATTCCGTCGCCACCACACCCAGGAAAGAACCAAGCGCCGACGGCCATATAATTTTCCACGGCAGCAGCCTATACACAGGCATGTTCAAAGTGAAAGCCACCTTCCTTAAGGACCATGTTTCACTAATGATCAGCGTTCCAACGCTCCCGTATGCCGCACCAATCAAGCCAAAATGGTAGGTGCAAGCGATGCTGATAACAACAGAGACGATAAGAAAAAATGCATTGCTGCGTGCGACAAAACGGCCTTCATTCATCGCGGTCAAGACGTTGCCAACCGCAATTGCGCTAAACATGATACCAATGAGATAAACGCGCATAACGGCAGCAGCGGAGGAGTACCGATCGGTATAAATAAGCTGCACCAATTCATTCGTCACGGCGAATAACCCGCCGGCCAAAGGCAAAAGGACCATTGCAATTGCACCAGTCGCTTTACTGATGAGCCGATGACATTGAGCTATATCGTTCAAAGAATAAGCATGGTTAAGGCTGGCCATAATCGCGTTGTTGATTGGTTGACGCACTAACGCACCGACCGGCAGAAAGACCGCCGAGACTGAGAAGGCGGCAAATTGCGCCGCCGGCAGCATGCTGGCTACCACCCACTGATCAGCTTGGGCGCGCATGAGAAACATTGCACTGCCAAAGGCAAAAGGCAGCGAGTAGCGCAACTGAGTCCTCATTGAAGAGTGCTCGACTCTAAGGCGCCACCCGCCAGGGCGCGTATAGAGATATCCCAACAGTAAACAAATCCTGAATATGGCCTCGACTAACAGGGCCCAAACGACCCAGACAAGATCTTGGGTAAGCATGGCGGCGCCGCATAGAAGTAGTGTTCTTACAAGCGCCATGCAAGTATCGGAGCGTGCTTGCCAATGTATCCTGCCCTCTGCGGTTGGAAGAACAGTCATCAGTGAAACAAGGACCCACATCCCAACAAACAAGCTGGACAAGCCACCGGTCGTTACCGACAAATGTTTCATTGCATCCGGTAACAGCGGGTTCCATCCGCCGCTGATCATCGCAACTACACAGCCCGCTGCCGCAAGATACGCAATCACGTTTCCGACGACCGTTCTCTGCTGATCGGGCGACGCTCGGGGCAAGAAATAAAACAGGGACTGCGGCATGAACGCCGGGGCAAACGCAAGTGCTGTGCCTGCAACGAGCCAGAGCAACCGATACTGACCAAACGATACAGGGTCAAGATGCCGTACAAATACCATCGGAATCACGATCTGCAAGCCGAATTCAATTCCTCCTGTTAACGCAAGAAAAAGCGAACTTCGCTTGAGTGTCAACTTACGCTTCATATTTTCCACTTTTGACATTTACCGGGACTTTGAGCAATTCAATGAATAAGCGCTCATAGGCTGCGGTCATGGTGCCCACTGAGAAATATGTGCTCACTCGGCGCCGGGCATTCGCTCCCAGCTTTTCACTCTGAGCGCGATCTGCCAGGAGCAACAGCCTGTCCCGAAGCGCAGTAACGTCCCCCTTAACGTACAAATAGCCGTTCTCCCCGTGCACAATCTGTTCGGACGCTCCCCCCACGTCTGTCATTATCATCGGCTTGCCCATAGCCATCGACTCCAGGGCCGATATTGAGAACGTTTCGATACAATGCGACGCAATCACTAACGCATCGCACGCAGCAATCGCTGGACGAACGTCAGACATGAGGCCGGTTACCGCGACTGTTCCAACCAATCCCATTCTACTAATCGCAGCCTCCAGCGAACGGCGCTCGGGACCATCACCGATGAACAAACACTTGACCTCAACCCCGGCTTCTCGCAACAGCGATATCGCTGCAAGCAGATCGATGTGCGCTTTCTCCGGACGCATATATGCACACAATCCCACCACATAGTCATCTTGTCCGAAACCGTATGCCGATCGAAATTCTGCCACTGCAGACTGCGGAACGCTATTTGCGAAGTAAGCTACATCAACGCCATTATGAATTACCACTTCCTTGCGCGGAATAACTGACCTTGAACGCCAATAGTTCCTTTGATTTTCGCAAACATACACAAGCGCATCGCATAGTCTAAATAAAGGCCGATACAGCCGCATTTGAATCTTCTCTTTTAACGTTGAAAGAGCAGTGGAATGAAACACCTCGATCAACCGCGGCGAGCAGCCAGATAAGGCACGCGCCAGCCAACCGTATAGCAAGGGATATTTGTTGGTACATACGATAATATCAACACCCTCCGTCTGGATAAACTTGGCCAGTTTCACAACCGCCCTAATGTCGATCCTATTTTTCACACCACAACAAAAGAGCGAACCGCCCACGCGACCCGGTTCGATTCTTGACAGCAGGTCACGTTCGTCTTTCAAATATGCGAGGGACAAGCGAAGTCGACCGGGATCCAAATTATTGATCAACGAGATAACTTGTGTCTCTGCACCGCCGACGCCGGCCGAAACAAGTATAAACAGCACGCGAATCGGCGCGACTTCCTCCATCATCATCCTGCAATCTCCTCAAGCGTTTCCAAATAAGGAGCCAAAATGCGGTCCTCTCCGTATTTCCGCTCCATGAAATGTCTGCAGCGACCGCTCGCATCTGACCATGCCGCCTGATTGTTTAGAAAAAAAAATACCTGTTCCTGCATGTAATCAAGCGATGTGACCGCCGACCCCAGGCGCTCTCGCTTAATCAGATCATCGGGATCAAAAAAGGCGATAACAGGCGTACCCCGAATCCACGCCTGCAAGTATGAGTTGGGAAACCCTTCGGTATCCGATGTGTTCACAAATATCTTCGCCGTTGCATAATGCCTGTTTA
>JAQGLW010000008.1 GCA_028292665.1 Herminiimonas sp.
CAGGAATTGCGCGATCATTTTGTCGATGCTTATCAGGACGGCAGCGACAGCCGAGCCAACGATTTGCTGCTGGTGCGCATCAATGACGTGATGGAGCACATTACCCGCGTGCTGAACCACGCGCGCCGGCTCGAATCGTCGATCGAATCGGCAATGCAAATCCACTTCTCCGCGATGGCGCATCGCACCAGTGAAATCATGCGCACATTGACTGTCATTACCGCGCTCTTCATGCCGCTCACTCTGATTACCGGTATCTTCGGCATGAATTTCATTGATATGCCGCTATTGAAAGACAAGGCCGGCTTCTGGATCGCGATGGGGATCATGGCAGCGATCGTCATCGGCCTGCTGTTTTTCTTCCGACGCAAACATTATCTGGAAGATCAGGCGCCGGATAATCAGCACCGATCCCAATAAAAAAGCGCCCTGCTATCCGGGCGCTTTTTTACCGTCTGGCGGCTGCTTACTTGTTCGGCTGCGGCGTCATGCGCAAATAAGGCCGGGGCGCGGTATAACCCTTCGGATATTTTTGCTTGATGACTGCCTCATCCTGGATCGTCAGCGGAATGATCACATCGTCTCCGTCGCGCCAGTTGCCCGGTGTTGCGACCGTATAGCCGTCGGTCAGCTGCAGCGCATCGATGACACGCAATACTTCGTCGAAATTGCGCCCGGTACTCATCGGATAGGTGATCGTCAGGCGCACTTTCTTTTTCGGATCGATGACGAATAATGAACGTACGGTCATGGTTTCCGACTGGTTCGGGTGAATCATGTCGTACAGCGCCGCGACCTTCTTGTCCGCATCCGCAATGATCGGGAAGCCAACCACGGTCTTTTGCGTTTCTTCAATGTCCTTGATCCACTGCACATGCTTGTCGGCGGGATCGACCGATAATGCGATCGCCTTGACATTGCGTTTGTCGAATTCGGATTTCAGTTTTGCAGTCAATCCGAGCTCGGTCGTGCATACCGGTGTGAAGTCGGCCGGGTGCGAAAACAGCACTACCCAAGAATCGCCCGCCCACTCGTGAAATTTGATCTTGCCGACCGAAGAATCTTGCTCGAAATCAGGTGCAATATCGCCCAAGCGTAACGTCATGGCATTCTCCTTGAAGTTGCAAAAATCGCAAAATCCCACTATATCCGCTGCCAGGCAATCCCTCAACGATTATTATCGATTATATAAATAACGTGCCGCTATGAAGCATGTGCCGAAGGCAACGTCTTATCGAGAGGGAATCCACATCGTTCAAAACTGCGTTGCCAATGAAAGCGATTGCAGGAATTTTTCGGTACTCTGATAGCCGATCACGCGCCCGCCCTGAATCTCGCGGCCCTGCTTGTCGAAAAAAATAATACCGGGCGGACCAAAAAGCCTGAAGCGCTTGAGCATCGCTTTATCGTCGGCATTGTTAGCCGTTACATCGACCTGTAACAGCAACATGCCGGCAAACTGCGATTGGACCCGAGCGTCGGAGAAGGTCAGTTTTTCCATCTCCTTGCAAGACACGCACCAGTCGGCATAAAAATCGAGCATGGCGGTTTTACCGCGCGCCTTGGCCAAGGCGGCATCCAGGTCAGCTACCGATTTGACGCGCACGAACTCCGTCTTTTTCACATTTCCACCGCCGAGATGAGCCAAGGGCGACAATGCATCATGTCCACCGGTGACGGCGCCGACCAATTGAATCATCCCCAGGACGGCAAAGACCAGACCCATCGCCTTCGACAGCCAGCCTTGTTTTGTGTTCCACAGCAGGTAAGCGCCATATCCGATACCCAATGCCGCCCAGCCCGACATCTGCGCCGAAGATGGAAGCACCGGAGAAATCATCCATAACGCCACCGCCAGCATCAGTACGCCGAAGAAGCGCTTGACCGCTTCCATCCACGCTCCGGCACGCGGCAATAGCGCCCCGGCCGACAAACCGACCAGCAACAACGGCACACTCATGCCGATCGCCATTGCAAACAGCGCGCTGCCGCCTATCACCACATCGCGTGTCTGGCTGATATACACCAGCACACCCGCCAGCGGTGCGGCCACACAGGGCCCGACGATCAGAGCCGATATTGCGCCCATGATAAATACGCCAACCAGTTTTCCGGAAGTCTGTGTTCCGGAAGCCTGCATCAACTTCGTCTGAATCGATGCCGGCACTTGCAGCTGATATCTGCCGAACATCGACAAGGACAAGATGACCATCAATAGTGCGAATCCGCTCAATACCCAGGGATTCTGCAACGTTGCGGACAACCCTTCGCCAAGCAAACCGGCGGCAATGCCAAGCAACGTATATACAAGCGCCATGCCCAGCGAATATGTGGCCGACAATACAAAGCCGCGGCTGCGGCGTTGCACCCGGTCGCCGACAATGATGGATGACAGAATCGGCACCATCGGCAATACGCATGGCGTGAAAGACAGTCCCAGGCCGAGCAGCAAAAACAGCGGCAGTATGGCAAGCAGCCTGCCGCTGGTCAACGCTGCCTGGATCGTTCCCATTTCAGAGTCTGCCTGCGTACTCGCGACCGGGCTCTGACCGCTGCCGATCGATGATGCGTCCGATTGCGTCCGTGGTATCTCGATTGCAGCATTCCCGCTCAACAGTCCTTGTGCCGCTGCAAGCAGTCCGCCGCCGCCGTTGACGGACAGTTTGGCCTGCGACTCCATCGGCGCATAGCATAGTCCTTTATCGGCGCAGCCCTGGCTCGTTGCGGTGACTGTGAAAACGCCGCCTGCTTCTACCGGCAATTTGATGGTGACGGCTTTGCGGTACGTCTCGACATTCTTCCGGAAGGTTTCGTCGAATTTGACCTTGCCTGCCGGCATGACAGGCTCACCCAGCTTGGTGCCTTCCGCCTTGAAGCCGAAACGCTCGCGATACATGTAGTAGCCATCGGCGATAGCATAGGTAATTTCAATCGTCCTGGCATCCGCCATCCTGGCCGAAAATTTGAATGCCGCTTCGGGTTCGAGATAATCGTCGGCCGCGTGGGCAACCGGCGCCGCCAATAATGCGAAGACGGCGAAAACAAGCATCGCCATTCCGGCACAGGCCGGAATGACGGCATATCGATTGAACCTCTCAAGCGTCCACATTCTTCTTTGTTTCCCGTGTAATCCAGTCCAGATATTGCGGCAATCCCTCTACGATCGACAGCGCGATGATTTCAGGCACCTGATACGGATGCAACGCCTTGATCGCCGCTTCCAGCTCCGCATAACGTCTCTTCGTCGTCTTGATCAGCAAAGTGACTTCGCTGGCCTCTTCGATTTCACCCTGCCACCGATAGATCGACTGCACACCCGGCAAACGATTGACGCATGCAGCAAGCCCCTGCTCCACCAAGTGACGCGCCAGCCCTTCCGCTGTCGATGCGTCAGGCATATTCGTCAAAACCAGTATTGATTGTTCCATAGTCGGCCTCAACATGCAGAACTGACAGTCATTTCAATAATCGGCGCCGCGTCAGTATGGTCGCGGCATAAAATCCGATAATGCAGTAGGCAAGCAGAATCGCCAGGTCGACCGGCAGAGCGGCCGGCCATTCGCCCAGCACCAATGGCCGCACCAAATGGACTGCCGCGCTTAACGGCAAAAAATGCGAGATCGCCTGCAGCCAGGCCGGAAGCTGGGCAGTCGGATAATACACCCCGGATACGAATATCATCGGCGTCAGCACCAGGGTGAAATAATAGGTGAAAAAATCGTAACCCTGAGCGATAGCATTAACCACCAGTCCGAGCGAGGCGAACGTCATGCCGATCAGAAACAACAGCGGCACTACCAGCAGCGTATGCGGATGCAATCCGATACCGAGCGCAAACATCACTCCCAGAATCGCGATGCCGGAGAACAGCGACTTGGTCGCCGCCCACAGCATTTCCGCCAGCACGACATCGTCCAATGCCAACGGCGCATTCAATAATGCATCCCACGTTTTCTGCACATGCATGCGTGAAAATGCCGAATACAATGCCTCGAACGATGAAGCCATCATGATGGACATACAGATCGAACCGGATGCCAGATAGTGAATATAAGGAATCCCGTTGATATTCTGCAGCAGACTGCCCAATCCGTAGCCGAACGCGATCAATGTAATCAGCGGATCCGCGATATTGCCCAATACGCTTGCTACAGCGAGCTTTTTCCAGACCAGAAAATTGCGTTGCCAGATAGGCAGGAAACGCATTGAAAATTCGGGTAATGCATAGGTCGCCATAGTCAGTCTCGCATTTCTCTGCCGGTCAGCTTCAGGAACAAGTCTTCCAGGTTTGCAGGGCGATGGATGTAGCGTACCCCATTGATCGCTTGCAGGCCATCCAGCAAAGGCTGCGCATCGTTCGTATAGCAGAATACCGTCTCGCCGCTGATTTCGATCCGTGCGGATTTCCTGCGTCCTTCGGCCTCGGCCCATGCCAATGCATTTTCGCCATACACTTCGACCACTTGCGCTTCGATATGTTGCCCGATCAATTCGCGCGGCGATCCTTCCGCAATCATTTTGCCATGATCAATCACGGCGAGCCGATTGCAAAGCCGTTCGGCTTCATCCATGAAATGGGTGGTGAGAAAAATGGTTTTGCCTTCTGCGAGCAATGTCTTCAACCGCTCCCAGATCATGTGCCGCGCCTGCGGATCGAGCCCTGTGGTCGGCTCATCCATGAAAATCAGGTCGGGATCGTTGACCAGCGCACGCGCCAGCGTCAGACGCCGTTTCATGCCTCCGGACAGTTCGCCGATCCGCGCGTCCTTTTTGGAAGTCAGGTTTGAAAATTCGAGTAGCTTCGGGATCCGGGCGCGAATCTCGTTATCGGCAATACCGAAATAACGGCCGAATACCAGCAGGTTTTCGGCTACCGTGAAATCCGGATCGAGATTATCCCCTTGCGGAACGACACCTACCCGCAATCGCGCCGGACGTGCGTCCTGCGGAACATGACGGTCTACCAATGTAATCTGTCCGCTGTCGGCTGCGGTAAGCCCGAGACACAAGCGCAGTGTCGTTGTCTTGCCGGCGCCGTTGGGACCAAGCAAACCGTAGCATTCGCCACGCCGCAAGGCGAACGAGAGTCCGTCGATAACGACGTTTTTTGAAGCGCCTGCGCCATAGGATTTGCGCAGGTTGGCAGCCGACAGGATGATAGGTTCAGACATGCTAAAAGACGCTCGCACAAAAAGAAGCTTATCTTGCCATAAATGGATGGCCGTAAAGAAGAAAGCCAGGCGATGCCTGGCTTCTTTTTCATATCCGCTTGTTACAGCGATCCCGCTTTACTCGCCGCTGGTATCTTCGACTGCCTCGGTCGTCTCAGGACGGTCGAGCAATTCGATGAATGCCATCGGCGCATTATCGCCGGCACGGAAGCCCATCTTCAGGATGCGCAGGTAACCGCCGTTGCGATTTGCGTAACGGGGACCGAGTTCGGAAAACAGCTTGACGACGATTTCGCGGTCGCGCAAACGATTGAACGCGAGACGCTTGTTCGCCAGCGAATCGGTTTTGCCGAGCGTGAGGATCGGCTCGATCACGCGGCGCAATTCCTTCGCTTTCGGCAGCGTCGTCTTGATTGCTTCATGACGCAACAGCGAAACAGTCATGTTGCGCAACATCGCGAGGCGGTGCGACGAAGTACGATTTAATTTACGAAGTCCGTGACGGTGACGCATGGTAATTCCTTTCGATTTCAGTTTGGATCCAGCTCTTCTATCGACTGGCTTGTTGCCTGGTCGCGGGCCGGTAAATGCTGGTTAGATTACGGCGGTGCTGCAGCAACTCCTTCCCTCGCAAGGGAAAGAGCTTTCCTTTACTTCTCGAGACCGGCCGGCGGCCAGTTTTCGAGTTTCATGCCCAGAGTCAAACCACGGGACGCCAGTACTTCCTTGATTTCATTCAAGGATTTGCGGCCCAGATTCGGGGTCTTGAGCAATTCATTTTCGCTACGCTGGATCAAGTCGCCAATGTAGTAAATATTTTCCGCTTTCAGGCAGTTTGCCGAGCGGACCGTGAGTTCCAGGTCATCGACCGGACGCAACAGGATCGGATCGACCGACGGCGCACGCGACGGTGCTTCGGCAGCGGCTTCGGTGCCTTCCAGTGCAGCGAACACGTTCAGCTGATCGACCAGCACGCGGGCCGACTGGCGAATCGCTTCCTCCGGCGAAATCACGCCGTTGGTCTCGATGTTGATGACCAGTTTGTCGAGATCGGTGCGCTGTTCGACGCGGGCCGATTCAACAGAATACGACACACGGCGTACCGGCGAGAAAGACGCGTCGAGGATGATGCGGCCGATGGTCTTGTTTGCATCTTCCGACAGACGGCGCACATTGCCCGGCACATAGCCGCGGCCTTTTTCAACCTTGATCTGCATGTCGAGTTTGCCGCCGGCGGTCAGGTGAGCGATCACATGATCCGGATTCACCAATTCAACGTCGTGCGGCAAATCGATATCGGAAGCGAGTACCGAGCCTTCGCCTTCTTTTTTCAGCGTCAGCGTGACGTCATCGCGGTTGTGCAACTTGAACACAACGCCCTTCAGGTTCAGCAGCATGTCGACGACGTCTTCCTGCACGCCATCGAGCGATGAATATTCATGTACGACACCGGCAATCGTGACTTCAGTCGGCGCATAGCCGACCATCGAAGACAGCAGTACGCGACGCAGCGCGTTACCAAGTGTGTGGCCATAGCCGCGTTCAAACGGCTCCATGACGACTTTGGCATGACCGGCACCGAGTGCCTCGACTTCGATAATACGGGGTTTCAACAAACTGTTTTGCATGAAATGTCCTTTTCAATACCCTCGGCTCGTTACACCGATAAGGCTGATGGCATTACGGAAATACCCGCCTGATGAGAGGCGGGCGGGAAGTCAAAATTAACGCGAATACAATTCGACGATCAGCGATTCGTTGACGTCATTGGCGATCTCGCTGCGGTCCGGCACCGATTTGAATGTGCCTTCCATTTTCTTGGCATCGACAGCGACCCAGATTGGCATACCGATCTGTTCGGCCAGCGACAGCGCTTCAACGATACGGACTTGCTTCTTGGCCTTTTCGCGCACTGCAACCACATCGCCCGGTTTTACCTGATACGAAGCGATATTTACAACATTGCCATTGACCGTAAATGCCTTGTGCGAAACCAACTGGCGGCCTTCTGCGCGGGTCGAACCGAAACCCATGCGATAGACGACATTGTCAAGACGCGCTTCGAGCAGCTTCAGCAGGGTTTCACCGGTATTGCCCTTGCGACGATCCGCTTCAGCGAAATAACGGCGGAACTGGCGCTCCAGAATTCCGTACATCCGCTTGACCTTCTGCTTTTCGCGCAGCTGGTTACCATAGTCGGAAGTACGGGCGCCGGAGGTGCGGCCATGCTGGCCCGGCTTGGAATCCAGTTTGCATTTGGAATCCAGCGAGCGGCGTGCGCTCTTCAGAAATAAATCAGTGCCTTCACGGCGGGAAAGTTTTGCTTTTGGTCCGATATAACGTGCCACGATGATTCCTTTTATTGATAATGACGCCTCAAGTGAATTCTTCTGTTACTTGGTTACTTGAATTCGCTAGGCGCTAGTCTGATCTGCCTGCGATCAGACGGTGGGCTTAAGAACAAAACCCGCCAGGGGCGGGATCTTTAATTGAGAAACAGAGTTTACGAAGAACCGCAGTATACCGGATTATCTCGATCTCCCTGGAGGGAGGCTCTGTTCCCAATAAATCTACAAACAGCAAATTAGATACGACGACGCTTCGGCGGACGGCAACCGTTATGCGGAACCGGAGTCACATCCTGAATTTGCGTAATCTTGATACCGAGGTTGTTCAGTGCGCGAACCGCCGATTCACGACCCGGACCCGGGCCCTTGATGCGCACTTCCAGGTTCTTTACACCGCATTCAACCGCCACCTTGCCTGCAGCTTCCGCCGCGACCTGTGCCGCGAACGGGGTCGATTTGCGTGAACCCTTGAAACCTGCACCGCCGGAAGTCGCCCAGGACAGCGCGTTACCCTGACGGTCGGTAATCGTGATGATGGTGTTATTGAAAGACGCGTGAATATGTGCGATGCCTTCAGCAACGTTCTTTTTGACTTTCTTACGCACGCGTGCTGCGGCGGCGTTATTCGGGGCTTTTGCCATGATGATTTCCTTGAATCCGACGACGTGCTGGATTATTTCTTCAGCGATTGTGCTGCCTTGCGCGGTCCCTTGCGGGTACGCGCATTGGTGCGGGTACGCTGACCACGAGCCGGCAAGCCCTTGCGATGACGCAGGCCGCGGTAGCAACCCAAGTCCATCAAGCGCTTGATGTTCATCGAGATTTCACGACGCAGGTCGCCTTCGACGATGAATTTTGCAATCTCATCGCGCAGCTTTTCCAGCTCGCTATCATCGAGATCCTTGACCTTTTTCGTGGTCGGAACACCCGTCTTGACGCAAATTTTTTGCGCGCGCGGGCGGCCAACACCATAAATCGCAGTCAAGCCGATAACAGTGTGTTGATGATTGGGGATATTCACCCCTGAAATACGTGCCATTCGTTATTCCTCAATCAATAACGTTAATTAACCTTGGCGCTGCTTATGGCGCGGTTCGGTACAAATGACACGAACAACGCCTTTGCGCTTGATGATCTTACAGTTGCGGCAGATCCGCTTGACTGATGCGAGCACTTTCATTTTTGCCCTCTTTCTTTCAGTTACTTAAAGTATTGCGGGACAGAGTCAAGTGTAGCGGCACTCTGCTTCCTACATAAATTATTTGGTACGGAACACAATGCGTGCACGACTCAGATCATAAGGCGTCAATTCCACTGTCACCTTGTCTCCTGGCAGGATGCGGATATAGTTCATCCGCATTTTCCCGGAAATATGACCGAGCACCACATGTCCGTTCTCCAACTTGACTCGAAATGTTGCATTGGGAAGATTCTCTAGAATCTCACCCTGCATCTGGATAACGTCGTCTTTTGCCATTCGGTCTGCTCGTTCTCCTGGACGCTTAACGCGTCGGAATTCCGCCCTTGAAATTCGCCTTGCGAAGCAACGATTCGTATTGCTGCGACATGACGTAATTTTGCACCTGGGCCATGAAGTCCATTGTGACCACTACAATAATCAACAGGGAAGTTCCGCCAAAATAAAACGGCACCTTCCAACGAGCAATCAAAAATTCCGGCAACAAGCAAACCAGCGTTATGTAGACCGCACCTGCCAAGGTCAAACGAGTCAATATTTTGTCGATATAGCGCGCAGTCTGATCACCGGGACGAATACCGGGAACAAACGCACCGCTTTTCTTTAAATTATCTGCAGTTTCCTTGCTGTTAAACACCAGCGCAGTATAAAAAAAGCAGAAGAATACAATTGCACCTGCATACAGCAACGCATGAATCGGTTCACCCGGCGCCATCGACGCAGCAAGGTCTTTTAGGAAACGAATGAACGGGTTCGTCGTATCGCCTGAAGTAAACCAGCTTGTAATCGTCGCTGGAAACAAAATAATCGATGAAGCAAAAATCGGCGGGATCACACCGGCCATATTCAACTTCAGCGGCAAATGACTGCTTTGACCACCGTAAATCTTGTTTCCGACCTGACGCTTGGCATAATTGACCAGTATCTTGCGTTGACCGCGTTCAATAAACACGACCAGAAAAGTCACTGCCGCAACAATAATGCAAATCAAAATGGCCGATAGCGCGTTCATCGAACCGGTACGCACCAACTCAAACAAACCGCCGACTGCATTTGGCAAACCTGCCGCAATACCTGCGAAAATAATGATCGAGATGCCGTTACCCAGACCGCGCTCGGTTATCTGCTCACCCAGCCACATCAAAAACATTGTTCCTGTCACCAACGTCACGACAGTCGTGAAGCGAAAGGCCAGACCCGGATCCAACACCAAACCGGCTTGCGATTCCAGCGCAACTGCAATGCCGAGCGCCTGAAAAGTCGCCAGCAGCAGAGTGCCGTAACGAGTGTACTGCGTAATCTTGCGGCGACCGGACTCGCCTTCTTTCTTCAGCGCTTCCAGTTGCGGCGATACCACCGACATCAGCTGCATGATGATCGATGCCGAAATATACGGCATGATTCCCAGCGCGAAAATCGTAAATCGCGATAACGCGCCGCCGGAAAACATATTAAACATCCCCAAGATACCGCCTTGGTTTTGCTTGAATAACTGCGACAACTGCGCCGGATCAATTCCCGGCACAGGAATATGCGCACCGATACGGTAAACCACTAATGCTGCCAGCAAAAACCACAAGCGATTCCACGGGAACCCGCTTGCCGCGCTTTTTGCCAATTGAGGAGCAGTTGCCAATATTTACTCCAGTTAAGCTGCAAAATTACGCAACCGAACCACCAGCGGCTTCAATTGCGGCTTTAGCGCCTTTGGTTGCGATCAATCCTTTGAGAGTCACTTTTTTAGTGATCTCACCTGCCGCAATTACACGCACAACACGTGCCAGCTCAGAGACAACACCCGCTTGTTTCAATGCCAGGATATCGACTTCGCCAACCGGCAATTTTTCCAGGTCGGACAAACGGACTTCCGCCTTGTATGGCGTTGCCCTCGACTTGAAGCCGCGCTTCGGCAAACGGCGTTGCAGCGGCATCTGGCCGCCTTCGAAGCCGACTTTGTGGAAACCGCCGGAACGGGATTTCTGGCCTTTGTGACCACGACCGGCTGTCTTGCCCAAGCCGGAACCAATACCGCGGCCTACACGACGCTTGTAATGCTTGGCGCCATCTGCCGGCTGAATGTTATTCAATTCCATGATTTGCTCCGTTCATAAGCCAAAGGCTTACGACACCACTTTCACGAGATACGATACCTTGTTGATCATGCCGCGTACTGACGGCGTGTCCTCTAATTCGGAAACCGAATTAATACCGCGCAGGCCAAGGCCGCGAACCGTAGCGCGATGTGTTTCGCGCGTACCGATCAAGCCCATGACCAATTTAACTTTGACTGTTTTTGCCGCTGTCTTTGCCATGTAGATCACCTTAGCCCAGAATTTCTTCAACCGACTTGCCGCGCTTGGCAGCAATTTCCGACGGGGTATTCATTTTGGCCAGACCATTCAATGTCGCACGCACCATGTTGTAAGGGTTGGTCGAACCGTTGGATTTGGCCACCACGTTCGTCACACCCATTACTTCAAAAATTGCGCGCATCGGGCCACCGGCAATCACGCCGGTACCATCTTTGGCAGGCGCCATCAGCACCGAAGATGCGCCATGCTTGCCGGTAACGGTATGTTGCAGCGTGCCGTTCTTCAAGGTGACCTTGATCATCTTGCGACGCGCTTCTTCCATTGCTTTTTGCACAGCGACCGGCACTTCCTTCGACTTGCCTTTGCCCATGCCGATACGACCATCGCCGTCACCGACTACCGCCAAGGCGGCGAAACCCATGATGCGGCCGCCCTTGACTACCTTGGTGACACGATTGACCGCGATCATTTTTTCGCGCATGCCATCATCTGGCTTGTCGCTTTGCATTTTCGATTGCATCTTTGCCATGACGATTCTTCCTTAGAACTTCAGACCGGCTTCGCGAGCAGCTTCTGCAACTGCCTTGACGCGGCCGTGATAACGGAATCCGGAGCGATCGAACGCTACTTCGGCAATCCCGGCTTTCAAAGCTTTCTCCGCCACGCGCTTGCCTACCAGCGCTGCAGCCGAAGCATTGCCGCCCTTGCCCGACTGGCCGGCCAGCTCCTGGCGCACTTCGGCTTCCAGCGTGGAGGCCGAAGCCAGCACCTGCGCGTCCGGACCAATGATGCTTGCATAAATGTGCAAGTTGGTGCGATGCACGGCTAGGCGATTCACTTTTAACTCTGCGATCTTGGCACGGGTTTGACGTGCGCGGCGCAGACGTGATTGTTTCTTGTCCATCGTCAACCCCTATTACTTCTTCTTGGTTTCTTTAAGCACTACCACTTCGTCCGCATAACGGACGCCCTTGCCCTTGTATGGCTCGGGACTGCGGTAGGCACGGACTTCAGCAGCTACCTGGCCAACCTGCTGCCTGTCGATTCCCTTGATCAGGATCTCGGTCTGCGTCGGCGTTTCGCACTTGACGCCCTTCGGCATCAGATGCACGACCGGATGCGAAAAACCGAGAGACAGATTCAGCTTGTCACCCTGCGCTTGCGCACGATAACCGACGCCAACCAGGTTCAGCTTTTTCTCGAAGCCCTTGGTAACGCCGTTGACCATGTTGTTGACCAACGCACGCAACGTACCGGACATCGCATTCGCTTCGCGGCTGTCGTTGGCAGCTTCGAATTTAAGCGTACCGTTGTCGTTCTGAACCTTGACCAGCGCGCTGAGCGACTGGGAAAGTGTGCCCAACGGGCCTTTTACTACGATTTGCTCTGCATTGACAGTCGCTTCCGCGCCCTTCGGCAGTGCAATCGGCATTTTACCTACACGAGACATCTTGCACTCCTTAGGCCACGTAGCAAATAACTTCGCCACCGACACCGGTAGCGCGCGCTTTGCGGTCAGTCATGACGCCCTTGGGAGTCGACACGATTGCCACGCCCAAGCCATTCATCACGCTCGGGATATCGTTCTTGCCCTTGTAGATGCGCAGCCCTGGACGGGATACGCGCTCCAGGCGCTCGATGACGGGACGACCGGCATAATATTTCAAACCGATTTTCAGCTCCGCCTTGCCCGCTGCTTCGGCAACGGCGAAATCTTCAATGTAACCCTCATCCTTCAGGACGTTGGCAATCGCAACCTTGACTTTGGACGACGGCATTGCAACCGTGGTCTTTTGAACACCTTGTGCGTTGCGGATACGGGTCAGCATATCGGCGATAGGATCGCTCATACTCATTGCATCTTCTCCTATTACCAGCTAGCTTTAGTCATACCGGGAACTTCGCCGCGCATGGCGATTTCACGGAGCTTGGTACGGCCCAAACCGAACTTGCGGTAAGTGCCACGAGGACGACCAGTCAGTGCGCAACGATTACGTTGGCGGGTCGGAGCCGAGTTACGTGGCAGCGCCTGCAACTTCAGGCGCGCTTCGTAGCGCTCTTCTTCGGACTTCGATTGATCGTCAATGATCGCCTTCAACTCGGCGCGCTTGGCAGCATACTTCTTTACCAGGTCGGCGCGCTTTTGTTCACGGTTAATCAGTGCCAGTTTTGCCATGGCAACCTCAGTTTCTGAACGGAAATTTAAATGCGGCGAGAAGCGCTTTGGCTTCATCGTCGGTCTTCGCAGTCGTCGTGATGCTGATGTTCATGCCACGCAACGCGTCAATTTTGTCATACTCGATTTCGGGGAAAATGATCTGCTCTTTCACGCCGATATTGTAATTGCCACGACCATCGAATGCGCGGCCGGACACGCCACGGAAATCGCGTACGCGCGGCAATGCAACGGTAATCAGGCGATCAAGGAACTCATACATGAGTGCACCGCGCAGGGTAACCATGCAACCGATCGGATAACCCTCACGGATCTTGAAACCCGCAATTGCCTTCCGAGCCTTGGTAACCACAGGCTTCTGGCCGGCAATCTTTGTCAAATCGCCGACTGCATGCTCAATGATCTTTTTGTCCGCAACCGCTTCCGACAACCCCATGTTCAGAGTGATCTTGGTAAGACGGGGAACTTCCATTGACGACTTGTAACCGAATTTTTCGGTCAAGCCGGCAACGACTTTTTCTTTATAAAACTCTTGGAGACGGGCCATGATCTCTTAAACCTTAACGACTTCGCCAGTGGATTTGAAAATGCGGACTTTTTTCCCGTCCACATCCTTGGAACCCACGCGATCTGCCTTGCCAGTTGCCGCATTGAACAATGCGACATTGGACACATGAATTGGCATCAGCTTGTCAACGATGCCGCCAGTTGCACCAGTCATCGGATTCGGCTTGGTCGCTTTTTTGGCGACATTAATGCCATCAACCACGATGTAATTCACATCGATGCGCTGCTTGACGACGCCGCGCTTGCCCTTGTCCTTACCGGTCAGAACGATGACTTCGTCGTTTTTTCGAATCTTATCCATAACGACTCCTTACAGAACTTCAGGCGCAAGCGACACGATCTTCATGAAGCGCTCAGTACGCAGCTCACGCGTGACGGGCCCAAAAATACGCGTGCCGATCGGCTCCAGCTTCGCATTCAGCAATACCGCAGCATTGCCATCAAATTTCACCAATGATCCGTCCTGACGACGCACGCCTTTGGCGGTGCGCACGACAACGGCATTGTAGATTTCGCCTTTTTTCACGCGGCCACGTGGCGCAGCGACCTTGACGGTCACCTTGATCACATCGCCAATACCCGCGTAGCGGCGCTTGGAACCACCCAGCACCTTGATGCACATGACTTCACGCGCACCCGTGTTGTCGGCCACTTCGAGCCGGCTTTCAGTTTGAATCATAATATTTTCTTTCCCAACTTAACCCGTTCAATCCGCACAATGCGAACCCCGGTCAGTCTTGGTCCCGCCAGCCGCCCGTGTTAAGGCATGCTGATTAGGTGGACGATTTCCAAAACCACTTGCTATTACGAATGCTTCAACTGCAGGGTATTTCGACACCGTTCTTGCAAAATGGTACTGCAAGAACGAAGCCAAACATTATCGCAGCAAAAGACTGCGCTTGCAACTGTTACTTATACTATTTGCGCTACCTGCACCACGCGTGTCACGGTCCAGGCCTTGGTCTTGGAAATCGGACGGCCTTCTTGGATCTCGACTACGTCACCTGTTTTAGCCTGGTTGGCTTCGTCGTGCGCATGATATTTATTCGTGCGCATAATGATTTTGCCGTATAGCGGATGCTTGAGTTGGCGCTCGATCAGCACGGTGACGGTCTTGTCCATTTTGTCGGAGACCACCTTGCCAATCAGCGTGCGCTTGTGCGCTTGTTTGACCGGATCGTTCATTATTTGGCGTCCTTCTGATTCATGACCGTCTTAACGCGTGCGATGTCGCGGCGCACTTTCTTGAGTTGCGAAGTGTTATTCAGCTGCTGCGTTGCAATTTGCATACGCAAGCCGAATTGCGCCTTCAACAAGTCGTTCAGCTCTTTGGTCAGAGCTGCCTCGTCTTTGCCGCGGAGTTCAGATGCTTTCATGTTTCACTCCAATTATTGGCCGACTTGACGCACGACGAACGCTGTCAATAACGGCAGTTTAGCTGCGGCCAAACGGAACGCTTCGCGCGCCAGGGTCTCATCGACACCATCCATCTCGTACAGCACTTTACCCGGCTGAATTTCAGCCACGTAGTATTCAGGATTACCCTTGCCGTTACCCATACGGACTTCGGCAGGCTTTTGTGAAATCGGCTTGTCCGGAAAAATGCGTATCCAGATACGGCCGCCACGTTTGATGTGACGGGTCATGGCACGTCGAGCCGCTTCGATCTGGCGTGCGGTAATACGGCCGCGGCCAATCGCTTTCAGGCCGAATTCGCCAAACGATACGGCTGTGCCGCGCGTGTGGGAAATGCCTTTGTTGCGGCCTTTTTGCTCTTTACGATATTTTCTGCGTGCTGGTTGCAGCATGTTTATTCTCCTGCTTTCTCAGCCGGGGCAGCAATGGCTCCGTCCGGCTTTTTGGCGCGAACCCGTTTAGCGGCTGGCGCCGGTGCGCCAGGTGCGGCAGCGGCAGTCGTCTGGCCCTCGGGGCGCTTGGCGCGAGGAGGAGGACGGGTACCGCTTGGCTTGCCGTCGTCACGACGCGGACCGCGGCGCTTCTTGTCGTCATCGGATGCAACGTCGATGGTCGGCGCTTCGCCGCTGGCAAGACGATCGCCCTTGTAGACCCAAACCTTGATGCCGATGATGCCGTAAGTCGTTTCCGCTTCGCCGAAACCGTAATCGATATCTGCACGCAATGTATGCAGCGGCACACGGCCTTCACGATACCATTCCGTCCGGGCAATCTCGATACCGTTCAAACGGCCGGACGACATGATCTTGATGCCCTGTGCGCCGAGACGCATTGCATTCTGCATCGCGCGCTTCATCGCACGGCGGAACATGATCCGCTTTTCCAATTGCTGCGCAATCGAGTCGGCGATCAGTTGCGCATCGGTTTCCGGCTTGCGGATTTCTTCGATATTCACATGAACCGGAACGCCCATCATCTTGGTCAGCGCGGATTTGAGAACTTCGATATCCTCGCCTTTTTTGCCGATTACGACACCAGGACGCGAGCTGAAAATCGTGATGCGGGCATTCTTTGCAGGACGCTCGATGACGACCCGGCCAACAGATGCGTTCTTGAGTTTTGTCTTCAAATAAGCGCGGACTTTCAAGTCCTCGTTGAGCATGGTGGCAAAATTACTATTGCCTGCATACCAGCGCGAACTCCAGTTGCGGGTAACTGAAAGACGAAAGCCGATCGGATGTATCTTCTGTCCCATCGTGACTCCTTAGTTTCCGACAGTCACGTAAATGTGACAGGATTGTTTCGAAATGCGATCACCCCGGCCTTTTGCACGCGCAGTAAAGCGCTTCAAGACCGAACCTTTTTCGACGTAGATCGTCGTGACCTTCAACTCGTCGATATCGGCGCCATCGTTATGCTCGGCGTTCGCGATTGCGGACTCCAGCACTTTCTTGATGATGACCGCGCCTTTTTTCGGGCTGAAGGTCAGGATATTGAGAGCCTGATCAACTTTTTTGCCGCGAATCAGATCGGCAACCAGACGGCCTTTTTGTTCCGACAAGCGGACGCCGCGGAGGATAGCTTTAGTTTCCATCATCGGACCTTATTTCTTAGCCTTTTTATCAGCAGCATGACCCTTGAACGTACGGGTCAGCGCGAATTCGCCGAGCTTGTGACCAACCATGTTCTCGGACACATAAACCGGCACATGCTGCTTACCGTTATGAACCGCGATAGTCAACCCGATGAAGTCCGGCATGATCGTCGAACGGCGCGACCAGGTTTTGATCGGCTTCTTGTCTTTGGTCGCTTGCGCAGCCTCGACTTTTTTTACCAGGTGGGCATCGCAGAACGGCCCTTTTTTCAATGAACGTGTCATGTGTTACCCCTTATTTCTTGCCGCGACGCGAGACGATCATCGAAGTCGTGCGCTTGTTGCGGCGCGTCTTCTTGCCTTTTGTCTGCTGACCCCACGGCGAAACCGGATGACGGCCGGCGGCAGTTTTACCCTCGCCGCCACCATGCGGGTGATCGACCGGGTTCATCACCACACCGCGAACGGTCGGACGAATACCGCGCCAGCGCATCGCACCAGCCTTGCCGATCTTGCGCAAGCTATGCTCTGCATTGCCCACTTCGCCAACTGTCGCACGGCATTCGATATGAACGCGACGCACTTCACCCGAACGCAAACGGACCTGGGCATATGTACCTTCTCGCGCCATCAACACCACGCCTGCACCGGCGGTACGCGCCATTTGTGCGCCTTTGCCGGGCAGCATTTCCACGCAATGCATGATCGTACCGACCGGAATATTGCGAATCGGCAGACAGTTGCCCGATTTGATCGGCGCCTCCGAACCATTCATCAGTTGATCGCCGATCGCCAGACCCTTGGTCGCGATGATGTACTGACGCTCGCCATCGGCGTAGCACAACAGGGCAATATTCGCGCTGCGGTTCGGATCGTATTCAATGCGCTCCACTTTTGCAGGAATGCCATCCTTGTTGCGACGGAAATCAATGACACGATAGTGTTGCTTGTGACCACCACCGATATGACGGGTAGTGATATGACCGTTGTTGTTGCGACCGGCAGTTTTCGATTTCTTTTCGACCAGACTGGCGAGCGGACGGCCTTTGTACAGGTCGGGTGTAACGACCTTGACCATACCGCGACGACCAGGCGACGTCGGTTTTACTTTAACGAGTGCCATTATTTAGCCTCCTCGGTGAAGTTGATTTCCTGACCGGGTTTCAGGCACACAAATGCGCGCCTGGTGTGATTGCGGCGGCCATTGAAGCGACCCGAGCGCTTTTGCTTGCCTTGGCGGTTTGCGACCTGCACCGATTCGACCTGAACCTTGAACAACAGTTCGACAGCCGCCTTGATTTCCAGCTTGGTAGCGTCAGGCATCACGAGGAAAACGACTTGTTCGTTTTTCTCGGCGACGAACGTTGCCTTCTCGGAGATCACCGGCGCGAGCAATACCTTCATCAAGCGCTCTTCGCTATGTTTGACAATTGCGTTCATGCCAGCATCTCCTCAATCTTGGCCAATGCAAGCTTGGTGATCAGGATCTTCTTGTAGAACACCAGCGAAACCGGATCGGCATGACGCGGCTCGCAAATCAGCACGTTCGGCAGATTACGCGATGCCAACAACAGATTTTCATCAAGACTGTCAGTGATTACCAACACGGAATCCAACCCCATATCTTTCAGCTTTTGCGACAAGAGCTTGGTCTTGGGCGCATCAACCGACAGATTTTCAATAATGGACAGACGACCCTCACGCGCCAACTGCGACAGAATCGAACAGACACCTGCGCGATACATCTTCTTGTTGACTTTATGAGAGAAATTTTCTTCCGGCGAGTTCGGGAAGATCCGGCCACCGCCACGCCACAAAGGCGAAGACGACATACCGGCACGAGCACGGCCCGTACCTTTTTGACGCCATGGCTTCTTGGTCGTGTGGTGCACTTCTTCACGATCTTTTTGCTTGCGGTTGCCGCTGCGTGCGTTAGCCTGGTAAGCAACCACAACCTGGTGAATCAGCGCTTCGTTATAGTCGCGGCCGAAAATCGTGTCCGGCGCAGCAACGTTGGAAGCCGCTTGGCCCTTGTCATTCAGGAGCTTGAGTTCCATTGCCTAGGCTCCCTTCTTGGCTTTGATTTTGACGGCAGGGGAAATGATCACCTGGCCGTTTTTCGCGCCCGGCACTGCACCCTTGACCAGCAACAACTGACGGTCGGCATCGATGCGAGCGATTTCGAGGTTTTGGGCGGTGCTTGTAACGTCGCCCATGTGACCCGTCATGCGCTTGCCGGGGAAAACACGACCCGGATCCTGCGCCATACCGATCGAACCCGGCACATTGTGCGAACGCGAGTTACCATGGGTAGCACGGCCGGAGCTGAAGTTGTAGCGCTTGATGACGCCGGCATAACCCTTACCGATGGACACGCCTTGCACGTCCACTTTCTGACCGACTTCGAACAGGCTTGCAGCGACGATGTCGCCGGCCTTCATTTCGGAAGCCTTGGCTGCGTCGATACGAAATTCTTTGAGGATGGTCCCCGCTTCGACACCCGCCTTGGCGTGATGACCGGCAGCGGCTTTTGTCACACGCGAGGCGCGACGATGACCGAATGCGACTTGAACAGCGGAATAACCGTCTGTGTCAGGCGTTTTGATTTGTGTCACACGGTTGTTCGACACGTCCACCACGGTTACAGGAATCGAATCCCCGTCATCCGTGAAGATGCGCATCATACCAACCTTGCGACCAACAAGGCCTAGGCTCATTGTTTTCTCCATTCCCGCCTACGATTGGGCAGGGCTGATGTTTGTGAAACTTGATAAGCATGGACCGCAAATTCTGCGAGTCCATACCGAAGCCGAATATTATAACGCGGGAGTCTTTGTTCTACAAGAATTAAATATGCAAATCGAAGTCCCGCGGGAAAAACTTACTGCAACTTGATCTCGACATCGACGCCAGCCGGCAAATCCAGCTTCATCAATGCATCGACCGTCTTGTCGGTCGGATCGACGATATCCATCAAACGCACATGGGTGCGGATTTCGAACTGATCGCGCGATGTTTTATTGACATGAGGGGAACGCAGCACGTCGAAACGCTGGATGCGTGTCGGCAGCGGAACCGGGCCTTTGACGACAGCACCGGTACGCTTGGCGGTATCGACGATTTCAAGTGCGGACTGATCGATCAGACGATAGTCGAACGCCTTGAGGCGAATACGAATTTTCTGGTTTTGCATGATGTTCCCTTTAAAGAGCGAACCGCGAGTGCACTGTCACCCGCGGCAATATTAATTCAAAGCTATGCCAAGCCTGCAGCGGATTACTCGATGATTTTAGCCACGACACCGGCGCCGACGGTCCGCCCGCCTTCGCGAATGGCGAAGCGCAATCCTTCTTCCATCGCAATCGGGTTGATCAGCATCACCGTGATCGAGACGTTGTCGCC
>JAQGLW010000018.1 GCA_028292665.1 Herminiimonas sp.
ACAGGCGACGGCCTTGACTGCGCGGCGCGCGCTGGTGCAATTGCAGGCTGACCGCCAAACCACATCGGTGGCGCTGATCCAGTCGCTCGGCGGCGGCTGGCGGAATGCGCAGTAAAGGCCGTCCGCAGGGTCATCGACAGTCCGGCTCATATCGAGAAAAAACATTCATGGCGCTTCCCGGAACATAAGTGAATCATTCCGCAGGAGCCCGGTAGTTTAGCCAGCCGCGTGTTTCTCGATCAAGCGGGACATTATCTAGAGCGGTTTTCATATCAGTGCATGGGCGCTGCGGGCCGCTTTGGAGCGCATGGCGGCGTTGCTCGTCGCTTGTGTGGCTGGCCACACTGCGCTCCTCGCGCCTTGCCCTGCACCCCAAACCAACCCGCATCATCCTCACACGCATATGAAAACCGCTCTAGGGGCGTGCGTGAGACCGACCACCGCAGTGCGGCGATCCATTTTCATCTCGATGACGAGGTCGTCCGGCATCGTGTGGATCACCTCGACGCCGTCAGCCTGCCACGCCAGCCGGCACTCTTCGCGCTGGTCGTACACCGCCACCTGGTAGTCGAGGCCAGTGGCGACCTGCGCAAGAAATTGCGACAGTTGTTTTCCCGCTATTCCGTCATGAAGCTTTCAACTGGTTGCGAACCGGCAGATCTCTAATACGCTTGCCGGTCGCGGCAAAAATTGCATTGCACAAGGCGGGCGCAATCGGCGGCGTAGCCGGTTCGCCGACCCCGCCTAACGGCACGTCAAAATCGTTGCGGATAAAATGGACGCGTATGTCATGCGGCGCATCCATTGAACGCAGGATTTCGTACTCGTGGAAATTGCCTTGCTCGGCACGGCCATTCTTGAACGTGATTTCACCGCTCAATGCAAGGCTGAGACCCATGATGCATGCGCCCTCAAGCTGCGATCGGATGCGATCCGGATTGATCTGCGGTCCGCAATCGACCGCAATGTCGACGTGTGGAATTGACAGGTTGCCATTGTCGGCCACCACCACTTCCATCACGACTGCGACGTAAGTGACGAAGCTGTAACTGACCGCGAGTCCGAGGCCGTGCCCTTTCGGCAGCTTGCGGCCCCATCCCGCCTTGTCGGTCGCCAGGGAAATGACTTTCCGCATGCGACCGGTATCGAGCGGGTAACGCTCGGGCGATTCACCGTAATTCCATTCATCCGACATGGATGCCGGATTGACCTTGCGCGCAGGGCCGATCAGGTCCAGCAGATAATCGCGATGGTCGCGTTTTGCCGCCGCTGCAAGTTCGGCCACGAACGACTGGATCGCGAAGACATGCGGGATGTTGGATACCGAGCGGAACCAGCCGATGCGCGTGTGGGCGTCGACTTCCGGCGCTTCCACACGGAAATTCGGTATCGCAAAAGGGATGTTGACGGCGGACATGCCGAGCTCGAACGGCTGTTCGCCCTTGGCGCCCACGGCAAAAATCGATTTGATGGTGGGCGCGGCGGTACGATGCAGCCACGCGGTGGGTTTTCCGGCGGCATCCAGCGCAACTTCCAGCCGCTCGACAGAAACGGTATGGAAATAGTCGTTCCGGATATCGTCCTCGCGCGTCCACGTCACCTTGACCGGCACGCCCTTCATGGCTTTTGAAAGCAGCGCAGCCTCTGCAACGAAATCGGGTTTGGACTTGCGACCGAAACCGCCGCCCAGCAGCGTCACATGCACCGTGACGTCTTCAGGTTTGAGATTGAGATGCGTCGCTACGATTTCGCGGGTGGCTTGCGGTGCCTGCACGCATGCCCACACTTCGCATTTTCCGTCGACGATTTGCGCGGTTGCAGCCGGCGGTTCCATCGTGGCATGCGCGATGTGCGGCAGATAATATTCGGCTGCGATACGACGCGACGATTGCGACAGTGCAGCCATCGTGTCGCCGTTGTTGCGCACTGCCTTCGCCGGTTTGCGTGTTGCTTCCTGCAGTGTTTTTTTATAACCGGCCGAATCGTAGTCGGCATTCGGACCATCGTTCCAGGTGATCTTGAGTGCTTCCCTGCCCTTGATGGCCGACCAGGTATTTTTGGCGATAACGGCGATGCCGCCAAGAGGGTTGAAGGCGGCGGGCGGCGGGCTTCCTTTCAATTCGATCACTTGAATCACGCCCGGCACTTTCAGCGCTGCCGATGCGTCGAAGCTGGCAACCTTGCCGCCGACAACCATGGGCCGCGCAATGACCGCATACAGCATGCCTGGCAGGCGCGTATCGATGCCGTATTGCGTATTGCCGGTAACGATATTCTGGAGATCGATCCCTCGCGTGCTTTCCTTGCCGATATAGCGGAACTCGGCCGGTGTTTTCAGTCGCAGCTCCTTGCCCGCAGGCGGGGTAATTTTCGCGGCGGCCTTCGCAAGTGCACCATAGCCGAGGCGTCGCCCGGTTCTTGAATGAACGACCTCGTGATTCTTCGCTCGCACTTCATCCGGTTTCACATTCCACTGTCGTGCTGCGGCCATTTCCAGCATGTGGCGCGCTGCGGCGCCGACACGGCGCATGGGATCGAACGATTGGCGCATGCTGCGTGAACCATCGGTGTTCTGGTTGCCGTACTTTTCCTCGATGCCGAGCGCCTGAACCACACGTACCTTGTTCCAGTCTGCTTCCAGCTCGTCGGCGACCACCATCGGCAAGCTGGTGCGGACGCCCTGCCCCATTTCCGAACGATGCGCAACGATCGTCACGATGCCGTCCATACCTATCGACACGAATACCAGCGTGTCATCGACCAGACCGCCCGGCAGGGCGTCGCCGCCGTATTTTTTAACTTCGTCGCCGGTCGCCGCGCGCACGATGCCGGACGCGCCGACGGTCAGCGCCAATCCGGTCAGCGCCCCGACGCCCTTGAGCCAGGTTCGTCGCGTCATGGATGTCAATGACTGATCTGCCACGGGATTCGCGCCGTCATTCGAATCAGTATTCTTGGGATGGAATGCTGTGCTCATTTGTTTAACCCTTTTTCACAGAGGCTTGTTTGATCGCGGCGCGAATGCGCGTGTAGGTGCCGCACCGGCAAAGATTCCCGCTCATTGCCGAGTCAATCTCCGCATCGGTCGGGTGAGGCGTGTTTTTCAACAACGCCGTCGCAGACATGATCTGTCCTGCCTGGCAATAGCCGCACTGCGGCACGCCGAGATCGACCCACGCACGCTGCACCGCTTTGCCGACGCTATCCTCCGCGATCGCCTCGATGGTGGTAATCCGCTTTCCGACCGCGGCGGAAACAGGGGTGATGCAGGAGCGTATCGGCTGGCCATCGAGATGCACGGTGCAGGCACCGCACAGCGCCATGCCGCAACCGAATTTCGTGCCGGTCAGACCGAGATGGTCGCGCAATGCCCATAGCACAGGGGTATCGTCAGACAGGTCGATTTGATGTTGTTTGCCGTTGATATTTAGAGTCGCCATTTTTTTTAAAAGAGAGAGGATGGAACACGGATCACCATTAATAGCGGCTAGTATCGGCAAGCGCGCGCAAGCAATAAATGAAAATGTTAAGATTTGAGAATTCCAGAATCTGGAATTATGTTGATGGAGGCTCGCCAATGTACAACGAATGGAAGGCAACAAGACGTGCTGAATCGCCTGGAGATGCTTCGCCTTTTTTGCGCCGCTGCAGAAGCAGACAGTTTCAAGGAAGCGGCTGCCCGGCTGGGGACGTCGCCGCAGGCGATCACCCGGGCAGTCAAAGAACTTGAGGATACAGTTGGCGAGTTGCTCTTTCATCGCAATACACGCGGCATCCAGATAACCGAGTTTGGCGCACAATTCGCGGTCCATGCCAAAGAGAAGGTGACGCAGGTCGACGGCCTGTTTCGTCGCACCGATCGACTGTCCGACGCGGATTTGGCAGGCGCCGTGCGAATCACGGCACAGAGTACGATCGGACGGCGCTACCTGTTGAAGTCGCTCCTGCCGCTGGCAAGCCGGCATCCAGGAATCAAACTGGAGCTGAGCCTGACCAATCTGGTTGCCGATGTCGTCGATAAAAAAATAGATATCGGCGTGCGCATCGGCCTGCTGCGGGACAGCCGCTTTGTGGCGCGCTCGGTGGCGAAAATCTCCTTTTTTGTCGTCGGCACTCCTGAACTCGTGGCCGCCAGAGGCAGGCCGACCACGCTCCAGGATTTGTCGAGTCTGCCGACCACAGCGCTGATGGACGGCAATACGGGCCGGATATGGCCCTGGTATTTTGCCGGCAGTCAACCGATCACCCCGGCTACGTCGGCGCTTGTTACCGATGATCCTGAAGTGGAATGCGACGCCGTACTGGCCGGCATCGGGTACGGGCAAATACCCAGCTATCTGGCGGAACCGTACATTCGTTCCGGCCGGTTAGTCACGGTACTGGACGAATATCAGCCCGATCCCTGGGATCTGTACGTCTATCGCCCCCAACGCGGACCAGTGCCCGCGCGCATCAGGCTGGTCTTCGACCACATTGTCGAAATTCTCTCGGACCCGGGCGCTTTCTCGGAAATCCCATAGACGACAGCCGCTGACGACAAAAATCGGCCGAAACGGCATTCAGTTGCCTGTGGCCTTCAATATCGAAAACGCCAAGGTCGCGTCGGAATCAAATGCCGCGACTATGCTTCATGCGCGCTATCCTGAAATCATCGCCGAATGAGGGCGTCCGGTCGATACGCAAACTGGTTCGCTATAAACGCGGCGAGCGCTTGCGGCGAATGTCGGGGATACGAGCGCCTTACTGGGCGAACTCATAGCTGATTTCTGTAATGCGGCCCCGCCAGTAGGCTCTTATTCCCTGCGGCGTCACCCACGCCACTTCCCCTTCAAATGGCACGTACATGCCTCCGCGCTTTTGATATTGCCAGAAACGACCTTGCCACGGCGTCGGAACGATCTGGCTGCCCACGGTGCGCCCGCGCGCGTCTGCCCGCACGGTATCGATAACACCCGCATCGTTGAATGCAAAAAGCATACTAAGAGCAATCGGACCGTCGACCAGCGTGCCACGCGCGGAACGATCACTTACCGCTTCCCAGCGAACGCCTTGGCTGGGGAGCAACGCCGTCGGGTACCAGGCAGCCTCGGCAAAAAAGCGCATGAGCTCGCCTTCGTCCATAAGGCGCGTGCCACGCATGTCGGCCATAGAGAACAGGCCCAACAGCGCGACACGCAGCATCCCTTTGCCATCGACGTATGCGTCATGAACCCGAACCGACAGGCCCGGCACGATATGAATTCGCGCGTTCCAGTCGAAGCCGGGGCGCCGGGTCACCACTTGCTGATCCGATGTGAAGGACTTCCATTGCTCTGATGTGGCGCTCAGGTTCATGGTGCCTCGATGCTGTAGTCGAACGCCGGCCACCATCGGCTGACCTTCCGTCAAGACACTTCGAAAATAACGCTGTACCGGAGGAGGCAAGCCTTCGAGCTCGCAAAAATCGACCACAAGCGGCTTAACAGGAAGACGGGCTAACTCGAGGCCGGACCGTAATTCCTTCGTACCAGCGTTCCAGCGTATGACGCCAGTTGTCACTATCGCAGTCGCAATCACGGCCAGAACGATCAGAACGATGACTAGCGTCTTCAACATCGCGTTAGCTCGTTTGCCGCAAGTCCAGGCGCAGCGTCACCACGCCGTCTCCCGGCATGGGCCGGATCTCGAAGCCGAACCGTCGCACCAGGTTCAGAACGCCTATATTCTGCGGCAGCGCCTCTCTGACGATTTCCAGCGTGCCGCGGCTACGGCAATACTCGATCAGTTTTGTCATCAAGAGCGAACCCAGCCCATGGCCTTTGACGTCTGAACGCACAATGACGGCGAACTCCGCCTTTTCATTGTCTGGATCCGCCATGGCTCGTACTACTCCCAAAGTCTCGGACTGACCATTGGTCCTCCTTCGAGTCGCAATAAAAGCCATGTCGCGGTCATAATCGATTTGCGTAAGACGGGCCAGTTGCGCGGGCTGCAATTCACGCATCCGAATGAACATGCGCAGACGTACGTCTTCGGGGTCCAGAGCGTTGAAAAATGCGATATGAGCCGCACCGTCCTCCGGCATGATCGGGCGAAGCAGCAACGGCTGCCCTAGCCAGCTAACCCATTGTTCCAGTTCTACCGGATATGGCCGGATAGCGAGGCGCTCTACCCCAACCGACGTGTTGGCAGGTGCAACCTTTACGCGAGCGTCCAGCGCAATCACGCCACGCGCATCAGCAAGCAGCGGATTGATATCAAGTTCGACGATCTCGGGAATGTCGGTAACAAGATGCGATATCTGAATCAGGGTACGGCAAATCGCATCCAGGTCAGCCGCGGGCCGATTGCGATACCCTGCCAGCAGACGGGCCACGTGCGTTCGAGAAATCATGTCGTGAGCCAGTACCGAATTGAGTGGAGGCAGGCCTAGGGCACTGTCATTAATAACCTCCACCGCAATACCACCGTGCCCAAACAAAATGACCGGGCCAAATACCGGATCGGTTGTCACGCCAATGATGAGTTCCTGCGCGTCCGGCCTGCGCGCCATGGCCTGCACGGCATAGCCGCGCAACGTCGCGTCGGGCCGCAGCTCATGCAAGCGCTTTTCAATGCCCTGGACCGCCGCCCGTACTGCTTCAGGCGATTCGAGATCGAGCGCGACTCCGCCGACCTCCGTTTTATGCGAAATTTCGGGAGACAGTAGCTTTACGGCTACCGGAAATCCGATTTGCCGGGCGTAGAGCACCGCCTGCTCGGCACCATCGGCAATGTGTGTTTCCACCACCGGTATGCGATAGGCGGCCAGCAGGGCTTTCGCTTCCGGCTCGGATAGCATGCTTCGACCGTCGCTCAAGACCCTCCGCACGATCGCCTGAGCCTTGTCGTGATCGGGAATGAAATCGTCAGGCAAGGATGGCGGCACTTGCATCAACAGCGTTTGATTGCGGTGGTACTGCACAACTTGCATGAAACCACGTACGGCTTCTTCCGGCGTGTCATAGGTTGGAATCCCCGATTCCGAAAATACCCGGCGCGCCGGCGCTACAGCATCGCCGCCGAGCCAGCATGCAATCACGTTGCGCGATGCCGCTTTGGCCAATGGTGCGATCGCATTGGCAATCTCGATACTGGGCACGATGGCGGTGGGTGCATGAATAAACAGGATGGCGTCCGATTGCGCGTCCTGCATCAGGATCTGCATCGCTTTGGAATAGCGTTCGGCCGGGGCGTCGCCGATGATATCCACCGGATTTCCATGCGACCAGGTGGCCGGTAAAACAGCATCCAGCTGGTGCAGCGTATCCGCGGAGGTTGCAGCAAGCTTTCCGCCGCCGAGAACCAGGGCGTCGGTCGCCATCACACCCGGTCCGCCGCCATTGGTCAGAATCGCCAATCGATCACCCTTCATCGGTTTTGCACGCGCCAGCGTTTCCACCGCACCAAACAAATCCTCGGTCGAGAATACGCGCAGCATGCCGGCACGCCGAATTGCGGCGTCATAGACATCGTCCGACCCGGCCAGCGCGCCGGTATGCGATGCCGCAGCTTTCGCGCCTTCCGCCGCGCGCCCTGCCTTGATCACCAACACGGGTTTGCTGCGAGCTGCGGCGCGTGACGCCGACATGAATTTGCGAGCGTGCCGGATGTCCTCGATATAGAGCAGGATTGCATGGGTATCCGCGTCGCTGGCCAGATAATCCAGCACATCGCCAAAATCGACATCGGCGCCGTCGCCGATCGAAATGAACTTGGAAAAGCCAATGCCGCGCGACTTGGCCCAGTCCAGCACCCCGGTCACCAAGGCTCCCGATTGCGATACGAAGGCGAGCTTTCCGGGCGAGGCGCCAGTGTGTGCGAAGCTTGCATTGAGCCCGATCCCCGGAACCAGCAAGCCAACGCAATTCGGTCCAAGGATCCGCAGCAAGCAAGGCTTTGCCGCTTCCAGCATCAATTGCTTGATACTCGTGCCATCTGCGCCCTTGTGAACGTTCAAGCCGGCAGTCAGGACAATCGCTGCCTTGGTACCACGTGCGCCCAGCTCGGCAATCAGCTTGGGAATAGTTTCGGGCGGTGTGCAGATTACGGCCAGGTCAGGTGCGATCGGAAGATGCTTGACACCCGAATACACCTGCAGGCGATCGAGCGTGTCGTATTTCGGATTGACCGGAAAAATCGCGCCCTTGAAGCCAGCTTCAACCAGATTGCGCAAAACGATTGCGCCGACGCTGTGCGCTTTCTGTGATGCCCCGATGACGGCGACAGATTTCGGATCAAAGAGATACTGCAGGTTTCTAATGCTCATCGGCGATCTTGTCCTTTTTTCCGGCAGACGCGCTGCGCCGGCTCACGGTGTGATCGCGACTTTCAACACTCCATCGCGCTGGTTCGCAAACAACTCGTAGGCTTGCTCGATCTGGTCGAGCTTGAATCGATGCGTGACCATTGGTTCCAGATTGACGCGGCCCGACGCCACCACATTCAGCAGCCGACGCATGCGTTCTTTCCCGCCGGGGCATAGCGTGGTGATGATCTTGTGATCACCCAAGCCTGCGGCAAAGGCACCCAGCGGCATCGAGAGCTTGCCTGAATAGACCCCAAGACTAGACAGTGTTCCTCCAGGCTTGAGGGCGCGCAGGCAACTTTCAAAGGTTTGCTGAGTTCCTAGAGCCTCGATAGCGACATCCACACCGCGCCCGTTTGTGAGGCGCATGATCTCGGTTAGCGGTTCCGTTTTCGTGTAGTCGATGACGACATCTGCCCCCAACTTCTTTGCCACTTCCAATCGGGCACTGACGCCGTCTACCGCGATAATCAGGCTGGCCCCTTTCAATTTCGCGCCGGCGGTTGCGCACAGGCCGATCGGCCCCTGTGCAAAAATCACCACCGTGTCGCCGATCTTGATGCCGCCGCTCTCCGCTCCGCCAAATCCGGTGCTCATGATGTCCGGACACATCAGCACCTGCTCATCGGTGAGTCTGTCCGGAATCGGTTCGAGGTTGGACATCGCGTTTGGCACCAGCAGGTATTCCGCCTGGCTGCCGTCAATCGTGTTGCCGAAGCGCCATCCGCCGGCCGCTTTGCCGCCGCACTGCGCCTGATGACCATCCAGACAAGGGTGACATTGCCCGCAGGGAGTAATTGCTCCAACGATTACGCGCTGACCGATTGAATATCCGGTGACTCCAGCACCGAGTGTGTCGATCACTCCCACCGGCTCATGGCCGATCGTGCGTCCGACTTCAACCGGAAATTCTCCCTTGAGAATATGGACGTCGGTGCCGCAAATTGTTGTCGTCGTTATTTTGATGAGCGCCTGACCCGGACCGGCAACCGGTTTTGGCTTTTCCTCAAGCGCAATCTTGCCCGGCCGGACGAAGACGGCGGCCTTCATCGCTTGGATTCGGCGTCGAGGGTGGTTTGCGCCATTGCAGACCTATGGGAGCGAACAACTGAGGTCTTGAACATGTTTGCATTTCCGATCTTGGGTTAACTAAGAAGTCAAAGGCATGGCGCACCGGGCAGCGTATCGCCGCATCATGTGCAGATTCGCATACTTATGCCTGCTATTATGAGCTTGAACTCTCAATCCCGGCGATTAGATTGACGCGGAACAAAGGTATCCAAACGATAGTTTGATAAAGCCGGTTTCCTCTGGACGCTAACCTCTTTGCGCCATACGCTGGCATTGCGCCGGACGGTCTGCTATTCGCGCGCTTCGAATTGCGGTATCACATTGAACTGAATGTGAAAGGCAAAGACATAGATTGCAAGACTATTCTGATACACGTGGACCTCTCGCGACATGCGGAGTCTCGTATTGGCATTGCGGCGAAGATCGCAATTGCTGAGAATGCCCATCTCGCAGGTGCGGCTATGACGGGCATTTCGCGCTATATCTACGCTGATAGTCAATTTGACTTGGCTAGAACGGTCTTGGCCAGTCACCTTGATTTTCTACATGCACAGGCCGATGAAGTTCTTTCGAAGTTCAATGAGATTGCCAAGCAACTGACGGTGCTGTCCTACGAAAGGCGGCTCGTCGCATCCGCGGAAACCAATCGGTGGCCAACCAATCTGCGACCACTCTCCAGACACCTACCACATGAGAATTGTCATTGAGAATCGAATCTACACCACTGCGTTTCATAAGCTCTAGAATGCGCTCGCTCCCTTGGTGGAGGAATTCTTCTGATTGATATCCTTTCCAGTCAACGCACAGACGCGAGCCCTTGGGGTCGTGCGAGATATCGATAAACATGGCGACATCTATTTCTTGCTGGTTTGAGATGCGAATAGCAGGCTGCTTTAGAATGCGAATTGATGGTCACTTTGATGCGATATGCAATATTTTATTAAAGGCTCCTAGGTCGTTAGATCAAGTAGATGCGAGGAAGAGTATTGGAATGACGTTGCAGCCCCAACCGGCCGGAAATGGCCGATCGGAAACTCCATGATTAATTGATATTGTCATCTCAGTTCATCCGTGGCAGCATGATTCCATTATCCTTTCGAAATCGTCATTGAGGGTGACAGCCTATGAATATCGACGAACTCAAGTCGCTGGCAACGGCCATCGTTGCGGAACACAAGGGCGTGTTGGCGGCAGATGAAAGCGGCCCGACGATCAAGAAACGTTTTGATTCGGTCAAGCTGGAATCTACCGAAGAAACCCGTCGGCGCTATCGCGAAATCCTTTTTACCACCCGCGGTATCGAACAAGCTATCGGCGGAGTGATTCTTTTTGACGAAACACTGCGTCAGGCCACCGGAGATGGAATTCCCTTTGCCGAGTTGCTATCGCGCAGAGGAATCATGCCCGGGATCAAAGTCGATCAAGGCGCCAAGGCGCTGGCACTGCACTCCGGCAACAAAATCACGGAAGGACTGGATGGCTTGCGCGAACGCCTCGCCGAGTATAAACAGCTGGGGGCAAAGTTCGCAAAATGGCGGGCAGTGATCGAGATTGACGAGCACGATATTCCGAGCGCGTATGCAATCCGTGCAAATGCGCACGCCTTGGCGCGTTACGCAGCGCTTTGCCAGGAGGCCGGCATTGTGCCTATCGTAGAACCGGAAGTGCTGATGGATGGTGCGCATGGCATCGAACGCTGCAAAGCGGTAACGTCCCAGGTGCTTGAGGCAGTATTCTCCGAACTTGACGCGCACGGCGTGGTGTTCGAGGCTATGTTGCTTAAGCCGAATATGGTGATTCCAGGCAAAAAGTGCGTGCGTCGGGCAAGCGAGCAGGAAGTCGCCGAAGCCACGATTCACTGTCTGGCCAACTACGTGCCGGCAGCGGTGCCGGGGATCGTATTCCTGTCCGGCGGACAGAGTCCGGAAGATGCAACCGGCCATCTGAACGCAATGAATATGCGCGGTCCGCATCCTTGGCAGCTAAGTTTTTCTTATGGGCGAGCGCTTCAGGAACCCGTGCTTGCCACATGGAAGGGACTGGAAAGCAACGTCGTCGCAGCGCAAATGGCGTTTCTTAAACGTTGCCTCCTGAACGGCTTGGCGCGCGCAGGAACGTACACGCGCGATATGGAAGCTACCGATTTCCAATCCTTGAAATGAAGCCGGATATGCCATCGACGCTTATACACGTCAGGGCAGGAATATAGAGCGGTTTTCGTATCAGGGCGAGGTTGCCAGCTTGGCGACCTGATTGGATCGCAACCGGAACGCATCCGGCATGCCGGATCCCAATAGCGGGCGCAAGTAGAGTCGGAATGCGTCGGTGATATCGGTACCGCTTGGAGCGATGAATTCATCCTCCATCACACGTGTTTTGCCCGCTACCGCATCCAGCGGCAGCAACTCATAATCGACCGAGTAATAGCCGGTGCGCTTGATCGCCACCGACCCGTCGCGACTGCCCCATATCGCGAACTGCACCGCCTTTTCGCCCACCTCACGCGCTTCACGCTGATCGACGTCGGACACACAACCGATAAATGAGCGCTGCAAATAGCCGAAGGTGTCGCCGCGCACCCGCTTGATTTTTAACCCGGCCTTGATCTCTTCGCAGAGCAAATCGGCGAGCGCGCCGCTGCCGGAGAGCTGGACATTGCCGTGCGCGTCGTGCTCCCGGCTCTTGGCAAGTTGACTGGCAATGGCTACACCTGACGCATCATGGATCCCCTCGGACACCGCAATGACACAGCGGCCGAAACGCGCATAAGCCGCTTTCACGTCAGACAGAAATTTCTCGAGGACGAAGGTACGCTCCGGCAGATAGATCAGATGCGGTCCGTCATCGGGAAACTTCTTGCCGAGCGCCGCCGCAGCGGTCAGGAATCCGGCGTGACGGCCCATGACGACAGCGACATAGACGCCTGGCAAGGATGCGTTATCGAGGTTGGCGCCGGTAAATGCCTGTGCCACGAAACGGGCAGCCGAGGGGAAGCCGGGTGTGTGATCGTTGCCGACCAGGTCATTGTCGATCGTTTTCGGAATATGAATACATCGCAGCGGATAGCCTACCTTTTGCGCCTCAAGGCTGACAATGCGAACCGTGTCCGATGAATCGTTGCCGCCGATATAGAAAAAGTGGCCGATTTCATGAGCACGCAATACGTTGAAAATTTCCTGACAATATTTCGCATCCGGCTTGTCGCGCGTCGATCCCAGCGCGGAAGCAGGCGTGTTGGCCACCAGCTCGATGTTATGGCTCGTTTCCTGCGTCAGGTCGACGAAGTCTTCATTGACTATGCCGCGCACGCCAAACCGCGCGCCGTACACTAACTCGACATCGCGAAAACGGCGCGCTTCCAGGACAACCCCGGCAAGCGACTGGTTGATCACCGCTGTCGGACCGCCGCCTTGGGCAACAAGGATTTTTCCGGAAGCCATTTCATTCTCCCTCATCATTGAACGCAGAAGCCGATCCTGGCGCTTGAGTCAGAATAAATCATTTATGTCATCTCCGGATTATATCTTCGCGCATATCCGACAGGACGAAAAGTCAGCGGTACAATCGACTCATCTTGGAGCCCTGGGCAGCAATGATTCTTTTCCTGGATTTTGACGGCGTGCTTCATCCGGAGCCTTGCTGCCAGGATGGAGATTTATTTTGCCGGCGACCGCTTTTCGAAGCAGTCATGCGCGACTTTCCGGCGGTGAAGATCGTCATCAGCAGCACCTGGCGCCAGACGCGCAGCATGGACCAGTTGAAAGCATTATTTTCCGAGGATATTGCAGCGCGGGTTGTGGGAGCGACACCGAACTGGATGGACTTGCCGGAGCTCATGTCCGTTATCGGTCAATACCCGCGTCACGTAGAAGTCGAAGGATGGCTGCATCAAGCCGGCCGGCCTTGGGAAAAATGGGTAGCCATAGACGATCGTGCAGACTGGTTCAAGCCGTTTTTACCCAACCTGGTACGCTGCGATTCCAACGTAGGGCTCAATGAAAAAGTTGCAATCACACTGCGGCGTAAACTTCGGGCCGCCGGATAGGCAATTTCAAGACTCCCCGCTTTAATCCATCTCTCGGTGCAACCGATACGTTGCCTTCATCAGAAACTGCTGCATCAAGAATCCCTTCGGTATGTATCGGCGCTGGCCGGCGGCGGGCACCTGCTCGATTTGCCGGGCACGATCACGGCGACGAGGCCCGACGTGCGAATCACTACCGATTATGTCGTGCGCGGCGATGGCGCGCGGCTTGAACTGGTCTCGGATCTGATCGATGCCGGCATTCTCCGGCTCGAAATTCAAGAGATGTTTCCCTTCGATCGCGCACCCGATGCGCTGGCCAGGATGCTGGCCAAACACGTGCGCGGAAAAATCGCGATCCGGATCCGATAGGGACGCATGATGCGGGTGGTTTATTCGCAAACATCGGATCAGTGTCTTGCCATCACCGACAAGATTGTCGGCAGACGCCAGAGCAGTAATCGTGCGACAGTCTAATAAATCTCTGCACTGTTCTCCCGATTGAGCACCGCCCGTATCGTATTGGTGCCCGGCTTGCCGGCGAAATTGCACTCCTTGCCGCCATCCCCCTCGCTGCGACCGCTTAGCAGCGGGCAAGCTGCGAACAGTTCCGCGACCCAGTCGACAAATGCGCGCACCTTGGGCGACAAGTGCCGGTTGTGCAGATAGACGACCGAGATCGGCATCGGGGATGAGCTCATTTGCGGCATGATTTCGATTAATTCGCCCGATTGCAGATACGGCAGAACCATGTAGCGCGCGGCCTGGATAAGTCCGAATCCCTGCAGCGCGCATGCCACGTATGCGTCGGTATCGTTGACCGAGACGACGCCGTTTACTTTTACCTCGGTGGTGACGCCGTCGACGATGAAATCCCAGTCAATGTTGCGGCCGGTGCGGCCGGAAAAATAATGGACTGCATGGTGGCCCTGCAGATCTTCTATCGTGTGCGGCACGCCGCGGCGTTCCAGATAGCCGGGCGCCGCGCACGTCACAATCTGGAACGTGCCTATGCGCCGCGCGACCATGGTCGAGTCCTGTAATTCTCCGATCCGGATTGCGCAGTCCACGGCTTCCTGCACCATGTCGACCGGACGGTCGCCCATGCCGATCACGAGTTCGATATCGGGATAGCGGTGATAGAACTCGCACAGTTGAGGAATCAATATCAGCCTGCCGATCGAGGCCGGCGCGTCGATACGCAACCGTCCCTTGGGACCACGCGCGACGTTGCGAAATGACGTCTCGGTTTCTTCCACATCGGCCAGGATGCGGATACAGCGCTCGTAATACGACGCGCCGTCCGGCGTGAGGCTGAGCCGGCGCGTGGTGCGGTTCAGCAAACGCACCTGCAGCATGCTCTCCAGAGTCTGGATCGTGGTAGTGACGGTAGTGCGCGGCAACCCGAGGCTGTCCGCCGCACGAGTGAAACTGTTGGCGTCCACCACACGGGTGAACACCTGCATTGCCTGAAAACGATCCATTTTTTTCTCCAGCTAAAAGGCTGCATAGCCGGCATTGCGCCGCGCATCCGACAAATAATACAGCACTATCGTCGCGATTGTTTGTGCTGGCGGAATAGTGTTGCTGGTCCGGGAGTGTTTATCCGGCGGCTCGCAACCTCCACAATACGAACCATTGAACCAGCTTCTTCCGATAAAGACGCAAAAATACCCTTATGGACACAGTGCCTACCTCTGCTGCCAAATCGATTTCAGGCATGCCTGAAGCACCGGACAAGACCTCGATCGAGGTCCGGAACTTCGTGATCCCCGGTCCGGCCGGCAAGATTTCCGTGCGCCTATACCTGCCGTCCAGCATCGCTTTGCTGCCGGTCGTCGTGTATTTTCATGGCGGCGGCTTTGTCAGCGGCACATTGGACGACGCGGATGCGACGGCGCGATTTATCGCCACCCACTGCCCGGCCCTGGTCCTATGCGTTGCCTATGCGCTGGCGCCGGCACGGCCGTTTCCCGCCGCGCCCGAAGATGCCTACGCGGCGACCGTGTGGATCGCCCGGAATGCGGCCCGTTTCGGCGCCTCCTCTCGCCGGCTTGCGGTCGCCGGCGACGATGCCGGAGGCAATCTGGCTGCCTGCCTGACGCTGATCGCACGCGATCGCAACGAATTGCATATTGCAACGCAGGTCCTGATCGGCCCGATGCTCGATCCGAGCATGACGCGGCTGGGAGATGCGGTGCGTTTGAAATCCGACATGACGGCCCAGGACTGTTCCGATTGTTATCGCCAATACCTGCCCGATTCGTTACAGCGCATGCACCCGTACGCTGCGCCGCTGGAGTCGCGCCGGCTGGGCGGCCTGCCCGCGGCGTTTATCGCGACCGCCGAATGCGACGTTCTGCATAACGAAGCGGAAAAATACGCCGCCTCGCTGATTGCCGCCGGGGTGCATACGCAAGTTGCGCGCTTTGCGGGGATCACGCATGCCGGCCTGAGCAAGCATCCGCCGGTGCTCAACGAAATTGCCGAATTCCTTCGCCGCCGCCTTGCGGCAAGTCCCGAATAACCGAACAACAACCTAAGGATTCATCATGACTTTATTTCGCACTCGCTTCGCCCTGTTGGCGACCATCGCGGCAGTTATAGCCGCCTTCGGCAGTTTTGCAGTTCTTCGCGTTTATGCCAGCGCCGGCGATAGCGCGGCCAAGCCCTCCGCTCCACCGGCGGCAACGGTCGATGTGGCGGAAGTCGTCAGCCGTCCGGTGATCGACTGGCAGAGCTATTCCGGCCGGCTGGAGGCGGTCGACCGGGTTGAAATACGCCCGCTGGTATCGGGCACCTTGACGGCGGTGCATTTCAAGGACGGCAATCTGGTCAAGAAAGGCGATGTGCTGTTTACCATTGACCCGCGACCGTACGCGGCCGAGGTGGCTCGCGCCCAGGCGCAACTGGCCGGCGCGGAAGCACGCGCTGCATACACGGCGTCCGACCTGGCGCGCGGGCAACGCCTGCTGGCCGATAACGCAATTGCGCGCCGCGACTTTGAAGAAAAACAAAACACCTCGCGCGAAGCGACCGCCAATCTTCTGATGGCGCGCGCGGCATTGCAATTGGCGCAGCTGAATCTGGAGCATGCGCAAATCATCGCGCCGGTCTCCGGCCGCATATCGCGCGCCGAGGTGACGCCGGGCAACGTGGTTGCGGCAGCAGCCGCTTCGGCGCCGCTCACCACGCTGGTGTCGGTATCGCGCATGTATGCGTCGTTCGACGTCGATGAGCAGAGCTTTCTGAAGTACGTCAATCCGGCCAGGGCGTCCAACGGCGCGCAGGTCCCCGTTTTTCTCGGACTGGCCAACGAAGACGGCTATTCGCGCCAGGGCAAGGTGAGTTCGGTCGATAACCGCGTCGATACGTCGTCAGGCACGGTACGTGTACGCGCCGTCTTCGAGAACGCTGACGGAATCCTGCTGCCCGGTCTGTATGCGCGAATCCGTCTTGGCAGCGGCGAAGCCAGCAACGCGTTGCTGATCGACGAGAAGGCAATCGGCACCGATCAGGACAAGCGCTTCGTGCTGGTGGTCGACAAAACCAACCGCACCGTCTATCGGGAAGTACGCATAGGGTCAAACCAGGACGGTTTGCGCGTCGTCAGCAGCGGCTTGAAAGCAGGCGAACGCATCGTCGTCAACGGCTTGCAACGGGTACGGCCGGGCGACCTCGTCAGCCCGCATCCGGTAGCCATGGCAAAAGCGGAAGTCGTGGCGCGTTTGAACGCTTCGGCAAAGCCCGTGTCCGCTGCGACAAAATCCGGCGTCGCCGATAAAACCTGAGCCGTGAAACAAGGAACATCATGAATATTTCGAAATTTTTCATCGACCGGCCCATCTTCGCGGGTGTGCTGTCGATCATCATTCTGCTGGCGGGCGTGCTTGCCGTATTTCAGCTACCCATTTCCGAATACCCGGAAGTCGTGCCGCCGTCGGTGGTGGTGCGCGCGCAATATCCCGGCGCCAACCCGAAAGTCATTGCCGAAACAGTCGCCTCGCCGCTCGAAGAATCGATCAACGGCGTTGAAAACATGCTTTACATGCAGTCGCAAGCCAATAGCGACGGCAATCTGACGGTGACCGTCAACTTCAAGCTGGGCGTGGATCCCGACAAGGCGCAGCAGCTGGTGCAGAACCGCGTGGCGCAGGCGCTGCCGCGATTGCCGGAAGACGTGCAGCGGCTCGGGGTGACCACGATCAAGAGTTCGCCCACGCTGACCATGGTCGTGCATCTGATCTCGCCCGACAATCGCTACAACATGACTTATCTTCGCAACTACGCCGTGCTGAATGTGAAAGACCGGCTGGCGCGGATCCAGGGCGTGGGCGAGGTCGGATTGTTCGGCTCCGGAAACTACGCGATGCGGGTGTGGCTCAATCCGCAAAAAGTAGCGCAGCGCGGACTCACCGCGTCCGACGTGGTGCGCGCGATTCGCGAACAGAACGTGCAGGTCGCCGCCGGCGTGATCGGTGCATCGCCCAATGCGGCGGACGTCCCTCTGCAATTATCGGTGAACGCGCAAGGCCGCTTGCAAAGCGAAGCCGAGTTCGCCGACATCGTTCTCAAAACATCGCCGGACGGCGCGGTAACCCGCCTTGCCGACGTTGCGCGCATCGAACTGGCGGCGTCGGAATACGGCCTGCGTTCGCTGCTCGACAACAAGCCGGCAGTCGCGATCCCCATATTCCAGGCGCCGGGCGCCAATGCGCTGAACGTTTCTTCGCAGGTACGCGACGCGATGCAGGAACTGTCCAAAGATTTCCCGGCATCGATTGAATACCGCATCGTCTATGATCCTACGCAATTCGTGCGGTCAAGCATCAAGGCTGTCGTCATCACGCTGCTCGAAGCGATCGCGCTGGTCGTGCTGGTCGTCATCGTATTCCTGCAAAGCTGGCGTGCGTCCATCATTCCTTTGCTGGCGGTTCCGGTGTCGATCGTCGGTACGTTTGCATTGATGCTGGGGTTCGGCTATTCGATCAACGCGCTGTCGCTGTTCGGCATGGTGCTGGCCATCGGCATCGTGGTGGATGACGCCATCGTGGTGGTCGAGAACGTCGAACGGAATATCGCGGGCGGATTGTCGCCGCGCGAAGCAACCTATCGCGCCATGCGTGAAGTAAGCGGACCGATCATCGCCATCGCGTTGACACTGGTGGCCGTGTTCGTTCCCCTCGCCTTCATGACGGGGCTGACCGGGCAGTTCTACAAACAGTTCGCCATGACGATTGCGATCTCGACCGTGATCTCCGCTTTCAATTCGCTGACGCTGTCGCCGGCGCTCGCCGCCCTGCTGCTGAAGGGACATGATGCCGAGCCGGACCGGCTTACGCGCATCATGAATCGCCTCTTCGGCGGTTTCTTCGCGCGCTTCAATCGTTTCTTCGGACGCACCTCGGTGAGCTACGGAAAAGGCGTTACCGGCGTGATCTCCCGCAAGGCTTCGGCCATGGGCGTCTACGCGGTTCTGCTGGCTTTGACAGTGGGTATCTCTTATCTGGTGCCGGGCGGATTCGTGCCGGCGCAGGACAAGCAATACCTGATCAGCTTCACCCAGTTGCCGAGCGGCGCATCGCTCGATCGCACCGAAGCGGTCATCCGTCGCATGGGAGACATCGCGCTGAAACAACCTGGCGTGGAAAGTGCGGTCGCATTCCCCGGCCTGTCGATCAACGGCTTCACCAACAGCTCCAGCGCCGGGATCGTGTTCGTCACGCTCAAGCCCTTTAGCGAGCGCCACGGCAAAACGCTTTCGGCGGCAGCAATTGCCGATGCGCTCAATCAGCAATACGGCGCCATTCAGGATGCGTTCATCGCCGTGTTTCCGCCGCCGCCGGTGATGGGACTGGGCACCGTCGGCGGTTTCAAGATGCAGCTTGAAGACCGGGGTGCGCTCGGTTATGCCGAACTGAACAACGCCGCCAATGCATTCGTGGCAGCGGCAAAATCGGCGCCGGAACTGGGGCCGATGTTCTCCAGCTACCAGATCAATGTGCCGCAGCTCAACGTGGATCTGGATCGCGTGAAGGCAAAACAGCAAGGCGTGCCCGTGACCGATGTGTTCGACACCATGCAGATTTATCTGGGATCGCTGTACGTGAATGACTTCAATCGTTTCGGACGCGTGTTTCAGGTACGGGCGCAGGCCGATGCGCCGTTCCGTTCGCACCCTGAAGATATCCTGCAACTGAAAACCCGTAACGCCGCAGGCGACATGGTGCCGCTGTCCTCGCTGGTGAAGGTCAGTTCCACTTACGGCCCTGAAATGGTGGTGCGTTACAACGGCTACACGGCGGCCGACATCAATGGCGGGCCGGCCCCCGGCTATTCGTCGGCCCAGGCCGAGGCGGCGGCAGAACGCATTGCAGCCGCAACGCTGCCGCGCGGCGTCAAGTTCGAATGGACCGATCTGACCTATCAAAAAATCCTGGCAGGCAATGCCGGCGTCTGGGTGTTCCCGATCAGCTTGCTGCTGGTGTTCCTGGTGCTGGCCGCGCAGTACGAAAGCCTGACCCTGCCGCTGGCGGTGATCCTGATTGTGCCGATGAGCATCCTGGCGGCATTAACCGGCGTCTGGCTGACCGGCGGCGACAACAACATCTTCACCCAGATCGGATTGATGGTGCTGGTCGGGCTGGCGTGCAAGAACGCGATCCTGATCGTCGAGTTCGCACGCGAGCTGGAACTGCAGGGCAGCACGCCGCTGCAAGCCGCGATCGACGCCAGCCGTTTGCGTCTGCGTCCGATTCTGATGACCTCGATTGCTTTCATCATGGGTGTGGTGCCGCTGGTGATGTCCAGCGGCGCCGGCTCGGAGATGCGGCATGCGATGGGTATCGCGGTATTTTTCGGCATGCTGGGCGTGACGCTGTTCGGCCTGTTCCTGACACCGGTGTTCTACGTCCTGCTCCGCACACTCGACAAACGCCACAAACTGCATTCCGCCGCGTCGCATGAAGCGCCGCTTCCGATTGCGGCGAGCCCCGGCATCGTTGCCGAACATTAAGCAGGCAACTACACGTAACCAAGGAAGCAGGAGTATGGAAATGACAAAGTTCAGGAACACCCCCGTCGCAGTATCGTCTGCATTGCTGGCCGCATTGTTGATCCTCGCCGGCTGCTCGGTGGCGCCGGTTTACCAGCGGCCCGCCGTGAATACCCCCGGCGCATTCAAGGAAGCCGCGACTACCGCCGCCGATACGGCAGCGCAATGGAAAACCGCGCAGCCTGCCGAAGAGGCTGCCCGTGGCCAGTGGTGGAAAGTATTCGGCGACGGCGTGCTGAATACGCTGGAAGATCAGGCGCTCCTGGCCAATCAGGACTTGAAGGCGGGTGCAGCGCGTCTGGGCCAGGCGCGCGCGCTCGAACAAAGCGCGCGGGCAGGATTGTTCCCGCAAGTCGGCGTTGGCATCGGACCGACACGGCAGCGCCCGTCATCGGCATCGCAGGGATTGCCGCCGGGGACTGACACGGCAGCAACTACTTTGTGGCGCGGACAGGCCGACTTCTCGTACGAAGCCGATTTGTTCGGACGGGTAAGTTCGGTAGTGGACGCCGCCGGCGCCGATGCGCAAAGGAATGCGGCATTGTTCCAGTCGCTGCAGCTTGCGATTCAGGCCGACGTGGCGCAGGCGTATTTCCTGGTGCGCGAGCTCGACGCAGAACAGGCGTTGTACGTCAGCACCGTTACCCTGCGCGGCCAGACGCTCAAGCTGCTTCAGCGCCGCTTCGACGAAGGCGACATCGGCGAAGTCGACGTTGCGCGTTCCCGAACCGAATTGGCTGCCGCGCAGTCCGAGTCGCTCGGCATCGTCCGACGCCGCGCCGTCGCTGAACACGCGCTGGCGATTCTGCTTGGCAAAACGCCTGCGGATTTCAGCTTGCCGCAACGCCCGTTGACTCGAATCTCCATCAATGTGCCGGCCGGCCTGCCCTCCGCACTGCTGGAGCGGCGGCCGGACATCGCTGCCGCCGAACGCGCAATGGCGGCAGCCAATGCGCGCATCGGCTCCGCGAAGTCAGCGTTCTTTCCACGCTTGAGCATCACCGGCGCACTGGGCTATGAATCGCGCGAGCTGGGCGATCTGTTCAAATGGTCCAGCCGCTCTTTCCTGCTGGGACCGCTGTTCGGTACGATGCTGTCGATGCCCGTCTTCGATGGCGGCGCACGGCAAGCCGAGGTGGATCGTGCCGGCGCAGGCTACGAAGAAGACGTCGCCAATTATCGGCAGACCGTCCTGAAAGCATTCGGCGAAGTGGAAGACAATCTCGCGACCCTGCGCATCCTCGGCGATCAAACGCATGCGCAGGACGAAGCCGTCAACGCATCGGTGCGTGCTGCGGACTTGTCGCACATCCAGTACCGCGAAGGTTCGGTCAGTTATCTGTATGTGATCGACGCCGACCGCAGCGTGCTGCTACAGCAGCGCGTCGCATTGCAACTGGACGGTGAACGCGCACGCTCGACAGTCAGCCTGATACGCGCGATTGGCGGAGGATGGGGCGAGCCGGCAAGGCTGGGGCAGACTCAAGACGACAAAAATCCGGCTGTGAAATCAGTGTCGATGCCGGTCGCATCCGGCGGGTGACGGCATGACGGACCGGTCCGACTGCTCGACAATCCGGCCGGTCGTCCCCTGTCCCAGGTTTCACCAGCGGAGGCCTGCTGTTGCCGGTTTGTTCCGTCATCGTTGTTTCTTCAGTCGCTATGCCGGGCAGCGGCCGCACCCGCGGGTCGCGCAACTTGATGATCTGCCGGGCGTCGTCGCTGTCGATTGCTTCGAGACTCGTCAATTCGACTCCGCTCTCGCCGTCAATCATGAATGACCGGCCGCAACGCGTCTGTCAGACGATCCGGTACGCCGGTCTGTTTTGTCAGCCGCCACTGTCGTCCCGGCCCGCACGCGGAAAGCCAGCGTAAGCAGCAGCACCCCGCTGAGCATTGCATAAAAACTGATCAGCCACACCAGCGCCAGCGCTCCTGCATCGGGGAAAAGAAAAACCACGATGCCGAATATGATCGACACGATGCCGCTCAAAATCAGCAGGCTTTCATTCTGAATGACCTTGCGCAAGCGGATGGCCGCTACGATGTCGAGAACCCCGGTTACCAGCGCATTGGCGCCCATCACCAGCACCAATACCAGCGCGGTCAGGCCCGGATGCACGAGGGCAATCGCACCGGCGACGATACCGACCAGGCCGAGCAGCAGAAGCAGCCACCAATCCTCATTGCTCTTGCGGTTTTGCACCGCCCCGATCACCGAGACCGCTCCGTAGAGCAATGCATAGACGGCGAACAAGGCGACCAATCCGAGCAGCGTCAGGCCGGGCCAGACCAGCGCCAGTACCCCGAATAAAATGGAAATTGCGCCGCGCAAGGCAAGCACCCACCAGGATCGCGAAAGTATTTCATTCATCTCGGTAACCTCCTTCACATCAACGATTCATGTATCCCGCCCGGCCTCGCTCCGGTGTCCGCCGCACAAGCACCCGGCGCCGACCCGTCAACTGCAAACACACACGGCAATCAGTTGATGACGGCGATCGGCATTTCCGGGCGCCACCGGATGACAGGCCGGTTTCTATCGCTTCGGTTTCATCAGGAATGCCGCCCTGGCAAGCAAGGCGGCGCGGAGCGGGAGGAAATGTTTCGGCATCGGTTGTGAAGCGGCATCCGATATTGATTCCGGTCAGCTTGCGAAGCGATACTCCTTGCGAAATAGAGCAGAATTTCACGACTATTCGCAATTGATATGCCAACGGCAGGACAAAATCCTGCGCATGGTCGTCGGCCCCGGCATTCTCTGATTGCACCAAACCGGGTCGGTAAGAATTGCGGCACGCCGGTACCTTTTACATTTCTCCTATTGCGTCAAATCCTGGGTACTCGGTATGAAGTGTGACGGCCCATTGCTATGTCCAACGAATACGCCAAGATGACCGAACGGCATCTCCTGCACTAATCTGATCACCGCTGCGGGGGATGTGATTTCAAGCGTCCCCTGAGCAACATCCTTTCGCGTAATCGCTTCTTTCGAACACAACGACTGTATTAAGTGCGCCATCTCGTTGTTATCCAACATTATGGCGACATGTGAAACTTTCCGGCCCGCCCTATGAAAAACGACCGTACTACCGACGGGAATGGAGGTGAAATCGACTTGGTCAACCGGAACAGTCAGATTGTCGCCGATCAGATCGGATCGTAGATATTGCGCTCTGACTTCTGTTTTTTGCAATCTGTCGGTCAATGAATCAGTTGCGGTATCACAGGCCAGCGCGCGGGCCTCTAAACTACGCTTCGACAAATTTCCGGTCCGGTAATGGACATAGAATACAAGTCCCCAGCAATTCAATTCTTGATGAGAATGCCCACCGGTTTGCCGCTTGATGTCGTTGAATATGGGGTTTCCCCACTTTGACGTATCTGGATAAGCGTCTTGACTGTAGGAAAATTCATGATGGCGTGCGCGCAGGAATGACACAATTTGGGCCGCATGCCTAGCGGCGTTCGGCTTTGCCACAGCCACCATGGCATTTGTCCCGGCACTCGCGCTGCCGGACTGCGGCACATGAGAAAAGATGGGGCTAGATTCTACGGCTGATGTTGTGTCGAATGAATCACCGGGCAGCAGGCTGCTTACTACAGTTTGATCCGTCGTAGCATGGCTTATATTTTCAGACGGTTCAGCATCGGTATTCGGTATATTTACGCTCGGTGCGGTCGATGCTGTGCGGTCTAGTGGGATACCGGCGACGGATGAATTGAAAGCGTCCATATTTTCTCAAAGGGTGATTTGTAGTAGCGTGCAGACACTCGATTTTCAAGGGAGAATAAAATTCATCCGATATTGGCTTCTGCGGTGTGTCTGACGGATATGCGCAATGAAAGGCGCTCTATTTCTTTGAGTGACGCGAGCGACATCAAAGTTCCGCATGCAGAAGAACTCCATGGCTGCTCGTTACTCGCTTGAACTCTTTGATGGATTTACATCCCATCAAATTAACGTAAAAGACTTGGAGAAAGTCGCTACTATTTGTTTTCAGAAATCACCAAGGAGCGACGCCATGCCCACCACCCTTCACACCCGTTGCTGCATCGCCGGCGGCGGCCCGGCCGGCATGATGCTGGGCTATCTGCTCGCCCGCGCAGGAGTCGATGTGGTGGTGCTGGAAAAGCATGCGGACTTTCTGCGCGACTTCCGTGGCGACACGGTGCACCCGTCCACGCTGCAGGTGATGCACGAGCTGGGCCTGCTCGATGCGTTCCTGGCCCGGCCGCATGACAAGGCGCGCGTATTGCGCGTGTCGATCAGCGGCACCGAGGTGACGGTCGCCGATTTTTCGCACCTGCGGACACGATGCGGTTTCATTGCGATGATGCCGCAGTGGGAATTTCTGGACTTCCTGCGCGACCATGCTGTGCTGCGCTCCAACTTTCGCCTAGTCATGAATGCCGAAGCAATCGGCTTGGCCGAGGACGGCAATCGCGTGCTGGGCGTGCGCGCCGCCACCGCCGACGGACCGCTGCAGGTGACGGCCGACCTGGTGATCGGCGCAGACGGGCGGCATTCCGCAATACGCACTGCGGCCGGACTACAAGTACGCGACCTGGGCGCACCGATCGACGTGTTATGGATGCGGCTGCCGATGGCCCCCGGCGATCCGACCGAGAGCGGCGGGCGCATCGACACCGGACATTTTCTGGCGATGATCCACCGCGGCAGTTACTGGCAGTGCGCATTTGTGATCCCCAAAGGCGGCATAGCTGCGGTGCATGCACGCGGACTCGAAGCGTTCCGCGCCGAACTGACCCGGGTGGCGCCGCTGTTTGCAGACCGGGTCCATACGCTGCAAAGCTGGGACGACATCAAGCTGCTCAGCGTCACGGTGGACCGGCTGGAGCGCTGGTGGAAGCCGGGCCTGCTATGCATCGGCGATGCCGCGCATGCGATGTCGCCGGTGGGCGGAATAGGGATTAACCTGGCGATTCAGGATGCGGTGGCGGCGGCCAATGTATTGGCAGCACCGCTGGCCGATCCGGATATCGATGCCGAAGCATTGACGCCGCTGCTGGCGCGCGTCGAGCGCCGTCGCCTGTTCCCGACGCGCGTGACGCAGGCGGCGCAGGTAGCGGTTCAAAACCGGCTGCTCGCCCCGGTGCTGGCCGGCGACCGCCGCCAACCTCTTTCGGTGCCATGGCCGGTCAAGCTGTTGAATCGCTGGCCGGTATTGCGCGTGTTGCCGGCATACGCAGTGGGCGTCGGCGTGCGTCCTGAGCATGTGAGGTCGCCGAGCGTCGATTAAAATTGGAGTGCAAAGTCCATTCCGAAAAGCCGGCTGCCGGCCGGAGGCCGACTCTCATTCGCCGGAACACCAGCTATTTTCTGCCATGCCCGATTTACCGACCGACGACGATCCGCGCCCTGCTCCGCCAGCCAAGCCAAGCAATGACGAGTGCTGCCATAGCGGGTGTGATCCGTGCATATTGGAGCTCTACGAGGAGGCGGTTGATCGCTACCGTGCGCAGTTGAGGGCTTGGGAGGAAAGAAGATCGCACAGGAAAAAAGACACCGGGCGCTCTGCCGGTTCTTGACTACTGCGCCCGATCGACGAAGAGGCATAATGGAGAGGCCCATGGAGAAGAAGCTGCCGATGGCTGTCTGAAAAAAGTTGCAGGAGTCTTCACCAAAAATCTCAAGCGGCCGGCCGACATGGCAGCCCGTTACGGCGATGAATTCGCCGTACTACTGCCCAACACGGACAGTCAAGGCGCAATGGTTGTTGCAGATGCTTGCCGCCTCGGTGTCGAATCCCTTCGAATACACAGTGCCGGTTCGGAAAAGGAAGTGGTGACCGTGTCGATTGGCGTCGCCAGCATTACCCAAAGGAAGAACTTTCCTATGAAGAGTTGATCAACGTTGCGGCCCGTGCATTGCAAAATGCGAAAGATCAGGGGCGCAACATGGTGCGGATAGCGCGGTACAGATCGGTCAGTCTGGATGAAGCGTGAAGGTTTGATGCAGGCCGAGAATTCAAACTTCCGGCACGGCAGCGCTGTCACCTCCAATGGAAGAAATGAAAAATCATGCATTGCGACCGACAGATTGATTAGAGACTCAAGGGTCGCGATGAAGCAATTCTTTGGCCGCGAAGAATGAATTGGCGGGATCTGAATGACATGGCCCCCAGTTTTACAGGGAGCGCCCTCTACGGATGCCGACTACGGAGAATTCCCGCATTCTCCACTTTCCCGCTCGGCGTTCACCAGCCACGCTAACGACAGTGATGGTCCGGCCTTTCTGTTCCCAAGCCTTCCTGCGAAGGGGCCGGATACTCGGTTCAGTCAGTGGTTGTTAACCGTAGACCTGAACGAGATAATTCGCATCATTTGCGGTTATCATTTTTGCGCTATTAACGTCAGACGCCTGACGTGCTGTATATCCGGCTACTCGTTCAGCCTGTCGAAACCAGGTCACCCCCTTCAAATGCCGATGGCGCATCGTTCAAGATATTGAGTGCCGTCGCCATTTGGTGGAGGTGGGGAGAATCGAACTCCCGTCCAGACCGCCTTTTACCTTCAAGTTCCACGAGACGAGGGTATTCGTCTCGTACACAACAATTCTGTCAAGATTGCATGGTGTGTGGCGCCAGCCGCAAAATAGTTTCATCTTCCCATTGCAGATACATGCGATAGATCACCGGCTTGAAGCTGCGATTGGGTAAGGAGGCGCCGATTGGATGAACGGCGTTCAGGCGATAGACTCGGCCAGTCGCGGCGCCATATTCCATGGCGGCAGATCGTCGATTCGATTAGCAGTGAATCAACGATAAAAGTTGCGTTAACCTTTTGATTTATTGGTGGAGCGGAGGAGGATCGAACTCCCGACCTTCGCATTGCGAACGCGACACTCTCCCAGCTGAGCTACCGCCCCATCGGAAATAATTTTATTCGCGGACGTCTTTGCTTGCAAGCAGCCGTCCAGCGTATAGGGTCAAGTCTTGCAATTCCGTATTCCTGCAGGAATACAGGATTAATTTAGCACCTTGTTCCTGCACATGATGTGTCCTGACTTCAACTCCTTTGAGAAAAATCAAGCCGCCTGATCGATCGGATGCCTCGCCGGTTCATAAACCTCACGCGACGTATAAACTGACTCAAGCAGCTTGATGCATCCGCATGGAGGAAAGATTGGCTGATTCAGGTTCGTCGAACAATTCGCTCCGGTCCGACCAGTGGCCAAGCCTGGCCTTTGATGCATGGAAGGACACCTGCGCGACGCTGCACATGTGGACGCAGATTGTCGGCAAGATCCGGGCCGTCCAGACGCCGTTCGTCAATCACTCTTGGCATGTGACCCTTTACCTCACAGCGCGCGGCCTGACGACTTCCCCCATCCCGTACGGTGCACGCACGTTTCAAATCGATTTCGACTTCATCCACCACCTGCTCTTGATCAATACGAGCGACGGGTCAGCCAAGGCGATGGCGCTTCGCCCTCGTTCGGTTGCCGACTTTTACCAAGAGCTGTTTTCGATCTTGCGCCAGCTCGGCCTTGCCGTAACCATCCACACGACCCCGAATGAAGTAGTCGAGGCGATCCCGTTCGAGCAGGACCAGGTCCATGCGTCCTACGATGCGGAGTACGCCAACCGGTTCTGGCGCGCGCTGGTGCAGGCAGACCGCGTATTAAAACAATTCCGTGCCGGTTTCATCGGCAAGTGCAGTCCTGTGCACTTCTTCTGGGGAAGTTTCGATCTAGCCGTGACGCGCTTTTCCGGACGTACCGCGCCCGAGCATCCCGGCGGCATACCCAATTGTCCTGACTGGATCACGCGCGACGCTTACTCGCACGAGCTGAGCAGCTGCGGATTCTGGCCGGGAGGCGGGCCGTTGCCCTATCCGCTGTTTTACGCGTACGCTTATCCCGAGCCGGCAGGATTCAGTACGGCGCCGGTGCGCCCGGACAGCGCCTTCTACGATTCCTCTTTCCGCGAATTCATCCTGCCGTATGACGAAGTGCGGCAGGCGCCCTCACCCGATACGATGTTGCTTGAGTTCCTGCAGAGCAGCTATGAAGCGGCCGCCAACCTGGGAAACTGGGATCGTTCCGCGCTTGAGCGCTCCGGTCACATGCCCGGTTAACGTCCGTAGTACGGCACTCCGGGAACGTGGCGGATCGTACTGGCATCTCAGGCAATTCGCTCTGCCAAGACGATGATCGGTACTGTTCTTCAGTCTCTGCATTGTTCCAGAGTAAGTCATCAATAGCCCTCGACAATGCTCGTTATTCCTCCGGCATTGTTTTTTTCAAGAAATATTGCAAATATATTGACTATATAAATGAGAATCGTTATGATTCACATCAATGCAAACGATTCTCATTTAAATCATGAATATTCGCCTCCTCGCCGTCACCTGTTTTTCTGTCCTTCCTATCCTCGCGGCTGCCGCAGATAACGAAATAAATCTCGTCATCAAGGACCATCGCTTCACTCCGTCCGAACTCAAAGTACCGGCCGGTCAGAGAATCAAATTAATTGTCGACAATCAGGACGCGACGGCCGAAGAATTCGAAAGCCATGAATTGAATCGCGAAAAAGTCATCGCGCCGAAGTCCAAGACAACCATTTTCATCGGTCCCCTGAAAGCCGGCCGCTATCCGTTCGTTGGCGAGTTCAATCAGTCAACGGCAAAAGGCGTCGTCATCGCGGAGTAATCGTCATGTTCGGTTCCGCCATCATTGTCTTTCGCGAGTCGCTTGAAGCGGCACTCCTGATCGGCATCATTGCCGCTTCCACCCGCGGCCTTGCTCAGCGAGACCGCTGGCTCGCCATCGGCATTGCCGGCGGACTCATCGGTTCTCTCATCGTCGCATGGCTGACTGAATCGATTGCAGAGCTCGCCGGAGGCATCGGTCAGGAAATATTCAAAGCGACCGTTCTCGGGATTGCCGTTGTAATGATCGGCTGGCACAACATCTGGATGGCATCGCATGGCAAGGAAATGGCAAACAAGGCTAAAAGCATCGGCGGCGACATCCGCAACGGCACACAGGAACTGTCGGCGATTGCGATCGCCATCGCGTTGACGGTATTGCGTGAAGGATCGGAAGCCGCCCTGTTCCTGCAAGGCATGGTTGCCAGTGCGCCCGGCGGCGGCGGTTCCGTGATGCTCGGAGGAGTGCTCGGTCTTTTGGCCGGAAGTGCGCTGGGCATGATCACTTATTTCGGATTGCTGCGCATCCCGCTGCGCCGCTTTTTCTCGGTGACCAGCGGCCTTCTGCTGTTGCTCGCGGCCGGCCTGGCAAGCCAGATGGCCAAGTTTTTGATGCAGGCCGACATCATTCCTCCTCTCGCGTCGCCTTTATGGGATATGTCCTGGCTTCTTCCCGTCAGTTCCGGACTTGGATCTGTGCTTTATATCTTGCTCGGGTACGAGGACAAGCCCACCGGCATGCAAGTGATTTTTTATGTAACCACGCTTGTCTGCATTGCCGCCGGCGCATCGTGGGTCAGTCGGCATTCCCAATCTTCTTCTCACAAACTTAAATCAGCATGAAATCCATCAAGAAAAAAACCGGTGCTGCGAGCGCCGCGCTTGCGGCTGTCCTTTTCACCGGCCATGCCATGGCATCCGGTCCCGCAGATTATGTCTATACGCCGAACGTCGAGTACGGCGAGCGTGAAATAGACTTCAAATCAGGCACCGTTAAAAAGTCGCAGGAAGATCGGGCAAGTGCCGCTTCGCTCGGGTTCGGCTATGGCGCAACCGAATACTGGTTCACGGAGCTCTATGTGAAATACAAACGTGAAAACGGCAACGCAACGGCATTCGATGCGTTTGAATGGGAAAACAAGTTTCAGCTTACGCAGCCGGGGCAATATCCGATCGATATCGGGTTCATTACGGAGATAGAGCGTCCGCAGGATCGCAGCGAAGGCTATGAAATCAAATTCGGTCCGCTGTTTCAAACCGAGATCGGCAAGACGCAGTTGAATTTGAATATCCTGTTTCAGCGCAATTACCGTGCTGCGGAAGCCAACATCATGAAATCCGGTTATCAGTGGCAGGCAAAATATCGCCTGAAGCCGGAATTCGAGTTCGGGCTTCAAGGTTTTGGCGAGCTCGGAGATTGGAACCGCATTGCGCCCAGGGCGGAGCAATCCCATCTTCTCGGCCCTGCTATATTCGGGAAAATACCGCTAGGCGGCCGCCACGCGATTAAATACAACGCGGCCTATCTGATCGACGCATCCGACGTCAAACATAGCAACACGTTGAGGACACAGGTCGAGTACGAATTCTGATTCGTGCAACCGGCGCCGTCATGCACGGATAAATCCGGCAAAAAAGGCCTTGGCAATCAACGGTTACCCGCATGCAAACGCATTGATGCATTCACGCGTTTCGCCTCCTGCGCGATCGCGGTCCGCGGATCGGTCTCGGCCGGCCGGACCACTGTTCCAGCTCTTCGCCTTCAGCCCGGAGAACCGGATCGCCTGAATGTGCGGCATCCCATGTCGCCCGCTAATGTTCTTCCAGCTCCATCAAGTGCCGCTCGATCGCAAACACATGCGGATCATGTTTTCCCAGGTCTCTCAGCGCGCCGGCCAGATCGGTGAGGTAATCCCTGTTGCGGCCGCTCGGTCCGGCTGATGCGGCTATTTGTCTTGCGATATCGAGTTCGGAAGCCGGTCCGAGGTAGGCGGCGTTTTCCTTCGTGGCGATATATACCAGCCCTTCCGCGCTGCTGCCGTCCTCGAAGATCATGTCGGTAACAAACCGCAGATAACCATTCTTCTCGCGGTGATCGAGATGGCCGAAAACTTGCGGGGTAACGAGATATGCCATGCCTTCGCAAATGGCGCCCGCCCGAGGTATCAGGGTAACCACTCTCCCCGGCGATTTTTCAGTTCCGCGGTGGTCATGGGAGCCCTGCCAGAATCGCCGCGTCCAATTCATGATGCTGGCGGGGCGTCGTTCGACAAACGGGAAATCGGCCTTGAAAATCAACGAACCGTAGCCGAACAGCCAGACGCTCCGGCGGCCGTTGAATAATTTATCCATCAATTTGTTCGTGGCGATTGTATCGGCAGACAAGAGCGCAGCCTCCTGGTTGGCATCCTGCAATTTGCGAGGATCAGGTTCGCGTTATTCCGAGTATCCGTGC
>JAQGLW010000138.1 GCA_028292665.1 Herminiimonas sp.
TCCTTGGCCGCCTTGATCAGCAGCGCAAGGTCGGCGCCCCAGTTGCCGGTAATGACGGTATCGGCGCCGGACGCCTTGATCTTGGCCACATACGGCGAAAAATCCTTGACCTGCGCGATCGGATGCAGGTCGTCGCCGACGATCTGGATGTCCGGGCGCTTGCGCTTCAAATACTCTTTCGCCGCGCGCGCGACCTGATGGCCATGCGCATAGTTCTGGCCGATGATATAGACCTTCCTGATGTTCTTGTCCCTGGCCATGAAACCGGTCAGCGCTTCCATCTTCATGTCGGAATTCGCGTCGAACCGGAAATGCCAGAAACTGCACTTGCTATTGGTCAGATCGGGATCGACCGCCGCATAATTCAGATAGACGACTTCCTTGCCGGGGTTGCGCTCGTTATGCTTGTTGACCGCATCGATCAACGCCAGTGCGACGCCGGATCCATTGCCTTGCGCGATGTAGCGATAACCCTGGTCGATCGCCGCTTTCAACTGCGTCAGCGATTCCTGCGGACTGGCCTTGTTGTCGAACCCGACGAATTCAATGGTATTGTTGCCGGCCCATTTTTCCTTGTTGGCGATATCGGCGATCATTTGCCAGCTGTGAAGAATGCCTTGACCAACCGGCGCAAAAGGACCGGACAGCGGATCGATGAAGGCAATTTTCACGTTTTCGGCGAAAACGGCCGGCGCTGCAAAAACGGCGGCCGCTGAAAATGCCAGAACATGCGGATGAAATCGGCTAGTCATGTTGTCGCTTCCTTATAAAATTGTTTCAACACATATTGAGATTTCTTTATAAGCGACCATGAGACGGACGGCATTTATATTTATGGTTATATTTTTGTTTATACACTATATGGAATGCATTCCATGAATAGTCGTCGCTACACTTCGAGCCATTCCTTCCTGACGGCGGCATTGCCGCGCAAATCATGCGGCGTGCCTTCGAACACGATTGCGCCGTGCCCCATCACATAGACGCGCTGCGAAATTTCCAGCGCGATCGCCAGCTTTTGCTCGACCAGCAGCACCGAAATGCCGCGGTTTTTCAGCTCCTTCAAATACCCGGCGACCAGATCGACAATTTTCGGCGCCAGCCCTTCGGTCGGTTCATCGATCATGATCAGGTCCGGATCGCCCATCAGCGTCCGGCACAGCGTGAGCATCTGCTGTTCGCCGCCCGACAGTACGCCTGCCGGCGTATGACGGCGCTCTTCCAGGCGCGGGAACATCCGGTACATGTCGGCCAGCGACCAGCGCGACGACTTTCCCTTTTTCTCTCCGAGAATCAGGTTCTGTTCCGCCGTGAGCGTCGGAAAGATATCGCGGTTTTCCGGTACGTATCCCAGTCCCCGGTGGGCTATCCGGAACGCTTTCATCCCGATGATTTCGTTGCCCTTGAAGCGGATGGAGCCGGTCGCATCGACCTGTCCCATCGCAGCTTTGACCGTGGTGGACCGTCCCACACCGTTGCGCCCCAGCAGGCTGACGATTTCTCCTTCGTTGACCAGCATGTCCACGCCATGCAGCACATGGCTCTTGCCGTAGTAGGCATGGAGACCGCTGATTTCGAGCAGCGCCGCCATGATCAGGCTTCCGCCGGCGCATGACCGCCCAGATAAGCTTCCTGCACTTTCGCGTTCCCGCGGATATTGGCCGGCGTATCGCAGGCTATCACTTCACCGTAGACAACAACGGCGATCTTGTCGGCCAGACCGAACACGACGCTCATGTCGTGCTCCACCATCAACAGCGTCTTGCCTGCCGTTACCTTGCGGATCAATTCGACCGCTGCATCGGACTCGGAACGGCTCATGCCGGCCGTCGGTTCATCGAGCAGAATGACATCGGCGCCGCCGGCGATCGTAATGCCGATTTCGAGCGCGCGCTGCTCGGCGTAAGTCAGCAGTCCGGCCGCCATGTTGCGGCGGCGCCTGAGGCCGATCTGCTCCAGCACCGATTCCGCGCGCTCGCGAGCGTCCGTCAAGCCGTTCAGCCGATGCCAGAACGAATACTTGTAGCCGAGCGACCAGAGCACTGCGCAGCGCAGATTTTCATAGACCGTCAAGCGATGGAAGATATTGGTGATCTGAAAGCTGCGCGACAAGCCGAGACGATTGATTTCATACGGTTTCAAACCGACGATGCTTCGGCCGTTCAGCAGGATGTCGCCGGAGTTGATGCCGAATCGCCCGGAAATCAGGTTGAACAGCGTCGATTTGCCGGCGCCGTTAGGGCCGATGATCGCATAACGTTCGCCTTCGGGCACGCTCAGGGTCGCGCCGCGGATGATTTCGGATTTGCCGAAATTCTTTCGAACGTCTTTCAGTTCGAGGGAATGGACGCTCACGCTTCCGCCCTCCGTATCTGCTCTTCGATCTCGCCGTTCACTGCGTCCCATACCTGTTGAAAGGGAATCCTGGTGCGCCGGAATCCGAATGCGCCGATCGCAATCAGGACGACGGCGGCAATCCAGCCGGACGGCCTGGCGGTATCCAGCATGAACCCGAACATTTTCATCGCGGTGCCGTTTGCCGATTCGAGCGTCATGTGATACAGCATCTCGATAAATATCGTTACGCCGAAAAATGCAATCAGCGCCGTCGCGCATACTGCCGCCAGACTCGGCCACACGCGTTTGAATTTGCCGAATTTCACCAGCCGCAGATTCATCATGATCAGGCTGGCAACGCCGCCCGGCGCATACATCACGATGATGATGAAGAACGCGCCCAGATACAGTTGCCAAGCCTTGGTGAAGTCGGACAGCAATACCGTCAGGAAAATGCCGGCAATCGCGCCAAGCAGCGGCCCGAAGAAAAAGCCGACGCCGCCGATGAAGGTAAACAGCAGGATCGCACCGGAGCGCAGCGCGCTGACGTTTTCCGCGCTGACGATTTCGAAATTGATCGCGGACAGTCCGCCCGATATGCCCGCGAAGAAAGCGGACAGGATCAGCGTCAGGTAACGCACCCGCTGCGGGTTGTAGCCGATGAACTCGACCCGTTCCGGATTGTCGCGCACCGCATTGGTAATCCTGCCCAGCGGCGTTTGCGTGAATGCATACATGCCGACGGTGCTGATGAACAGCCAGAATACAATCAGGTAATACACCTGGATCTGCGGTCCGTAGCTGATCCCCAGAAACGGCCGGCCGATGACCCGATTGGTGGAGATGCCGCCTTCGCCGCCGAAAAATCCGGGAAACATCAGCGAGCAGGCGAATACCAGTTCCACGATGCCCAATGTAATCATCGCGAACGTCGTGCCGGATTTTTTGGTCGTCACATATCCGAACAGGATGCCGAAACACATTCCGGCCAATCCGCCGACCAGCGGGATCAGCGTCACCGGTATCGGCAGCGAACCCTTGGCGGCAAGATTCATCGCATGGATCGCGAAAAATGCGCCGAGGCCGGAATACACCGCATGGCCGAATGACAGCATGCCGCCCTGGCCGAGCAGCATGTTGTACGACAGTCCGAAAATCATCACGGTGCCCATCTGCGACAGGATCGACAGCGATGCGCCCTTGTTGAAGATCAGCGGCGCGATCATCAGAATCAATGCAAACCCGCTCCATATCAGCCAGCGGCCCAGGTTGAGTGGCGTGTATTTCATCGTGGCGGCGGTGGTCGTGGCATTCATTCCGTCATCCTTCCCTGGTGCCCATCAAACCTTTGGGCCGGAAGATCAGAATAAGCACCAGCAACAGATACGGCAATATCGGCGCGGTCTGGGCAATCGTCAGGTTCAGCAGCGAGAAGCCCGGCGACTCGGGCGCGATATGAACGCCGATTCCGGACAGCACGCCGGCCAGCGAATAATCGAGCGCCACCGCGTACGTCTGCAGCACTCCGATCAGCAGCGATGCGACCAGTGCACCGGCCAGCGATCCCATGCCGCCGACCACGACCACCACGAAGATGATGCTGCCGACGGTCGCCGCCATTCCCGGTTCCGTGACGAACGCATTGCCGCCGATTACGCCCGCCAGTCCCGCCAATGCGCAACCACCGCCGAATACCAGCATGAACACGCGAGGCACGTTATGGCCGAGCGCTTCGACCGTGTCGGGATGCGTCAGCGCAGCCTGGATCACCAGCCCGATGCGGGTGCGCTTCAATACCAGGTAAATCGCCGCCAGCATCAGCAATGCGATGAACATCATGAAGCCGCGGTACATCGGGAACGTCGTCGTGTACAGCGTGAACAACGGGCCGTCCAGTTCCGGCGGAATCGGATAGCGCACCGCCGCCCGGCCCCATATCAGCTGGACCAGTTCGACCATCACATACGACAGTCCGAATGTAAAAAGCAGTTCGGGTATATGGCCGTATTTGTGCACCGGCCGCAGGCCGTAGCGCTCGACTGCGGCGCCGATGGCGCCGACGATCAGCGGTGCGATGAACAATGCCGGCCAGAAGCCCAATGCGCCGCTGATCGTATAGGCGAAATACGCGCCGATCATGTAGAAGCTCGCATGCGCGAAATTCAGCACGCCCATCATGCTGAAGATAAGCGTCAGACCGGACGACAGCATGAACAGCAGGAGCCCGTAACTCAGGCCGTTGAGCAAGGTGATCAGCGTGAATTCCACCAGGATACCCTTATGCAATAAAATTCCGGAACCACCGCACTTGTTTCACTTTTTTGACGCAAAAAAACAGCATGGTACCGCATGGCGCCATGCTGCCGGGGCGGATTACGACCTGGCCGGACGTTTCATTTCGCATGATGTCGGTTGCGCGGCAACGAAGGGCTCCACCTTCTGATCGGTTTTCCAGCCGTAGCCGGTATTTTCCTGATCGAATCTGACATCCTTGCCGTTGGTCTTGACCCAGGTCGCGATGTACAGCGGTTGCTGCAACTGATGATCGGCCTTGCGCATTTCCACTTCGCCGTTCAGGCTCTTGACCTTCATCCCTTCCATCGCGAACGCAACCTTCATCGGATCGGTCGATTTTGCATCGTTGAAGGCCTTCGACAATAACGCGATGCCGGTGTACGTTGCCATTGCGTAATAATCGTCGTTGTATTTTTTCTTGAACGCTTCGACGATTTCCTTGCCCGAATAGGTTTCGTTGTTCACGTTCCAGTAACTGACATATTTGACGTGATCGGCACCGGCTGCGCCCATCGCGGTCGGCACGCCGGTCGTGGCGCCGTAATAGGTATAAAAATCAGCCTTGAGATCGGCGTCCTTGGCCGCCTTGATCAGCAGCGCAAGGTCGGCGCCCCAGTTGCCGGTAATGACGGTATCGGCGCCGGACGCCTTGATCTTGGCCACATACGGCGAAAAATCCTTGACCTGCGCGATCG
>JAQGLW010000142.1 GCA_028292665.1 Herminiimonas sp.
TCGTATTGGGCGGAATGTAGATCACGTCGCCCGCTTCCCATTCATACCGCTTGACTTCGTCCTGCGCCTTCCAGTGGTACGTGTCGGTGATTTCCACATCGCAGTCCTGATGCAGGTCGTAGCCGCGTCCTTCCAGCACATACACGCATTCTTCGGCCAGATGACGGTGCTTGCCCGATCGGCTGCCCGGCGGAATGATCTGCATGTACGCATTGACCGTTTCCATCCGCGTGTTCATCTGCTCGTGCAGCAGGTGCTTCAACAAGCCCTGGCGCGACATTTCCCACGGCATCTCGTTCGGATGCACCACCTTCTTGCGCTTGCCATTACGGGCCGGCGCTGCCGACGCGTCGTCCAGCAAGTCCTGATACAGCTCCTGATGCGCGGTGCCGTTCATCCATACCTTCGATTCACCCCATGCCATGATCTACTCCTTTATCCTGTTGTCCGTTTGCCGTCCCATCCGATCACTTCGGATGGTTGTAGTTTTCTTCCAGATGCCGCGGCTCGTAGCCGACGCCGCCTTCGGTCGGTTCGGTCGGCCGCGGGATCACCTGCTTCTGGAACAGCAGGTTCATGAACATCATCATCGGCTTGGGCTTGATCACCAGCGCGCGGGCCGGCTTGGCCGGGTCCTTGTTGAAGTGCTGGTGCACGCAGTTGTTGTGCACGATGGCGATGTCGCCGGCTTTCCAGTCGTAACGGATGCCGTCGTGGATTTCATAGCCTTCGCCGTCGAGAATGTAGAAGGCCGCTTCGTTGACGTGGCCGTGCTTCTGCGACGTTCCGCCCGGACCGTACTCTTCCAGGTGCAAGTGAAACGTTTGCGTAATGCCGTCCTTCGGCTCGACGTAATGCCGGCTGAATGCCTGCGGGCCGTCGTTGAATTTGATCTCGCTGCCCTTGCGTACGCGCGGCATCGAACGCAGCCTGGTCAGCTCGTCCTTCAGATTGTAAGGACCCGCGATGGCGCGCACGAACGTACGGTTTTTATTGCTGTGATAGTTCTCTTTAGGGACTTTCTTTTCGTCGCTCATGTTCAGCTACTCCGGTTATACGGCAAATTATTTTGACTGCCTGACCACAATTCCGTCATGCGACTGGGTTCACTTCCCGCTTCCATCCAGCCTCTTTCCCGGAGCAGCCGGTTTCATCGTCCTACGGCTGAAAGGCGCCTGATGTTTTTGCCGGCCGGAACCAAGTCGCGCCTGGAAGGAATTTGCAGGCCTTCTTCACTGGAACCCGTTCTTGTTTTCGAAAGCGCCATTGATGGCGTCCACTGCCAAACACCGGGCAAGGCCCGGACCGTCGTGCCGCGTAACGGCGGCATCGGCTGCTGCGACGCACCGGACTGCCGCCAGTGACGACGCGGCAGCCCGCTGCATCATCAGGCGGCCTTCTTGTATTTCGTGTCGTCTTGAATCGAGATGCACTTTTCAGGATTCATGCGGAGATAAACCGTGTCGCCGACCGAAGCCTTGAATGACGGATGGACGCGCGCCAGCACCTGGTGGTCGCCGACCTTGACCTGGTAATCCATGTACTCGCCGAGGAATACCTTGAAATCGACTTTGGCTGCGATCACATTGACGCCTTCCGGGCGCTGCTCATACAGCTCGACGTCTTCCGGCCGCACCGAAATCAATACCGCATCGCCTTTGCCGAACTGTTCGAACGAGGTGACGCTCATCTGGCCGATCGTGGAATTGACGCGATAGCCGCCCTCGGTCGTCGTCTCCGCCGCTTCCACCGTCGCATCGAGGAAATTGGTGAGCCCGACGAAATCGGCGACAAACTTGTTGCGCGGCCGCTCATAGATATCGCGCGGCGAACCGATCTGCACGATGTGTCCTGCGCTCATCACGGCGATTTCGTGCGACAGCGCCAGCGCTTCGCTCTGGTCGTGCGTGACGTAAATCGTGGTCAGTCCGAGTTCGCGCTGCATGCGCTTGAGTTCGAAACGCATGCGCTCGCGCAACTTGGCGTCGAGATTCGACAGCGGCTCATCGAGCAACAGCAGTTTCGGTTCCATCACCAGTGCGCGGGCCAGCGCCAGCCGCTGCTGCTGTCCGCCCGACATCTTGGTCGCCTCGCGGTCGGCCACATGATCGAGACCGACTGCGGTCAGCACGCGCATGACTTTTTCCTCGATCTGCTTCTTGCTGAATTTGCGGTTGCCCACATCGAGCGGAAACGAAGCGTTCTGAAACACGTTCATGTGCGGCCAGATCGCATACGACTGGAACACCATGCCGAAATTGCGTTTGTTGGGCGCGATGAAAACGTTGTTCGACGATGAATAAACCGCCGTCCCGCCGACGGTGATATCGCCGGATTTGGGACGCTCCAGGCCGGCGATCGAACGCAGCGTGGTGGTCTTGCCGCAACCGCTCGGGCCCAGCAAGGTAAACAGTTTGCCTTCCGGCACCTCGAAGGTGACGTTTTGCGCCGCTTTGACAATTTCACCCTTGTCGTTTGGGTATTCCGTGTACAGGGCTTTGACGTTCAGCATGCTTATCTCCTACCTTGAATTTTTATCAGTCTTCTTTGACACCGAACTTCTTGCCGACGTATTGGGCAAGCATGACCAGCATGAACAACGCGATGATGAACATCACGCCGAGCGCCGACAGTTCGACATATTGTCCGTTTTCCCACAGTTCCCAGATCAGCACCGAAACCACTTCCGTGCCGGGGCTGTATAGCAGGATCGAGGTCGACAGCTCGCGGATCGATACGATCACGATGTAAATCCATCCCGCCAACAGTCCGGGCTTCAGCAGCGGCAGAATGATGCGCCAGAACGTGGTGCCCCACGATGCGCCGCTCATCGCCGCCGATTCTTCCAGCTCCTTGTGTATCTGCAGCATGGACGTCGTGTTGTAGCGCAAGCCGTACGGCAGGAAACGCGTGACGTAGGCGATGAACATGATCCACATCGTGCCGTAGATGCCGATATCGACATTCAGGTAGAAAATCATGATCGCGAGACCCAGCACCAGGCCGGGGAACACCATCGGCAGCGAAGCGAGGTTATCCAGTATCCAGCGGCCGGGCAGCTTGGTCTTGACCACGATCCAGCAGATCACGGAGGTCAGCAGCATGACCAGCGTGGCGCAGCCGAGCGCCAGCAGCAGACTGTTCCATACCGCACTGATCAGGGTCGGATAGGTGATGATGAATTTATAGGCGTCGAATGTCAGGTTGTGCAGCGCCGCCATCGAAGGCACGCTGTAAAACTTTTGCAGCGACGACCACAACAGCACCAGGAATGGCAGCACCACGATCAGCGAGAAATACAATATGAAGATCGCAGCGGTCAGATAGCGCCACTTGCCCAGATCCATTGCACGCGGACGGAAACCCTTGCCGGTGACGGTCGAATACTTGCTGCCCTGGCTGGACAGCCGGGACTGGAAATAAACGCCGACGGTCGTAATCAGCAACAGCGTGACAGCGTAGGCCGATGCCAGTCCGATCTTGCTCGGATACTGGTGAATCGCCTGGTAGATCGAAGAAGTGAATACCTGTATGCCGACCGGCAACCCGAGCAGCGCCGGCACCTCGAACGATTCGATCGAACGCACGAACAGAATCAGCAGGGTCGCGAAAATCGCAGGCCAGGTCAGCTTCAGCGTGATGCGCCATGCGATCTGGCCAATGCTGGCGCCGCTCATCATGGCCGACTCTTCTAGCGACGGGTCCATCGACCGGAACGCTGCGGTCATGATCAGGAATGCCATCGACGAATAGTGCAAGCCGTCGACCCAGATCATGCCCCACATCGAGTAGATGTTGACGAAGACGTAATCGGTGCCGAACCAGCTCTGCAGGATCAAGTTGATGATGCCGATCTTCGGACTGGCGAGCAAAATCCACGCAACGGTGAACAGGATGCCGGGGATGATCAACGGAATGATCGACAGTGCGAAGAACAGCGACTTGAGCGGCGTGTTGGTCCTTTCGTTCATCCAGGCCAGCGCGGTGCCGACCAGGAAGGCGAAGATCGAAGTGCCGGTCGCGAACTGCACCGAACTCAGGAACAGCTTGAGCGTTTCAACGCTGGAATACGCGGTGACGTAATTGTCAAACGTGAACTCAACAGCCTTGGTAGCGGTTTGCGGCGTGAAGAAACTTTGCCACAACAGGAATCCGAGCGGCATCAGCGCCAAGTAAGCGACTACCAGTACGCTAAGGCCGATGATTGCCCATTTGAAATCGATCCGCCGCCATCCTTTTGGCTCGGCCGATGGTGAAACAACAAGTTTGCCTACAGCTTCCATCTTAGTACGTCTCCTTCATTGAAAACTTCGGCATCTGCGCTCGTGCTTTCATTTTTCTGGTTATGCCTGATTGCTTGATTGCTTGTTCCGATATGTGGACCGCCGGTCTACATAGAAATACAGAGCGAATTTACCGATCACCGGGATTGATGTCAACAAAAATCAATAACTATTTAGTACGTCTATGAAAACAAAGGGGGAAATGTGGCTTAATTGCTGTCGGCAGCAGAAAGAAACCATCCGATATCAAGGACCTGAAAAGTCTCGTTTTCCGCCGGTGCGACTGCTTCAGTCTCCGCCCCCGGCGTTGTCCGATTCAGCCCCTGCAGGAAATGTTCATGTCCTGCCTGCTCCCGATGCCGGCCGGCGGAAGCGCGGGGCCGTCCCTGCATTTTTTGCAAATGCCGATACCTGCTACTGCTTTTCGATTTTCGCGGTCTTGACGAGGTTGGTCCACTTGACAACCTCGGCGTCGAGAATATCCCGCAAATCTTCCGGCGAACCGCCGCGCGCTTCGATACCCACTTCCTCGAATGCCTTGCGCACGTCAGGCTGCGCCATCGCTGCGTTAATCTCTTTATTAAGGCGCTCGACGATCGCGCGCGGCGTTTTGGCCGGAGCGGCCACCCCGTTCCACGCAGTGACATTATAGTTGCCGACGCCGCTTTCCATCAGCGTCGGAACATCCGGCAGACTGCGCGAGCGGGTGGCCGACGATACCGCCAAGCCCCTGATTTCCCCGCTGCGCACCAGCGGCAGCGCCGGCGCCATCACTTCAAACGCCACTTGAATATCGTTGCTCTTGAGCGCCATCAGGAGGTTCGGGGTGGTTTTATACGGAACGATGGTGACATTCATTCCGGTCAAAGTCTTGAACAGCGTGGCAGCCATGTGCTGGCCGCTGCCTACATTGATCGAGCCGATATTGAATTTATCCGGATGGGCCTTGGCCTGCGCAATAAAGTCGCGCATGCTGGCGATTTTGGAATTCTTGTCCGTCAGCGCGACGATGCCGAAAAATCCCATTGGAGAGACCGGTGCGAAATCGCGCTTGATATCGTAGGGCAGGCTGCGGAACATGGCGGCGCTCACTGCGTTGCCGTAATTCATATGGAGCAGCGTATAACCGTCGGGATCGGCCTTGGCGACCATTTCCGCAGCCACGATGCCGCCTGCGCTGGGCCGGTTGTCGACGATTACCGGCTGTCCCAGCGCAACCGCCAGTTTTTGCGCCACAAGGCGCGCCGTGATATCGGCCACGCCGCCGGGGGCATAGCCCAGTACCAGCCGGATCGGTCTGGACGGGTAATTGTCGGCCAGCGCCGAACCCGCAGTCAGGGAAAAAATACAGGCTGCGCAGAACGCAGCCGCGGCGGGCCACCTGTGGAAATTTCGCACGTTCACTTTGTCTCCTTCATTTGCTTGTTGATGATTTTTTATTATGGCGATGCTAATAACGCATGCTCGGCGTCCTTCCATTGCGCGTCGCCGGAAGGCGCTCGCGAGACTTTGCCGGCTGTCCCGGAATCGAATCGCACGGATCGAAGAAAGCAGCCGATTCGGATGCGCCGCTCCGGCAATCAACGGCCTCGATCCAAATGCGCCAGACGGTATCGAGATTTCATTGCAGCGCTTGCCTGACGCATCGATCGCTGCGGGTGCGGCAGTCTTGAATTCGTGGATCATATCAGGTTCCGAAAGAGGATCAATGCGAAAGCACGCCTATTTGACGTCAGTTATTCTCACGCAAATGTCAGAATAAATCGATTGCCGCCCCCCTGCCGGAAAACTATACTCGGCCACCACTCTAATGCCGGAGGTGACCATGATTCTTGCATTCATAACGTACCGGACGGCACCGGGCGCGATCGAGGCCTTGGCCACGCGCTTCCGGCAGACAACGGCCGACCCGGCCGCGCCCGCTGACGTTGTGCATTGATCAATCGATGCGAACCGATCCGACGCCTTTCTCTACACAATGCGATTCGATTCGCAGCAAGCCGGCAAGGCCATCGGCCGTTTACCTGCCTTCCGAACAGCGGCCTGCCGCATCAAGTCTTGATACACGTTCACCCGACAAAAAAATTACTGTTCCGGACCGGCATCGGTTGCGCAATCACATCGATGCGCAACCCGCCGGGCCTGATGGTTTTAGCCGTGAAAGAGGGAGTGCCTGTTTTACATGCTGATTGGAACACCCTCTTTATTTGATTCATAAAAAATCTTCTTTACAAAAAAAGGTGAAGCAATGGGGACAAAGAAAATAGAACCGAAGGAATCCGGGCGACGGGGTTTCCTGAAAGGCGCTCTTGCTGCGAGCGCCGCGACCATCGTGGCGGCGCCTGGCGAAAGTCTGGCCCAGACTGCGGCGAAGCCGCCTGTAACGGGACCATCTTCAAGGACGGTCGCGGCGGAAACCATGGGGGCGCATTCCGCGCACACGGATGAGTTGGGAGCACATATAGTCGGTCCCGGCTCCGATTTCATGGTCGATGTCATGAAGGCGGCGAACATCGAGTATGTCGCAATGATGACGTCATCCGCGCTCCGCGGGCTGCAGGAATCGATTGCCAATTACGGCGGAAATTCGGCGCCTGAAATGATCGTCTGCTGCCATGAAGAGGCCACCGTTGGCATGGCTCACGGCTACGCCAAGATGTCGGGCAAGCCGATGGCCTGCATGGTGCACGCCACCGTAGGACTGCAGCACGCTTCGATGGCGATTTATAACGCCTGGTGCGACCGCGTGCCATTGATGGTCATTGCCGGCAATACCGCCGACGGCACCAAAAGGCGGGAAGGCGTCGAATGGATACACACGGCCCAGGATCAGGCGGCAATGGTTCGCGACTTCATCAAGTGGGACGACACACCCGGTTCATTGCAGCATTATGCCGAGTCTTTCATGCGCGCAAAATCGGTGGCGATGACGCCGCCGATGGAGCCGGTCCTGATCGTCGCGGATGGAGAACTGCAGGAAATGCCGATGGAAAACAGGCAGTCGCTGCGGATACCGAAAGCGGTGGAGGTATCGCTGCCGGTAGGCGATTCCAACGCGGTAGCGCGGGCAGCGGCAATGCTGGTCGCCGCGGCGAATCCGGTTATCGTGGTGGATCGCGCCGCGCGATCGCAAGAGGGCGTCGCATTGCTCGTCAAGCTTGCCGAGGCGTTGAATGCGCCGGTCATCGATTTGTACGGCAGAATGAATTTTCCGACCAACCATTATCTCAATCACACCTCGCTGCGCAGAAAACTCATTGCGCAGGCGGACGTCATCCTGGCGCTGGAAGTCGGCGATCTGTGGGGTCTCACGAGCACTGTTTCCGACACGCCCGGCCGCTCGTCGAAAAGGCTTGCCAAGGAAGATGCGCAGGTCATCGCCATCAGCGCCAATTATCTCTACTCGAAATCCAATTACGGCGATATCCAGAGGTATCAGACCGCCGACCTGACCCTTGCCGCCGACGCTCAGGCAACCCTGCCCTCCTTGATCGAAGCGATCAAGCGGGCTACCGGTTCTTCGCAAAGCGCCGCCATAGCCGCCCGCAAACAGCCGATGCAGAAAGCATTCCTGGCAATGCGGAATGCGGCACGCAACGATGCCACGCGCGGATGGGATGCCAGCCCGATCAGCACGGCCAGGCTTTCGCAGGAAATCTGGGCCCAGATCAAGAACGAAAAGTGGGCGCTCGTGTCGCAGCCGCAGTTTGAAAGCTACTGGCCGCAGCGGCTGTGGGACTTCACCGAATACCAGCAATTCATCGGCGGCTCCGGCGGGTTCGGGGTAGGTTATGGACTGCCCGCGGCTGCGGGTGCGGCGCTGGCCTGCAAACGCGAGGGACGCATTGCGGTCAATATCCAGCCGGACGGCGATCTGCTCATGGTGCCGTCGGTCCTGTGGACGCTGGCTCACCACAAGATTCCGCTGCTCACCATCATGCACAACAATCGCGCCTGGCATCAGGAGACGATGCACATTCAGCGCATGTCTACCCGCCGCAACCGCAATCCGGAATCGTGGCGTAACGGTACATTGATCGAAGCCCCGTTCGTCGACTTCGCCATGGTGGCGAAAGGCATGGGAGTATGGGCCGAAGGACCTATCAGCGATCCTGCTCTGCTGGGGCCGGCGATCAAGCGCGCGCTTGCCGTCGTCAAAAGCGGCCTTCCCGCCTTGATCGATGTCGTAACTCAACCGCGATAGGTGCACACGATGAATCCATTCAAAAAAACCGGTTGCGCCGTCCTGATGGCGCTGTTGGGACAATCCGCCATCATTGCCCAGGCTTCCGCACAGGCGACAACCGATGCCAGGCACGGCCAGGAACTGTTCATGAAGAGAGGCTGCTATTTATGTCACGGTACGGTCGGCCAGGGCAGCAACGCCGGGCCGCACATCGCACCTGATCCGGTGCCGTATGCGGCTTTCACGATCTTTGTCCGGACCCCGGCGAGTCAGATGCCGCCGTTCTCGGACAAGGTTCTCAGCGAACCCGAGTTGCGGGATATCCATGCCTACCTGAGTTCGATTCCGAAACCGCAGGCGGCCGACAGCATCAAACTGCTGCCGAAAGCCGAACTGAAATAGCAGACAGGCGGTGAAATCGCCGGCGCCGGTGCAAGCCGGCGCCGGCGCGATATTTTGTGAACAAGGCAAAGACAACCACGCCGGCGGCCTTCCTTCCCCGGAAGGGATGCCGTCGCTGCGGCGGCTGGTATCAGCGCTTTAATTTCCCATAGTGGTAATCCCATACCTTGCGCAGCAGATTGGGTTTCCACAGGTTGCGGTTGATGACGGTGATTTGCTCGGCCGACAATACTGCAGGCGAACCGATTTGCGTCGCAAGATGCTGGCGTTGCGCCGTTTCCTCTAGATAAACGCCGAGCACGAATGCTTCGACGATGCCTTCGGCCGCCACTACCGCGCCATGCGATTTGAGCATGACGACGCGGTGATTGCCGAGCGCGTCGGCCAGTTGTTCGGCCAGCGGCCGGGTGTTGATCGATGCGGTCTGGTCGAACCGCCGGATCTCGCCGAGCACCGCTGCCTGCATGATCACCGGCAGCACCGGCAGCCCGACCATGCTGAACAGGGTCGACCACAGCGGGTGAGTATGCACTACTGCGTTGACATCCGGCCGGCGACGGTAAATCTCCGCGTGGATGTGGAATTCCATCGGCGGCACCGCATCGCCCTCGACCAGATTGCCGTCCAGGTCGATCGTCACGATGTCATCGACGGTGAGCGCGCTGCGCACCGACTTCCCGGAGTTGATCAGCATGTGATCGGTGCCTGCCACCCTGGCGCTGAAATGCCCGTTGAAATCGATGACCTGCGCGCGTTCCATCATCAGGATGGCATCGACCAGCATTTGCTTCTGTTCGGCGATTGTCAGCATGCTTGCTCCAGGTTATCTTCCGTGCGGCCGCTTATTTTTTTCCCGGCTGGCCGATGCCGTGGTGGTGATGTCCGTGACCATGGCTGTGGCCGTGATCGTGATCATGGCTGTGGTCATGGTCGTGACTGTGGTCATGGTCATGCGTATGCACATGCGGACGATATTTCAGGTCGCTGCGCGATTTTCCCAGCGGCGTGCGCGGGTCCTGGCTGAACACCAGCGATTTGACCGTCACCGGCACCGTTTGCGACGGCATCCGGATCCGGCCCAGATCGATGTAATCGAAATCCCACAGCACGATGCCGTCGATCACCAGAATTTCGCTGGCGATCTGCATTTCTTCACGCATCAGCGCGCCCAGTGTATGAGCCAGGTCGCCGTCCAGAATCAGGTATAGCGGCTGATTCTTTGCAATGGTATTGGGCATTGCCTTGACGATACCCGCGGCAAAAGCGGCGATGCGCTGGTACGACGGCGCGCCGGTCCAGCGGAAAGCGAGCGCGACTTCGCTCTCGCCCTCTGTCAGGTCGAACGCCTTGAAGTGGGCGCCGATTGCCTGCGCCAGCTGCGCCGGATCGATCTCCGCGCCGCAGTCGTAGGTCGGCTGCAGCACCTGCAGATTGCGGCGCGGCAGCAACCGGCCCGGACTGGAAATATAAGTCGTGTTTCCGCTCAATTGCACCGAATACTCGGATGCGCCGAGCGCCGTCGCACGGATGCATTCGCCGGCCGGCAACAACGGCCACGACAGCGCGCCGGCGTCGATCTTGCGCCGCAGCGCCGATCCGAGCAGGCGTCCCATGTCGCCGAAATCGCGCGTCTCCCTTTGATAGACATACTCGCCCACGCCGCCGGAAAACATCACGCCTTCGATCGGGCCGAAATCCGGCAGCGGATCGGTCAGGTACAAATGTTCGATTGCGTGCGGCAACGGCCGCGCGCTGATGGCTGAGATCAGCGCATCGGCCATCCAGTCCGCCACGGTTTCGAGCGAGGCGGCAGCGGCATGATCGCCCAGCTTCCAGGAAAAGCCCGCTTCGTTCGCCAGGTAGCGTCCGGCCGGATCCAGCCGCACGATTTTCTGATCCGCATCGACCACTTGCAGCCGGCCGCCGATATGGACCGCCGCGGTGCCCACCACTTTGCCGGCTTCCAGCACCGCCAGTTTCGTGGTGCCGCCGCCGATATCGATATTCAGCACGCGTTTGCCGGCATCGTGGGATACGCGGGCCGCGCCGGAACCGTATGCGGCCAGCATCGATTCCATGTGATGGCCGGCCGTCGCACAGACGAACTCGCCGCCCTGCTCGGCCAGCACGCCGGAGATCGCCTGCGCGTTTTCGCGGCGCAGCGCTTCGCCCGTCAGGATCACCGCGCCGGTATCGATATCGTCGGGATGCAGGCCGGCCGCCTGATAGGCCTGATCGATGATCGCGCCCAGGCCCGCCTCGTCGATCCGGGTTTCGCTTTGGTAAGGCGTCAGCGCGACCGGCGACTGGAACAGCGTCTCGCGCGACACCACGAAGTAGCGGCTCGACAAATCCTCGCCCATCCTGCGCAGCTTGATGCGCGAAAAAATGACCTGGGTCCCGGACGAGCCGATGTCGATGCCGACGCTGACCAGCGATACATGATCCTGCTGCCAGATCGGATTGTCTTCGAGCTCGCCGCCGTCCGATGAAAAATCGTCGTGATCGTGATCGGCATCGTCGCCTTCTTCATGCACATGGTCGAACTCACGGCCGTATTGATGATCGGTCAGGTTATGGCCGCGCTTCGGATCCTGCTCTGTGTTATCCGGCATGTGTATTTCCAGTATTCCAGTATTGATATTGATACGAACGCGTCAGATCTTGAAGGATTCCAGCGTTTCCGGCGCAAACAATTGTTCCGGCTGCAGCAGGCGTTTGGACAGCCCCTGCTCGAACGAATAGCGCAGGAAAGTAGACAGCGTTTCCTTGTTTTTGTCGAAGCCGTACGGCCAGAAGTCGTCGCCCATTTCGCGCCGCGCTTCTTCGACATGCGCGGTCAGCCACGGCAGCATCGCCTTCAGCGCGGCGGTCTCGTACAGATCATGGTAGGTCTCCTGCTGCGCCTGGCAAAATGCCTTGTACAGCGATTGCGCCACCCAGCGGTTCTGTTCATACACTTCGCGGCGGATCACCACGGTATGCATGATCGGGAAAATTCCGGTACGGCGGTAATAGTCCTGCTCGACCGGCACGAAATTTTCGAACAGGCGCTTGACCTTGCCGCCGCTGGTGTGGAACGACGACGGCATGCGCGCGGTGTACAGCGCATCGATTTCGCCGGTAGCCAGCATCGCCGACAGCGTCTTCGTCGGCCCGATTTGCTCAATCCGGATATCGGACGGCAGGTCCAGCTTCAATTTTTCCGAGCGGTTCGGCTCTTCTTCGCCGCCGGTGTAATAGGTCACGCTGTTGACCGGCACGCCGTATTCGTCGGACAGCACGCCGCGGATCCAGACCGGTGCGGTCATCTGGTATTCCGGATTGCCGATGCGCTTGCCGATCAGATCCTTCGGTTCCTTGATGCCGCTGCCGGCATTCACGTAGATGCAGGAATGGCGGAAAAAGCGCGACGGGAAAATCGGAATTGCGATGAACGGACTATCCTTGAACAGCGACACGGTGTACGACGACAGCGACATCTCGGCGACATCGAATTCCCGGTTGCGCAGCATCCGGAAAAAAGTTTCCTCGACCGGCATGTTCAGGTAATTCAGGTCGATGCCGTCGGGCTGAATGCGGCCTTCCAGCAGACTGCGGGTACGGTCGTAATTCCAGCATCCCAGGCTTAATCTCAATTTAGACATTTTGTTTTCTCTTTTACTTTTATATAAGGAACGCCGACCGCCATATCAATAAAACGCGTCATAGTGCACCTGTCCGCCGGGCACCTTTTCCTGCATCAGCATCCGCTGCACCGCCTGCGCCATGGCAGGCGGGCCGGCGAAATAGATTTCATGCTCCGGCAACGTCTTGCCCAGCACTTCCAGAGCCATGTCATGCACGAAACCGATCCTGCCGGCCCATTGCCGCTCGGTATCCAGTTCCGGCATCGAGATGATCGAATGAAAGAAAAACCGTTCGCCGAATCCCGGCAGTTCGCGCAGCATGTCTTCGCCGCAGATATCGCGCGGCCCCCGCCCGCCGTAAAAGAAATGCAGCTTGCGGGAGGCCATCGACGGATCGGCCGCCACGCCGCGCGCGATCGACATCACCGGCGCAAGACCGGAGCCGCCCGCAATGCAGACGATGTCGCGCGGACTGTCGGTGCGCAGATAGGCCAGGCCATAGGGTCCGTCCATCATCAGCGTGTCGCCGGTGCGAATCTTGTCGAACAAGGTGCCGGTGCCGGAACCGCCCGGCACCCGCTTGATCTGGAAATGCCAGCTGCCGTCGTCCTGCGAAATATTCGACATCGAATAGGCGCGCGGTCCGTTGACGTCCGGGAAGTACAGCAGCGCATATTGCCCCGGAAGAAAATGCACCGGCACATCGAGCCGAAACCGGAATTCGCGAATGTCGTGAGTCACATCGCGGCATGCCGTCAGGGTTGCCTTGAACTGCTGCGGCCGGCAGCCGCTGCCCAGATACTGGTCCGAGAGACGCGCCTTGACGGTGCAATCGCCGGTCGGACGCGACTGGCAGCCGAGTATCCGCTTGCGGCCGCGGTCGCGCTCGGTCAGCGCCGGCGCCTCCGGCCAGTTGGAGACGACCTCGCCGCTGACGAGTTCTATCTTGCAAGTGCCGCAGGAACCGACATTGCATTCGTACGGCACTCCGACTCCGGCGCGCAGCGCGGCGCGCATGATGGTGTCGTCCGGCGCACATTCAAATTGGCGCTCGCTATCGGCAACGGTTATTTTAAACATGATGGTCGTGATTGTTTCCGGAAGAGTTGAGGTGCTTCATCAGCGCCGCATCCGAAACGGATACGGCGCAGCAGCCACACTTGATTTAACGAAAGCCGCGCACAGCGTGCGCGGCCTTGAAGTTGCAAATAAAAATAATATTCTTCAAAGCTTCAATGCCGCACCGTTTCACAAAATCGGCCTTTCTTCCATCCGACCGCCCCGCTGCAACCGGGCGGCGCGCAACGGTTGATATCCGAGGCGCACCGAAATGGCTTCGCCGGCGCTCACTACGTCGGGCGCATACGACATCAGAATCTTTTTCGTCAGCCGCTGGGAAGGCCCCGCGACGCTGGTGGCGGCGATCACGTTGCCGTAATGGTCACGCACCGGAGCCGCAATACAGCGCATCCCGAGTTCGCTCTCTTCGTCGTCGAGCGCGTAGCCGCGGTTGCGGACCGCGGTCAGCTCCTGACGCAGCGCGGCCAGATCGGCCACGCTATCGGGAGTGCGCCCGGCCGCTCCTGACGTCAGAATGCGTTCGAGCATTTCCACCGGCAAAAACGCGAGCAGGACCTTGCCTTCCGCGGTGCAGAACGCCGGCTTGCGAACGCCGACGTCCATCGTCATGCGGATCGCCTGCCTGCTTTCGAGGCTGTTGATGTACAGAATGCTGGTGTGATCGAGAATCGCCAGATGAACCGTTTCGCCGGTTTTTTCGCGCAGCGCCATCAGATAAGGTTTGGCCTCGCTCGAGAAATCCATCTTGCGGCGCACCAGCGAACCCAGTTCGAACAGGACCAGGCCAAGCCGGTATTTCCCGGTCTCGGTATTCTGTTCCAGCATGCCGGCATCGATCAGTGTGCTGGCGAGACGATGCACGGTACTCTTGGGCAGCAGCAACCGCTTGCCGAGATCGCTGATGCCGATCTCATATTCATCGTCCGAGAAGGCCTTGATCAGCCGAATTGCATTCGCCACCGAGGACAGGCGGGTTTTCGGCTTGCCCGGTTTACTTGTTTTTTTCCGTTCCATGAATTAGGCCCCTTTCTGTTATGCAGAACGCAGTTTAACAATGAAGGCAAGCTTGTTCAAGGCAGCAATCCGCGCTTAAACGCGTTGAAGCGGCCGCGACAGGCGAATTGCGAGGCCGAAACTGGCCAGCAGGATCGCCACCAGGCCGACGCCCATCAAAAGTCCCGCGCCTTCCACCATGGCCGAAAAGGCCGGCGCAAAATATTTGGCCATGCCGAGGCCGGCTATCGAAATACTGAGGAACGCGATCGACAGGCCCATCACGCGCGAAGCGATCAGCGCGCGCTGATCGGTCTGGCGCAGCAGGCGCGAAACCCACAGGCCGTTGATGCCGTCGGTGATCATCATGCCGATCATGAACAGCACGCCCAGCCCGATGGAAAACAGCCAGCCGGCCAGGTTCGATGCGGTCAGCGAGAACAGCGCCGTCTGGCTTACCGTATCGAACGACAGCGCAAACGCGGCGCCGACCGAGGCGATCACCACCGGATGACTGGTTTGGGAAAAGCGGCGGAGAAAACGCCCTTTCAGGCCGACCGCATGCACCACCTGGTCGGGCGCCGAACGAAACACTGCGCGCAGGTTGGCAAAACCGAGCACCAGCAGAAATACGATCGAAATCCAGGCGCCGAAATCTTCCAGCCAGCCCGGCGCCGACCATTTGCTTGCCGTCAGCGCCACTACGGCGGCGACCAGCGTCACCACGATGCCGTGTCCCAGCGAAAACAGGCAACCCGACCAGCGCGACAGGCGCGGCCGGTGCTGCGCATTGAAGCGGGTCAGGCCGTCGATCGTGGCGAGATGGTCCGGGTCCATGCCGTGCTTGAGTCCGAGAATGAACACGACGAGCACCAGGCCCAGCCAGTCTTGCGGCAATGTTTCCATGCTTCTCTTTCTTTCAAATAGGGTTCTGTCGGTTTTTCAGCAAATGCATGAGCGATATGCCGGTTGCGTCCTGAATCTCCGCCGGCGAGGAAAGCTGTCTATCGCTCATTTTTTAAGAAACAGGTTATCCCACAGCTTTTCCCACTTTTCGCTCTCATCGAGCACCGTGACAGGATCAACCATAGTGTACGGGAAATTGTTCAGCTTGCTTTTCACTTTCAGGCTGGCGGGCACCCGGCCCATCGAGTTGAACAGTTCCTGCCCTTCGGGCGACAGCACGAAATCGGCGAACAGCAGCGCGGCATTCGGATGCGGCGCATTTTTTGCGACGCCGATGCCCTGCGGGCGGCCCACTACCGGCTCGACCGGCATCCAGTCGACCGGACCGCCGCGCCGCTTCATCGATTCGGCTTCCGAGTTATACACGCTAAGAGCGACCGGAACCTCGCCGGCGCCGACCATTTCCGCCAATAGAATGTGACCCTTGCGCATGTCGAGTTTCATGTCTGACAGTTTTTCGAAGAATTTCATGCCGCGGTCCGGACGCCATTTTTTGATGATGGTTGCCATCCATTCGGAATCGGTTGCTTCGAGGCCCAGTTTTCCCTTCCATTTCGGGTCGAGAAAACCCTCATAGGTTTTAGGCAGGTCCTCGCGCTTGATCTTGTTGGTGTTGTAAGTCACCACGAAAAAATTCAGCCGGTCCGGAAACCACATGTGGTGCGGCTGCACGGCGGCCGGCGGCAAATCGGAGATATAGGGACTGAAAAATTCCGAGAATAATTTTTCCCGCGTGATCATTTCCAGTTCGGGGCTGTTGGTTTCAACGACATCGACCGCATAACGCCTGGCCTGCCCCTCGGCGATCGTCCGCTGCACCACTTTGTCGCTGGTTGCGCGCCACAGATCTACCTTGATGCCGTATTTCTTCTCGAACGCCTTGGCCAGCGGCTGCGATTCGGTCGTGGCCAGCGACGTATAAACCGCCACGCTGCCTTCCTGGCGCGCCCGCTCGATCAGGCGCTGATTGCGGTCCGCTCCGCGATACATGTATACCGCGTCGTTTTTGGCTTGCGCCGGCTGCGCAACGGCAGGCTGCGCGCATGCGATCATTGCGGCGGCAAGCGCCAGCAGGGTCTTTCCGTAATTCGTGATTCTTGCGTTCATGCTGCTTTCATCTCCTGCTGCATTGCCGTTCATCCCGATTGTTCGCATTCATCGCATTACGGGAACGGCAAGACAGTTCTTTTAAAATCTTCTGCGGTCAATTGTATGGCTAAATTTGTTTCGCCGCAATAAATGAAACGACGTTCCGTATATAAGAACCACTTCCATGACGGATATCGCTCACCATTCCATCCCGGCGAAACGATCCGTCGCCATCACGAGCCGGCGCAGGTTGCCCGGCTCGGTCGACGCGTGGCCTGCATCCGGCACCATCTGCAAATCCGTTTGCGGCCATGCCCGGTGCAGATCCCAGGCGGTCGCCGGCGGCGTGACCGCATCGTAGCGGCCCTGCACGATGACTGCGGGAATGCCGTGCAGCCGGTGCGCATTGCCGATCAGTTGTCCCTCTTCGAAAAATGCGCGGTGCATGAAATAGTGGGTCTCGATCCGGGCCATGGCGCGCAGCGGCGCGATGTCGGACACCGGCGCAGCCGGCTGCGGTTCCAGCGTCATGAGCTCCTCTTCCCACGCGCACCAGGCTTGCGCCGCCGCTGCTTCGACCAGCGGATCGCCGCAAGTCAGACGGGCATGATAGGCGGCGATCAGGTCGCTTCTTTCGCATTCGGGTATCGGCGCCAGAAATCTGTCCCATGCTTCGGGAAACAGGAAAGATGCGCCGCCCCGGTAAAGCCAGTCCAGTTCGGCTTGCCGCGCGGTGAAAACCCCGCGCAGCACCAGCGCGCCGACGCGCGCGGGATGGGCCTCCGCATAGGCCAGCGCCAGCGTTGCGCCCCACGATCCCCCCAGCACCAGCCAGCGCTCGATGCCGAAGCGTTGCCGCAACAGTTCGATATCGCCGATCAGATGCGCGGTGGTATTGGCCTCCAGGCCCGCATGCGGCAGCGAACGTCCGCAGCCGCGTTGGTCGAACAGAATAATCCGGTAGCGTTGCGGATCGAACAGCCGGCGGTTGCCTGCGCTGCAGCCGCCGCCGGGTCCGCCGTGCAGGAACAGCGCAGGCTTGCCGAGCGGATTGCCGCAGGTCTCCCAGTAAACCCGGTGGCCGCCGTCGACCTCGATCAATCCGCTGTCGTACGGCTCGATCGGCGGGTACGGCACCGTGGATGCCGGATGGTTCGGATGTGCAGCGTAAGGCGCCATTCAGGCCGCCATTCCCTTGTCGATTCGTCCCAGCGCGGCCGAGGTCGGGAATACCAGCGACTTGATCACGACCGGCACCGCGCCGGATGTATCGAGCAGCGCGCCGATGTCGATGAAGTCGAATTCCTTGAGAATGATGCCGTCGATCGAAACGATCGGGTTCGGCATGCGCAGCTCCTGTTCGCAATGGATGCCGATCAGGCCGCCGATATCGCCGTCGCCGACCAGGATCAGCGCAAGTCCGCGCTCCAGCATGGCCGACAGGCCGGCGGCAACGCCGCGGCTGAAGGCATCGAGCCGCGCGAACGTGGCCGATTCTTTCCAGCGGTAGCACAACGCGACCGCCTGCTCGCCCTCGTGCAGATCGAAGCGCCGCAACGCGCTGCGCACTGCGGCGGCGATCCGGTCTGGGTCGAGCGTCTCGCCGTCGAGCGGCAGGTCCGGCGTGATCACTGGAATGTTCCGGAGCGGAAGAACGCTTTGCGGCGCGACATAAATCGTGCTACCGCTGACCTGCACCGTGTATTGCGATGCGCCGACGACAGTGGCGCGGATGCCCTGCTCCGGCTTTTCGATGCGCGGCCCCCATTGCTTCACCCGCTTCAATACCGCCTGCGCGAGCCGCGGCCCGAGGTCGCCGAACGCCTGCTGCTGCAAACCGTAGATATATTCCGATACGCCGCCCGAGAAGGTGATCGCATCCGGCTTGCGCTCGTTGCGCAGCGGGTCCAGCCGCAGCAGTGCGGCGGAGGCCGCGCTGAGGGACGGGCTTTGAATGATTTCCAGCAGGCGGTCGGCCATGCGCTCGACCATCCGGTCCAGCAAATGCGCATCCGGCTTGACGCCGAACTCCAGCTTCAGTCCGACTTCTTCGGCGAAGCGATAGCCGGCCGCCTCGATCCGGACCGTGCGTCCCTCGGCATCGAACGACACGATGCGCGCGCCGACGTCGGCCGCGGTCATCTCGACCAGTTCGCCGGCTTCGCAGACCGCGATTTTCGACGTGCCGCCGCCGATATCGACATTCATCACGCGCGCGCTTTCGCGGATCGAGCGCGCCGCCGCGCCTGAGCCGAAAGCGGCAAGCGTGGTCTCCAGCCCGTCGCCGGCGCTGACCGACACGAACTTGCCGGCCTGGGCCGCAAACAAGTCGCCGATGGCACGCGCATTGCTGCGGCGGACCGCCACCCCGGTAAGAATCAGGGCGCCGGTATCGATCGCGGCGGGATCGATCTGCGCGAGTTTATATTGGCGATCGATAAAGCTGCCGAGAGCGGCCGCATCGATCGTCATGTCTTCGGCATAAGGCGTGAGCAGGACTTCGGATTCGTGCAGCAGCTCGCGCTCGGAGACGATGTAACGGTTGTCGAGCCGTTCCAGCACGATCCGCGAAAACACGAGGTGGGAAGTGGACGAGCCGATATCGACACCGACGCTGACCAGCCGGATCTCATCCTCTTCCTCGAGGCTGCGCCTGACGTTACTGAAAAATACCCTGCCGCCCGCTTCTTCGCTCATGCGAAGCGTCTCCTGAGTTGATTATTATCGATGCGCGATTACTTGTCTGTCGGCTTCTGGTACCAGTTCGGGTCCATCCGGCTGACGACGCGATTCTTTTTCAGAATCTCTTCGTACTCGTTGCGGATATACGAATCTTCCATCCAGTAAGGAATCGCGGTGCCGCCGTCATTCACGTCGATGGCGGTGTAGTCGGTGTGCTTCTCGCCCGGAGGGCCGGGATCGCGGCCGGGATTGTGCGGTCCGAACCACGCCGTCAGCCGGAACGGATCTTCCGACACGCTGAAGTGCTGGTGATACCAGCGCGCGCCGCCCGGCGCAGCCGTCACCAATCCTCCTGCTTCGTAGTCGAGACGGCGCACCTGGTCGGCATGGCCGTCTTTCCACGGATTGACGCCGAGCCGCTCGGGCCAGCTGTAGGTGTAGCCTTTGCCCTTGAGGCAGATCAGCACGGCCGCCGAAGTGTGCGCATGCGCCTTCGAATAGCGGCCGTTTTCGTGCTGGCCGATCCAGAAGTAGAAGCAGTTGTTCGTCATGAACGGCTCGATGCGGCGGTAGCCGGGCGAGCGCCGGTTGTCCAGTGGCAGATCGCAGTTTGCCGCATCCGGGATCAGGTTGGTGCGGCGCATCGCCAGCCCGCGCACCGGATCGGCTTCGATGTCGTCCTTCGGCTTGAAGAAATCCTCGGCGCCGCTGAAACGGTCGTGGAAAATGAAAGGATTGTTGAACACGGCGCCGAAGTTGTTGATCATGTTGATCACGTTCGGCGCGGTATTGCCGGACAACAGCAAGGCGCCGCTGGAGCTGCCGTTGACGATCCGGTACAGCGCATTCATCGGAATCGAAAACAGCGAGCCGGCCTGCCATTCGAACACATGCTTTTTGGTATCGCCCTCCTGCCAGACTTCGGTGGTGCCGCGGCCTTCGACGACCAGGAAGATTTCCTCGTACATGTGTTTTTCGACGTTGAGGGCGCCGGCCGGCGGCACTTCGATCACATAGCAGCCCCATTTGCCCTCGGTGCCGTAGAGCTGGATGAAGTGGCCGCGGCCGCCCCTTC
>JAQGLW010000149.1 GCA_028292665.1 Herminiimonas sp.
TTAAGAACGACTTCTATTCCGATTGCCAAAGTTGATGTTGAGATCATGTTTTCAACACTTAATGTGAAGCTTTAAATATTCGGCTAACTCATGGTTTCTTAAGCCCTTTTAAGACTATCCACAACCCTGTGGATAACTTTGTGAATAAGAGACTATCGATATTTGCAAATGCAAGGTTTAATGCGCGCCTGAAGTCGTCGGTTAATTTTTAAAATAAAATAAATGTCTTTAAAATCAATTGCTTAAATTCAGACTTATATCCAATAAAGAAGAATGAGCAGAGTCATTTTTATTGCTCTGCACAAGAAAATTTTGTGAATAAGTTATTTTAATCAAGCAAAAATTAAGTCCGATTTCACAATTTCCATTTTGCAATTCCGCCGCTTTCCCGATTTAAAAGCTTCCTGATTGCGAAGTATGGCTTACGCACGCATGATGCGGCTGACTTCATGCACCGTATCGACCATTACCGCTACTGCCTCAGGCGGCGTGAACTGTGAAATGCCATGGCCGAGGTTGAAAACATGGCCGGTGCCCGGTTGCGGCGCGCCAAACGATCGGAGTACCTTGGCAACCTCGGTGCGGATCTGATCGGGGTCGGCAAACAGCACTATCGGATCGAGATTGCCCTGCAATGCGACCCGGTTGCCGACTCGCGCGCATGCATCGGCCAGATTGACGGTCCAGTCCAGTCCGACCGCATCGGTACCGATATCGGCAATCTGCTCGAGCCACAAGCCGCCACCTTTGGTAAAAACAATGCTTGGAATGCGCACGCCATCCTTGTCGCGCTTTAACCGGCGCACTACTTCGCGCATGTAATCCAGCGAGAACTGTTGATAGGCGCCATCGGCCAGCGCGCCGCCCCAGGTGTCAAAAATCATTACCGCCTGCGCGCCGGCATCGATTTGTGCATTCAGATACGCGGCGACGGCGGCGGCGTTCACCTTGAGGATGTGATGCATCAGGTCCGGACGGTTATACAACATGGTCTTGACTATGCGGAAATCGTCCGACCCGCCGCCCTCAACCATGTAGCATGCGAGCGTCCATGGGCTGCCGGAAAAGCCGATCAGCGGCACGCGGCCATTCAATGCGGTGCGGATTTGCGTGACCGCATCGAATACATATTGCAGCGTACCCAGATCGGGAACCTGCAATGCCATCACCGCTTTTTCATCGCGTAACGGACGCTCGAATTTCGGCCCTTCGCCATCGGCGAAATACAGTCCCAGCCCCATTGCATCCGGTACCGTCAAGATGTCGGAAAACAGGATCGCGGCATCGAGCGCATACCGGTCAAGCGGCTGCAGCGTGACTTCGGTCGCATAATCCGGATTCTTGGCAAGGCCGAGGAAAGAGCCGGCGCGCTGGCGGGTGGCGCGGTATTCCGGCAGATAGCGTCCGGCCTGGCGCATCAGCCACAACGGCGTGTAGTCGGTCGGCTGGCGCAACAGCGCGCGCAGGAAGGTATCGTTTTTGAGAGGGGCGAAACAAGCGGACATCGGAATCGTCATGCAAACTGGAAGGAAGTCCGTATTATCGCTTAAAGAACGGCTCGCCGGACCCGGGAATTGTTCAAGATAACACCTTTCCTCTTTCGCAAGGAATCCGGACCAGCCCTCCGGATGCTGTTGCCGGTTTCGATGCCTGGCTGAGGGCGCAATTGTTCAATAATGTTTGCGCTGTTGATTTGTTTTCGTTTTTTGCCGTATCTTGTTCATATATTACAAGGATGCCGGACGGTTTACCTTTCGGTACGAGGACGAGATGGCACAGACACGGCACAAGATCGCATGCGATGTACTGGTGGTGGGCGGCGGAATCAATGGCGCCGGCATCGCGCGCGATGCGGCCGGACGCGGAATGTCCGTCGTCCTGTGCGACAAGGACGACCTCGCGTCGCATACATCGTCGGCCTCGACCAAACTGATCCATGGCGGATTGCGCTATCTCGAACATTACGAATTCGGCCTGGTGCGCAGGGCATTGATCGAACGCGAGGTGCTGCTGCGCGCCGCACCGCACATCATGCGGCCGCTGCGCTTCGTGATGCCGCACGATAAAGGCCAGCGCGCGGCCTGGATAATCCGCACCGGCATGTTCCTCTACGATCATCTGGCGCGGCGCGAACTGCTGCCCGGCTCCAGCGGCGCCGACCTGCGTCGCCATCCTGCCGGCAAACCGTTGAAGCCGGGCTTCACTCGCGGCTTCGTGTATTCGGACGCCCGGGTCGACGATGCGCGGCTGGTGGTGCTGAATGCGATCGACGCCGCCGCCAAGGGCGCGACGATATTGACGCATGTCCGATGCGAATCGGCGCAACGGCAGGGCGACCGCTGGATTGCGGGCCTGCGGACAGCAGCGAATGAGACCATCGATGTGAATGCGCGCTGCCTGATCAATGCGACCGGCCCGTGGGCCATGCACTTTCTGCAAACCGCCGTACATCAGTCCGTGGGCAAGGCGATGCGGCTGGTCAAGGGCAGCCATATCGTGGTCAGCAAATTGTTCGACCATCCGTACGCGTATATCTTCCAGCATCCGGATGGCCGCATTGTTTTTGCGATTCCTTATGAACACGACTTCACGCTGATCGGCACCACCGATATCGAATATCACGGCGACGCCGACAAGGTGGCAATCGAACAGGATGAGATTGCTTATCTGTGCGAACTGTTGAACCGCTATTTTCAAAAATCGATTACGCCGGCCGATGTAGTCTGGTCGTATTCGGGCGTGCGCCCACTGGTCGAGGACGATTCATCCGATGCTTCCGAAGTCACGCGCGATTACAGGCTTGACCTCGATGCCGCCGGTGCGCCGATACTGTCGGTCTTCGGCGGCAAGATAACGACCTTTCGCAAACTGGCCGAGGAAGCGGTCGATTTGATCGCGCCGGGATTATCCAACCGGAAGGCCGGCTGGACTGCCAATGCATGTCTGCCGGGCGGCGACTTGTATGGTGCGCAGCCGGACAACCGGTCGGTGCTGGAATTCGATCGTTATGTACACGGGCTGCAGCAGGAATATCGATGGCTCCCGCCGAAGCTGGTGGCGCGTTATGCCCATGCGTACGGCACCCGGATTCACCGGCTATTGACCGGTCGCGAAAGTATTGCGCAGATGGGGCAGGAAATCGCGCCGGAATTATTTGCAGCTGAAGCGGAGTATTGGATACGGCAGGAATGGGCAACGTGCGCGGCGGACATGCTATGGCGACGCTCGAAGCTGGGACTGCATCTGCCCAAAGGCACGGAACAGAAACTCGATGCGTGGATCAGTGACAATCGGACTGCTTTTCATCCGTCGTTTCCGTATCCGGCTCCGCAAATACAAAGGCTGTAACGTTATCGGAAAGGCCCGGTTTGAAAAGATGGATAGAGCAAAGCGAAACCCATCCTGTGACTAGCCATACTCGACAACAAACCGGATCAAGGTATCTTGATCTTCGCATATTCAGGATGTGCGGGAGGATAGGCGAGCTTCATGCTTTCCATCGTTTCCAGCACAACCGATGCGATGGCCAGATTGCGATGCGTTTTCGAATCGGCCGGAATCAGATACCACGGCGCATGATCTGCATTGGTTTCTGCAATCGCCTGCTTGTACGCTTCTTGATAATCATCCCAGTATTTGCGTTCTTCCAGATCCTGCGGATCGAATTTCCAATGCTTTTCCGGATCGGCGAGACGCTGTTCCAGCCGCTTCTTTTGTTCATCCTTTGAGATATGCAAAAAGAATTTCAGCAACACCGTGCCGGTCTCCACCATCATCCGTTCGAAATCGCGGATCTGCCCGTGGCGACGTTTACATTCATTGTCGTCTATCCAGCCATGCACGCGCGTGATCAGCACATCTTCATAATGGCTGCGGTTGAAAATAACCGTCTCGCCCTGCGCCGGCGTTTCCTTATGCACGCGCCATAGATAATCGTGCTCGCGCTCTATCGATGTCGGCGCCTTGAAAGAGACGCTTCGAATGCCCAGCGGATCGATCCGTCCGAATACACCCCTGATAGTGCCATCCTTGCCCGACGTATCCATTCCCTGCAAAATCACCAGCAGCTTGCGCTGATGCTCGGCATAAAACACATCCTGCAATGCGGCGATCTGCTGCGCGAGTTGATCGATCCGCTGTTTATCTTCCGCCTTGTCGCCGCTGGACAACGGTTTGTCGGCCGCGTCGGCATCGATCAACTTGATCCTTTTGCCTGCCCGGAAAAGTTCTCGTGCCTTCATTGCCTGTCCTTGATTAGCCATTCAAAGCGCATTCATATGATCGATCTTGATGCAACGGTTCATTACCACCGTCAGGCCGGCGGCCCGTGCCTTGGCCGCCGCTTTTTCATTGACGACGCCAAGCTGCATCCATAAATATCGCGCGCCGATCGCAATCGCCTCATCCGCGATCGGTTCGATGGCTTCGGATTTGCGGAAACAATCGACGACGTCGATTTTCACATTGTCTTTCACCAGCGCCGCTGCCGCTTCAGTGAGCGATCCATAACAGGGCTCATTCAAAATGCGAGTGCCTGCATACATCGGATTTACCGGAATGATGCGATAGCCGTGCGTCTGCAGGTAGCGTGCGACTTCATGGCTAGGACGATCGGTTTTTGCGGAAAGGCCGACGACGGCAATCGTGCGGCCCTCGGCCAGTATTGCCGGAATGGATGCGGTAGCGAAAGTCATCTGACACCCCTGAAAACAAAAAAGCAGCCGAAGCTGCCTTTCATTGTACCGCCTGTAATCCGGTTAGCGTTTTTGACGCAGCCTTTGAATCGCCGCCAATTGCGCAACCGCAACTGCCAGTTCCGCCTGTGCTGCCGCATAGTCGATTTGCGATTCCCTGTTGACCAATGCTTCTTCTGCCATCTTCTTCGCTTCAGTCGCTTTCGCTTCATCCAGATCCGAACCGCGGATTGCGGTATCGGCCAGGACAGTCACGACATCGGGTTGCACTTCAAGAATGCCGCCGGCGACGAAAACGAATTCATCTTCAGCCTGACCGGCCACCTTGATGCGCACCGCACCCGGCCTGATGCGCGTGATCAGCGCCGTGTGCTTCGGATAAATGCCCAGCTCGCCCGCTTCACCCGGCAACGCGACGAATTCCGCTTCACCCGAGAAGATTTGCTCCTCTGCGGAGACGACGTCTACGTGAATAGTATGTGCCATGTTATAGCCTTATTTGTTGGTCCGAAGATTTCAAACCATCCTTCACCGCTCTTGCCCTAAGCCCTCATCCGGAGGAGGAAGGAACAAGAGCGGAAAGGAGGTTACTGAATCTTCTTGGCTTTTTCGATTGCTTCTTCGATCGTGCCGACCATGTAGAACGCTTGTTCCGGCAAGTGATCCAGTTCGCCGGAAGCGATCATCTTGAAGCCCTTGATCGTGTCTTTCAGCGAAACGTATTTGCCTGGGGAGTTGGTAAACACTTCAGCAACGTGGAACGGCTGCGACAGGAAGCGCTGCATCTTGCGGGCACGTGCAACCAGCAGCTTGTCTTCCGGCGCCAATTCATCCATGCCCAGAATCGCGATGATGTCGCGCAATTCCTTGTAACGCTGCAGCGTACCCTGCACCGCACGGGCGGTGTCGTAGTGGTCTTGACCGACCACGAGCGGATCCAGCTGACGCGAGGTCGAATCGAGCGGATCGACCGCAGGATAAATACCGAGCGATGCGATATCGCGCGACAACACGACGGTGGAATCCAGATGGGCAAAGGTGGTAGCCGGCGACGGGTCGGTCAAGTCATCCGCCGGGACATAGACGGCCTGGATCGATGTGATCGAACCGGTCTTGGTCGAGGTAATGCGTTCTTGCAGACGGCCCATTTCTTCAGCCAGCGTCGGCTGGTAACCCACTGCGGAAGGCATACGACCCAGCAACGCGGATACTTCGGTGCCGGCCAGTGTAAAGCGATAGATGTTATCAACGAAGAACAACACGTCGCGGCCTTCGTCACGGAAGCCTTCGGCAATCGTCAAGCCGGTCAATGCCACGCGCAAACGGTTTCCCGGCGGCTCGTTCATCTGACCGTAGACCATCGCAACTTTGGAATTTTCCGGCGTTTCCAGATCCACCACTTTGGAGTCGGCCATCTCGTGGTAGAAGTCGTTGCCCTCGCGAGTACGCTCGCCCACGCCGGCGAACACGGACAAACCACTGTGTGCCTTGGCAATGTTGTTGATCAGTTCCATCATGTTCACCGTCTTGCCTACGCCGGCGCCGCCGAACAAGCCGACTTTGCCGCCTTTGGCAAACGGACAAACCAGATCAATCACCTTGATGCCGGTTTCCAGCAGATCCTGCGATGGCGACAGCTCGTCGTAGGCAGGCGCCCTGCGGTGAATCGATGCGGTCAGTTCGTGGCTTACCGGACCGCATTCGTCGATCGGATTGCCCAGCACATCCATGATGCGGCCAAGGGTCGCTTTGCCAATCGGAACCATGATCGGATTGCCGGTATTCTGAATCATCATGCCGCGACGCAGACCGTCGGAGGAACCCAGCGCAATGGTACGGACGATGCCGTCGCCCAGTTGCTGCTGTACTTCCAGGGTCAGTTCGGAGCCTGCCATTTTCAAGGCATCGTACACCTTGGGCATTGCGTTGCGCGGAAACTCAACGTCGACCACAGCGCCGATACACTGAACGATTTTGCCATCAGCCATTTTCGTTCCTTCAATATAGTAAATTTAAAATCTGTTCAAACGCTATTGCGTTATTAAACCGCAGCCGCACCGGCGACGATCTCGGAAAGTTCTTTGGTAATCGCCGCTTGACGCGTCTTGTTATAGACCAGCTTCAACTCACCAATCACGTTGCCTGCATTGTCGCTCGCCGACTTCATCGCCACCATCCTGGCCGATTGCTCGGATGCCAGATTTTCAGCAACGGCTTGGTAAATCAGCGCTTCAACATAACGCACCAACAGTTCGTCAATCACGGTCTGCGGATCAGGTTCATACAGGTAGTCCCACGAGTGGTTACCCTTATCGGCCTGCATTCTTTCAGCGGCCAACGGCAGCAATTGCTCCAGCATCGGCTCTTGCTTCATCGTGTTGATGAACTTGGTGTACACCAGGTAGACTGCATCGAGCTTGCCTTCCTGATACGCATCGAGCAATACCTTGACCGGGCCAATCAACTTGTCCAGATGCGGCGTATCGCCGATTTGTATGGCGTGCGATACGACACGCACACCGATACGGTTCAGAAAACCCAAGCCCTTGTTGCCGATGGCGACCGCTTCAACCTTGTTGCCCTGACCGTCGAGTTCACGCAGCTTGGTCGTCACCAGACGCAATGCGTTGGTATTCAAGCCGCCGCACAAACCCTTGTCGGTCGTCACGACGATGATGCCAACCGTCTTTGCCTTGTCTTGCTTGACCAGGAACGGATGCGTGTACTCCGGATTCGCAGTAGCCAGATTGGAAGCGATATTACGAATCTTGTCACTATAGGGACGAGCGGCCCGCATCCGGTCCTGCGCTTTGCGCATTTTGGAAGCGGCGACCATTTCCATCGCCTTGGTGATCTTCTTCGTATTTTCTACGCTCTTGATCTTGCCACGTATCTCTTTGCCTACAGCCATGAGTCCTTGCTCCTTGTAGCCGAGGTGTGATCAGTACGCTGCGGATTTTTTGAAATCAGCAACTGCGGCGGCCAATGCAACTTCACCGTCCTTGTCGAGTTGCTTGGTTTCTTCAATCTTTTGCAGCAGCGCGGCCTGGCTGGTTTTCATATAGCCATGCAAACCCGCCTCGAACGCGAGCACTTTCTTCACCGGGATGTCGTCCAGATATCCATTGTTCACTGCGTACAGTGAAACGGCCATCAGCGAAATCGGCAGCGGCGAATATTGAGCCTGCTTCAGCAGCTCGGTCACGCGTGCGCCACGATCCAGCTGCTTGCGAGTAGCGGCGTCGAGGTCCGAAGCGAACTGCGCGAAAGCGGCCAATTCACGATACTGTGCCAGATCATTACGAATACCGCCGGACAGGTTTTTGATGACCTTGGTCTGTGCAGCACCGCCAACGCGCGACACCGAAATACCGGCGTTGATCGCAGGACGGATACCAGCGTTGAACAACGACGTTTCCAGAAAGATCTGGCCGTCGGTAATCGAAATCACGTTGGTCGGCACGAACGCGGAGACGTCGCCGGCTTGCGTTTCAATAATCGGCAGTGCGGTCAACGAACCGGTTTTACCTTTGACTGCGCCTTTGGTGAACGCTTCGACGTAGTCGGGATTCACACGCGCTGCACGCTCCAGCAAACGGCTATGGAGATAGAACACGTCGCCGGGATAGGCTTCACGGCCCGGTGGACGACGCAGCAGCAGCGACACTTGACGGTAGGCGACAGCTTGCTTGGACAGATCGTCATACACGATCAATGCATCTTCACCGCGGTCGCGGAAGTATTCACCCATTGCGCAGCCGGAATAAGCCGAGACGTATTGCATCGCGGCGGATTCGGACGCGGTGGCAGCGACAACAATCGTATATTCCATTGCGCCATGCTGTTCGAGCGAACGCACGATGTTCTTGACGGTCGATGCCTTCTGCCCGATCGCGACGTAGATACAGGTCATGTTCTGACCCTTTTGATTGATGATTGCATCAATCGCTACAGCGGACTTGCCGGTTTGGCGATCGCCGATGATCAGTTCGCGTTGACCGCGGCCGATAGGCACCATGGAGTCAATTGCCTTCAAACCGGTTTGCATCGGCTGCGAAACGGATTGACGTGCGATCACGCCCGGAGCGATTTTTTCGATCGGGGCAGTCAATTTGGCGTTGATCGGGCCCTTGCCGTCAATCGGCTGACCGAGCGCGTTGACCACGCGGCCTTTGAGTTCCGGGCCGATCGGCACTTCCAGAATGCGGCCGGTCGTCTTGACGGTGTCGCCTTCGGAAATATGCTCGTATTCACCGAGAATAACGGCGCCAACGGAGTCGCGCTCGAGGTTCAGCGCGAGGCCGAACGTATTGCCCGGGAATTCCAGCATCTCGCCTTGCATCGCGTCGGACAGACCGTGAATGCGGACAATTCCGTCGGTCACGGAAATGACCGTGCCTTGATTGCGAATCTCAGCGGTATCGCCGAGCCCTTGAATCCGGCTCTTGATCAGTTCGCTGATTTCAGACGGGTTGAGTTGCATACTAACTCCTAAAAATTTTCTCTGTGCTTGCGCTTTAGGGCTCTGGCCGCCGGGGTGTAAAACTCAGGCAGCTAAAGCAACGTGCATCTGCTGCAATTTGGCGCGTACCGAGGTGTCGAGCACTTCATCGCCGACGACCACACGCACTCCGCCGATCAATGACTTATCGACAGTCACCGATGGATTAAGTTTGCGGCCGAACTTCTTTTCCAGCGTCGCGACCACATCTTTCACCTGGGCATCGGATAATTCGAACGCACTCATGATTTCCGCGTCGGCTGCGCCTTCCTGTGCATTCTTGAGCATATGGAATTGCGCGGCGATTTCCGGCAACAGCGTCAGACGGCCGTTTTGCACCAGCATGCCGACGAAGTTTTTGGCTTCGGCATTGACCGGCGACTTCAGTGCGGACAGGAACAAGTCGGTAGTTTGCTGATCCGACACTTTCGGGTTGTCCGCGATCGCTCTGACTTCGGGGTGGGCCGCAACTTGTGCCATCTCGGAAACAAGATCGGACCAAGCCGACAAATTACCGGACTTGGCCACACGGAACAAAGCTTCTGCGTAAGGACGGGCGATCGTTGCGAGTTCAGCCATGATTACAGCTCTGTCTTCAGTTGGTTCAGCAAGTCGGCATGCGCTGCTGCATTGACTTCACGCTTCAGGATCTGCTCGGCGCCTCTGACTGCAAGGGTCGCAACTTCGCCGCGCAATGTTTCACGCGCCTTGGTTACCTGCTGTTCCGCATCCGCCTTGGCGGCGGCAATGATGCGTGCCGCTTCCTCGGAAGCCGTTTTTTTAGCGTCTTCGATGATGCCTTGAGCACGCTTTTCAGCGTCGCCAATGCGCTTCTGGCCTTCGTCGCGTGCGCTTGCCAGCTCTACCTGCACGCGCTTTTCAGCGGCAGCCATTTCTGCCTTGCCACGATCGGCGGCAGCCAAGCCATCCGTAATCTTCTGTGCGCGCTCGTCGAGCGCTTTCATCAGCGGCGGCCACACGAATTTCATCGTGAAGGCCGCCAGGATGAAGAAGACCACGAACTGCGCAAACAATGTTGCATTTAAGTTCACGGTAATTTCCTTCTCAGAATAACGTGTGCCGAACGGTCAGGTCCGGCAAAATGAGAACAGGCGATTAGCCCTTGATGAATGGGTTGGCGAACGCGAACATCATCGCGATACCGACGCCGATCAGGAACGCCGCATCGATCAGACCTGCCAACAGGAACATCTTGGTTTGCAGCGTGTTCATCAGTTCCGGCTGGCGTGCCGAAGCTTCGATGAATTTGCCGCCCATGATGCCGATACCGATACAGGCGCCGATGGCACCCAGACCGATAATCAAACCGCAAGCCAGTGCAACGAAAGAGACGTCAGTCATGAAAACTCCTTAAATAGTAAATATCAAAAATTAAAACCAAAAACCTGCTTCAAAAACTTATCCGTTGCGGAGCCGAGTCTAACGTAGCGGCATCTCGATCCCCCTTGAGGGGATCCTCTCCAACAATTTATTCTTAATGGCCTTCATGCGCCTGGCCGACATACACCAGCGTCAACATCATGAAAATAAATGCTTGCAGCAATACGATCAGAATATGAAAAATCGCCCAGACCGAACCGGCTACCACATGCATGCCGAAACCCCACCATGTTGCGGTCGAGCCAAGCAGAGCGATCAGCAGGAAAATCAATTCGCCGGCATACATGTTGCCGAACAGCCGCATGCCGAGAGATACGGTCTTGGCGACGAATTCAATGATGTTCAATCCGAGGTTGGGAATCCACAAGGCCGGATGCGCGCCGAACGGGGCGCAAAACAATTCGCGCACAAAGCCGCCCAATCCCTTGATCTTCACGTTGTAATAGAGCATTAGCGCAAAGACGCCCAGCGCCATCCCCAACGTGCCGTTCAGATCGGCGGTCGGCACGGTGCGATGATGCGGTACATGAATATGCAGTCCGAGCAGCTCGAAAAGCCGATTGAGTCCGCCGGCCCAGTCGACCGGCAGGAAATCGAGTGCATTCATCAGCAAGACCCAGACGAACACGGTCAGCGCGAGCGGCGCAATGAAACTGCGATTGCCGTGTATGATGGCTTTGGACTGATCCTCGACCATTTCCACCACGATCTCGACCAATGCCTGGAAACGGCCGGGCACACCCGATGTAGCGCGGCGCGCGGCTATCCACATGAAGGTGCAACCGACAATGCCGATCACCACGGACCAGAATATGGTGTCCACGTTGAAGATCGAGAAATCGATGATTTTGTCCTGATGCCTGGAAGACAGATGCGTCAGGTGCTCAACGATATATTCCGAGGCGGTTGGTGCGTGTGCCGCAGCGCCCTCAACAGCTAGTTCAGTTGCCATGTCAGTGCCTAAACAATAAGATGATGTAACTTTTCAGCGCCACGACAAACCCGACGATCAGCGCCAGCCAGTTCAAATCGCGGTACAGCCATGCGATCGCTCCCAATAGAGCGACGGTCAATGCAATCTTGATAAATTCACCGATGAAAAACGACATCGGGTTGGCAGCTTCGCCCTTTTGCGCGTTTGCAAACAAACGCAACGCAAACAAGCCGTTCGGCACTACACAACACAATCCGCCCAGTAGCGCGGAAAACAGCGCGGGCATTCCGCCTATCAGTCCGGCAATACCGGCAGTAACGACCGTAGTCGCAAGTTGCATGAGGACGAGGCGAAGCATACTTGTCCAAAATCGTGCAACCCGTGAGGGCTCTTATGAGCAACCGGTACGGGCCGTTATGAATTCCAGGTGGTGCGTTTTGGGTGGAGTACGAACTTCCGAAACCACGGGATTATAAGGGTTTTCCACGTTTGCCGTCAAACGTTTGGTGCGGCGCAAACCCGGCTAATCAAGGCATGACAAGGCTTGAAACATGCGCCTCCAGGGTCGGCCCATGTGCCGATTCGATGCGCTCCGTTATATTTACGATGCCCTTATTCGGCGAAGAGGCAATCTGGATTCATGCCTTTGCCATTTCTTGGCAACAAGTAGTTCCGAAGAGATGAGCGTAGCGTCGTCCGTCCGGTCATTTCATTCCGATATCTGGGTGCCGCGCAATTTTGCAATGACGCCATCCAATGCGTCGAGGTCGGCGAAATCGATAACCAGCTGGCCTTTATTCTTTGTCCCCATCTTGATCGTCACATGAGCAGCCAGCGAATCGGACAACTCTTCTTCCAGCCGGGCGATATCGCGCGATTTTTCCTTGGCCGCTGTGCGCGGCTTGTTGCCGGCTACCTGCCCGGTCGTCGTCCTTACAACCAGCTTTTCCGTTTCGCGCACCGACAGGCGTTTCGCGACGATCTGATTGGCCAGCGTGATTTGCGTGGCGGCATCGACCGCCAGCAATGCGCGCGCATGGCCCATGTCGATGTCGCTTGCCATCAGCATCGTTTGCACCGGCTTCGCGAGATTCAACAACCGCAACAGATTGGACACTGCGCTGCGCGAGCGGCCGACTGCGCCTGCCGCCTGTTCATGAGTGAAATCGAAATCGGCGATCAGCCGGTGAATGCCCTGCGCTTCTTCCAGCGGGTTCAGATCTTCGCGCTGAATGTTTTCAATCAGCGCCATCGCCGCCGCCGCCTGATCATCGACCGCCTTGACCAGAACCGGCACCTCGGTCAGTCCGGCGAGCTGGGCTGCGCGAAAGCGCCGTTCGCCGGCGATGATTTCATATTTGTCGGCGCCGTTATGGGATGCGATCGGGCGCACCAGGATCGCCTGCAGCAGGCCTTGTGCCTTGATCGATGCGGCCAGTTCATTCAACGCGCCTTCATCCATCCGGGTGCGCGGCTGATATTTGCCTGCCTGCAGTTCAGTGACGTGCAACGTCGATGGTGCGCCCGGAATGCCGGGGGCCGACTCGCTGAAGTGACTGGAACCGCCGAGCAGCGCGTCGAGGCCGCGGCCGAGGCCTTTTGGTTTTTTCGTGACCATTTTCTATAAACTCATTTCATCAATAACGGGACTGTTCAGCATATAAAAGCGGCTTGGCTTCTACAGCGCCTTGATTCGTTCGACCATTTCCGCGCCAAATGCGATATAGGCCTGCGCGCCTTTCGACGCCGGGTCGAAGGTGACGCCGGGCATGCCGTAGGATGGCGCTTCCGCCAGCCGGACATTGCGCGGAATGATTGCCTTGAAAACCTTGTCGCCGAAGTGTTCTTCCAGTTGAGCGGACACTTGCTGCGACAATGTCATGCGCGGGTCGAACATCACGCGCAGCAGGCCGATTATTTTCAGGTCCGGATTGAGGTTCGCGTGTACCTTCTTGATCGTGTTGACCAGGTCGGACAAACCTTCCAGCGCATAGTATTCGCATTGCATCGGAATGATCACGCCGTGCGCCGCGCACAAGCCGTTCAGCGTCAGCATCGACAATGCCGGCGGACAGTCGATCAACATGAAGTCGTATTCCGCATCGACGGCGGACAGCGCGTCTTTCAAGCGCTTTTCGCGATTGTCGAGTTCGACCATCTCGACCTCGGCGCCGGCCAGTTCACGATTGGCAGGCAGCACATCGAACTTGCCGGTCTCGGAAGTCTTGCGCGCTTCTTTCACGTCCGACATGCCAAGCAATACTTCGTAGATGGATGTGTTGAGTTCAGCCTTGTTGATGCCTGCTCCCATCGTTGCATTACCCTGCGGATCAAGATCGACCAGCAGGACGCGTTGCCCCAGTTGCGCAAGGCCCGCTGCGAGATTGACGGCGGTGGTGGTCTTGCCGACACCGCCTTTTTGATTGGCGACGCAGAATATTTTTGCCATGTAGTCGTTTTAGTTAGTCGTCAATTTGATTCCGAAGCCGATCAGGAAAATTCCTGCCGCCCTGGATGCGATCGATGCAATGCGTCGATTATTCTTGAGCCGCGTTGCGGCGGCATTGCCTGCCAACACCAGCAGGCTGCCATAGCAGAGGGTACAGCTTGCGATGATCGCGGCCATCGCAAGAAACGTTACGCTCCCCCTATGCATTGCCGGATCAATGAAGAGCGGAAAAAACGCCATGTAAAACACGATCGCTTTCGGGTTGATGAGAGTGACCAGAAATCCGCGACGGAAATCGGCGGCATTGGAGAACGGCACAACTGCCACAGCGTTCCCATCTTTCGCAAACAGCAATTTGAATCCGAGATAAGCCAGATATGCGGCGCCCAGGTACTGCAGGCCGTTGAACAGCAATGGATTGGCCTGCAATAATGCGGCGATGCCGATCGCGGCCAGGAACATCAATACCGAATCGCCCAGCATCAAGCCGGCAAGCGATGCAAAGCCGCCGCGCAAGCCGTGCTGTCCGGTACAGGTGAGCACGCAGAACGTCCCGGGGCCGGGCAACATCAGAAATACCATCGTCGCGGCAATCAGTTGCCAGGCGTCGGTAATACCCAGTAGATGAAACGTCGCATTCATTGAATGTCTGCTCCTGTTCGGTCGGTTCTTTCAATAAAGATCAGGTGCCGCTCTGCGGCAAGGCCCGGCACTGTCAGCGGTTGCACTGCCGTCACTTCCCATCCCGTCGGCAAGCCCTTGATTTCATCGTGCGGCGCGACGCCTTTCATTGCGATGAACCGGCCACCGGCCGCCAGCAAATGGCCCGACCATCTGACGAAATCCGACAAGTCGGCAAAAGCGCGCGATGTGATGATGTCGAACTTTTTTTCGACTGCCAACTGCTCGACCCGAGCCGTATAGACAGTGACGTTAGTCAAACCCAACTCGGCTTTGACCTGCGTCAGGAATGCGGTTTTCTTGTGCACGGTATCGACCATCGATATTCGCATGCCTGCACGCGCCTCGGCCGCCCAGATCGCCAGCACCATTCCCGGCAGGCCGCCTCCCGCGCCGACATCCAATACGTTTTTTGCATTCACGAATGCCGGCACGACCGCCAGTGAATCGAGCAGATGCTGCGTGACCATTTGTACCGGATCGCGCACTGCGGTCAGGTTATAGACGGCGTTCCATTTCGACAGCAAGGCAAGATAGTCGATCAGGCGCGCAATCTGCGTCTCGCTTAAATCCGGCTGCAATGCCTGCGCGCCGGTGACCAACTGTTGCGTCAATCCGGCGCGATCGAATCCTTTCATCGTCGGATTATCCTCAGGCTGCCGCTTGGGTATCGGCTGGGACAGTTGCAAACTCCTTGAAGCCGCCTTTTTTCAGATGGACCAGCAATAGCGATATTGCAGCCGGGGTGATGCCGGAAATGCGTGACGCCTGGCCCAATGTTTCCGGGCGATGCTTGTTGAGTTTTTGCCTAACCTCCATCGACAATGCCTTGACAGCCAGATAATCCAGATCGGCGGGCAACTTCAAATTCTCATAATATTCATGGCGTTCGACCTCTTTTGCCTGGCGATCGATGTAGCCGGCATACTTGAGCTGGATTTCTATTTGTTCCTTGACCGCATCTTCCAGCGGCTCCGGGCAACTGAATTGCTGACCTTCGATACCGGTCATACTCATCAGGCTGTCATAGCTGATATTCGGCCGGCGAAGCAAGTCAGCTAGCGCATACTCTCTCTCCATCGCTTTACCCAGCACGCGTTCGGCTTCCGACTCAGCCACAAGACGAGGGCTGACCCAAGTCGATTTAAGGCGCTCCAGCTCTCGTGCCACTGCTTCGCGCTTCTTCTCGAACTGCGCCCACTGTGCATCGCCGACGCAACCGAGCCGGCGTCCGATCTCGGTCAGCCGCATGTCGGCATTATCCTCACGCAGGCTCAATCGATATTCGGCACGGCTGGTAAACATCCGGTACGGCTCCTGCACACCTTGCGTAATCAGGTCGTCGACCAGTACACCGAGGTAGGCTTCGTCACGGCGGGGCGTCCATGCTTCACGCCCTTGTGTCAGCAGCGCGGCATTCAAGCCGGCCAGCATGCCTTGCGCCGCCGCCTCTTCATAGCCTGTGGTGCCGTTGATTTGTCCGGCAAAGAACAAGCCTTGCACCGCCCTGGTTTCCAGTGAAGCCTTTAATCCGCGCGGATCAAAATAATCGTATTCGATCGCATAGCCCGGGCGCAGAATATGCGCCTGCTCCATACCCCGCATCGACTGTACCAACGCCAGCTGTACATCGAATGGCAAGCTGGTCGAAATACCGTTTGGATAAAATTCGTTGGTAGTCAGCCCTTCCGGCTCCAGGAAAATCTGATGCGACGCCTTGTCTGCAAAACGGTGGATTTTATCTTCGATCGACGGACAGTAACGCGGGCCCACTCCTTCGATCACGCCGGTATACATCGGACTGCGATCAAGGCCGCCGCGAATGATCTCATGGGTACGCTCGTTGGTATGCGTGATCCAGCATGGCAGCTGTTTCGGGTGCATCGCAATCGATCCCAATACCGAGAAGACCGGTATCGGATCAAGATCGCCCGGCTGTTCCTGCATTACAGAGAAATCAATCGTGCGTCCGTCAATACGCGGCGGCGTCCCGGTTTTCAGGCGGCCTTGCGGCAACTTCAATTCTTTCAACCGAGCCGCCAATGAAACTGCAGGCGGATCGCCGGCACGGCCGGCAGCATAATTATTCAGTCCAATGTGAATCTTTCCGTCGAGGAAGGTTCCTGCTGTCAACACTACTGAACGACTACGAAACCGAATGCCCACTTGCGTAATGGCACCGACGACGCGGTCGCCCTCCACCATCAGATCATCTACTGCCTGCTGGAATAACCATAAATTCGGTTGATTCTCGAGACGGGAGCGAATCGCTTGCTTGTATAAAATACGATCCGCCTGCGCACGAGTCGCGCGGACTGCCGGACCTTTGGAAGAATTCAAAATTCGAAACTGGATGCCCGCCTCGTCTGTGGCGATTGCCATTGCGCCGCCCATTGCGTCAACTTCTTTGACCAAGTGGCCCTTGCCGATGCCGCCAATCGATGGATTGCAAGACATCTGGCCAAGCGTTTCTATATTGTGTGTGAGTAAAAGCGTTTTTTGCCCCATACGGGCAGACACGAGCGCAGCTTCCGTACCAGCATGGCCGCCGCCGACAACGATGACATCAAAGTCTGTAGGAAAGAGCATAATTCGCCTCAATGAGACGGTAAGTGGAGGCGTGATTATAAAGTCTTTTTTGGCTTACTAACTGCTATAGATTTAATAGAGCCATTTTTGTTCCACGTGAAACAATGCAGCTCATCAAGATTTTGATTTTATAGCCGCAAGATACGTTTCACGTGGAACAACCAAGTTATCAGCTATTTTAAGAAGGCATCGTAAGTGGTTTTTAGAATCAAAATTGTCACTACAAACAAAAAAATCTTGCGTACAAATACGCTGCCATGCCGAATCGCCAATCGACTTCCCAAGATAGAGCCCGCCACATTACAGACTGCCATTACTAATCCGATCTGCCACAACAAGTGGCCGCTATAACCGAACCATAACAACGCAGCAAAATTACATGCAACATTGACGACTTTAGCGACAGCTGAGGCGCCGAGAAAATCAAATCCGAAAAGCCGGACGAATAAAAAAACAAGGAAACTGCCGGTGCCGGGACCGAAGAACCCATCGTAAAAGCCGATAGCACCACCCACCATTACTGCAATTACCTTTTCTTTAATGCCTTCGTGCAGCGGCGCATGCACGCTGCCAAAATCTTTCTTTTTCACTGTATAGAGCGCTACTGCCGCCAGAATAAAAGGCAGCAGTTTACGAATAAAGTCCGGCGGGATACGGGTTACCGTATACGCACCGACAAACGCCCATACAAATGCAGAGACCGCTGCGGGTGCTGCAGTACTCCATTCCAGCCGAACCCTGCGAGCAAAATTGATCGCTGCGACACCGGTTCCCCAAATACCGGCCAACTTGCTGGTGCCCAGTAAAGTTGCCGGTACGACACTTGGTAAGACCGAGAACAATGCAGGAATTTGAATCAAGCCGCCGCCGCCGACAACCGCATCAATTATTCCTGCCAGAAATGCGGCTCCGCCCAGGATTAAATAATCGGTCATGGGTATCCGGCTTTAGCGGACGGAGCCGAATGATTTACTGAAAAGCCTGTATTGTTTTTTGTTATCGTTGTTGTCATCAGAGGATAGTGAGACTGTTTCTGTCAAGCCGCAGGGCAAAATTCAATGGCATAAGCAGCATGCATTTTACTATTGGCAATTACCGGATGCACGGCCGCCATAAGGTTTCCGTCTTGTTATATCCGTCCATGTTATGGGGTACGAATTGCTACAATGAAGAAAAGGAGGTTTGATGGACACATTCAACGCATTTGGCTTTAGCACCGTGCCCAATATCCTGTGTGAATTGGGCGCTGTCAAACGACTTGGCGTTCTGGCCGCGCAGTACTTCCCTGCTGCCCGCCATGCGTTGATTGTGACCGATGCGGGCTTTTTGAAAACCGGCTTGGTCAACGCGCCTATTGCCGATCTGCGAGCAGCTGGTTTGTCAGTCAGCATTTTCTCCGAGGTGCTTGCCGATCCGCCTGAAGCGGTCATATTGCGCGCGACCGCTGACGCGCGGCAGAACAAAATTGATTTGGTTATCGGTTTGGGCGGAGGCAGCTCGATGGACGTCGCCAAGCTGATCGCCGTGCTGGCAGCAAGTGACCAACCGCTCAGTACAATGTATGGCATCGGCAATGTAAAAGCCGGACGCCTGCCGTTGGTGCAAGTACCCACTACCGCAGGAACCGGCTCTGAAGTTACTCCTATCGCGATCGTTACGACCGGCGCCACAACCAAGATGGGCGTTGTCGCCCCACAGCTATATGCCGATCTGGCGATTCTCGATGCGGAATTGACAGTCGGCTTACTACCGAAAGTGACTGCGGCAACCGGTATAGATGCGATGGTTCATGCGATCGAAGCCTATACCACCCGGCACAAAAAGAATCCGCTGTCGGACATGCTGGCGCTACAGGCACTCACTTTACTTGCACCCAATCTTGTCGCAGCGTGCGAAGACGGCAAGAATCTGGCAGTGCGGCAGGCAATGCTGCTTGGCGCGACCATGGCCGGACAGTCTTTTTCCAATGCGCCGGTTGCGGCAGTGCATGCGCTGGCCTATCCGATCGGCGGCATTTTCCATGTGCCGCACGGCCTTTCCAACGCACTCGTGCTGCCGCATGTACTGCGCTTCAATATGCCCAACGCCGCCGCACTGTATGCCGAACTGGCGGAGATCGTCGCACCTCAGGCGCAAGGCAGTGCCGAAGCGCGCAGTCATGCATTGATAGGTGCAATGGAACAGATTGCCGCGCGGGTCGGCATTGAAACGCGGTTGAGCCAGGTCGGCATTGCCGCAGCCGACCTCGATCGGCTGGCAGACGATGCAATGCTGCAGACTCGCTTATTGACGAACAATCCTCGCGAAGTTCTTCGCGAGGATGCACATGCCATCTACACGGCCGCGCTGTAAAAGCCGGCGTTTTTCGCGAATGAAAATTAAGCACACCGGAACCTGAAAGAGGGTGTGCAGAACATCCCCCTCTCACTCTGCATCATGGTCTGTTAATTATGTGCCGCCGTCCGCTTGAAGCGTGCGGCAATCTCGCCGACAATCCCGCGCCGGAAGGCCAGCACACAAACGATGAATATCAGACCGGTCACGATCGTCACCGATTCGCCGATCGAGTTGAACCATTCGATACTGGTGATTCTTGCCAGCCAGTTGCCCAAATCACCGAGCTTGTTTTCCAGCGCAATGATGATGATCGCGCCAACGATCGGTCCCATTACCGTGCCCAGTCCCCCTACCAGCGTCATCAGCACCACCAGACCGGACATGGTCCAATGCACATCGGTCAATGTCTCGAATCCGAGCACCAGCGTTTTGGTCGAACCCGCGAGCCCGGATAATCCCGCAGACAGCACGAATGCCAGCAGCTTGTATTTGTCGACGTCGTAGCCGAGCGAAATCGCACGCGGTTCGTTTTCCTTGATCGCTTTCAATACCTGGCCAAACGGCGAATGAATCGTGCGCACGATCAATGCGAATGCGGCGATCGTGATTGCCAGCACCACGTAGTACAACGTCAGATCATTGGTCAAGTCGATCATGCCCAGCAGCTTGCCGCGCGGTACGCCCTGCAAACCGTCTTCGCCGCCGGTAAACGGCGTCTGCAGGAAAACGAAGAACAGCATCTGGGCCAACGCCAGCGTAATCATAGTGAAGTAAATGCCCTGCCGCCGGATTGCCAGCCCGCCCATCAGCAGTCCGATGACAGCCGCCGCCGCAGTTCCCAGCACCAGGCCGAGTTCGGTCGGCAAACCCATGCTCTTGAGCGCATAACCGGTGATATAACCGGCGCCCCCGAAGAAAGCCGCATGGCCGAACGACAGCAAACCCGTGAAACCGATCAGCAGATTGAATGCGCAGGCAAACAAGGCGAAGCACAACACCTTCATCACAAACAGCGGATAAAGGAAGAAGGGAGCGGCCAATGCGGCGGCCAGTACGATGCCGTATCCAACTTTTTTATTCATCATGCGACGCTCCGGTTATTTCTCTTTACCGAATAAACCTGCTGGACGAATCATCAGAACAATTGCCATCAGGATGAATACAACCGTTGCGGAAGCCGGGGGATAAAACACGCGGGTCAGGCCTTCGATCACGCCGAGGCCGAGGCCGGTTAAAATCGAGCCCATGATCGAGCCCATGCCGCCGATCACTACAACCGCAAACACGGTGATGATCAAGTTCGATCCCATCAGCGGCGACACCTGGATCACCGGTGCAGCGAGCACGCCGGCAAATGCCGCCAGCGCCACGCCGAAACCGTAGGTAAGCGTTACCATCAGCGGCACATTGATGCCGAAGGCTTCGACCATTTTCGGATTCTCGGTGCCGGCGCGCAGATAGGCCCCCAGCTTGGTTTTTTCGATCACGAACCAGGTTGCGAAACAGACCGTGAGCGACGCAAACACGACCCAGGCACGATAGTTCGGCAAAATCATGAAGCCGAGATTGGTCGCGCCCGTCAAGGCATCCGGCACTGAATAGGGTTGGCCCGATACACCGTAAAACGAGCGGAACAACCCCTCTACCATCAGCGTGATGCCGAACGTCAGCAGCAAGCCGTACAGGTGATCGAGCCGGTACAACCAGCGCAGCATCGTTTTTTCGATCACGATGCCGAATATGCCGACCAGCAGCGGCGCGGCGATCAGCATCGTCCAGTAATTGATGCCGAAGTAATTCAGTCCCATCCATGCGACGAAAGCACCCATCATGTACAGTGCGCCATGGGCGAAGTTAATCACGTTGAGCAAGCCGAAAATAACGGCCAGGCCCAGTGACAGCATCGCGTAAAACGATCCGTTGACCAGGCCCAGCAAAAGCTGGCTCATCATCGCTTGCAGCGGAATGCCGAAAAATTCCATGGCGGCTCAGAAATAAAAACTCATCCGGACCGGCCGGATGAGTAGGTTAGAAAACGGCGTGCTGTAATCCGGCGCGCCGCGAAGCCGTCATTTATTTCCAGAGCGCGCACTTCGATTCGGCTTTGGTGGTGAACGCCTGATCACCCGGAACTGCCTGTACTACCTTGTAATAATCCCATGGGTACTTGGATTCGGCCGGGGTCTTGACCTGCATCAGATACATTTCGTGGACCATGCGGCCATCGGGACGGATCGTGCCTCCTTTGGCGTACATGTCATTGATCTTGGTCGATTTCAGCTTTGCGAGAACCTTTTCCGGATCGTCGGTGCCCGCCGCCTTGACGGCATTCAGATATTGCATCGTTGACGAATAGTCGGCCGCCTGCAAGCTCGACGGCATTTTCTTTCTCAGGTCAAAAAAGCGTTTTGCCCATTTGCGCGTGTCGGCATTCTGATCCCAGTACCAGCTGTCGGTAACGTACATTCCCTGCGTCAGCGGCAGTGTCAGCGAGTGCACATCGTTGATGAACATCAGCAGACCGGCCAGTTTCATCGTCTTGGTGATGCCGAATTCATTGGCTGCCTTGACTGCATTGATCGTATCGCCGCCGGCATTGGCAAGGCCGAGGATTTGCGCCTTGGATGATTGTGCCTGCAGCAGGAATGACGAAAAATCCGATGCCGACAGCGGATGTCTGACGGAACCGAGGACTGTGCCGCCCGAAGCCTTGACCACGTTAGCCGTATCGTTTTCGAGCGATGCGCCGAACGCATAATCGGCGGTCAGGAAGTACCAGGTTTTGCCGCCCTGCTTGACGACTGCGGAGCCGGTGCCTTTTGCCAAAGCAACCGTGTCGTAAGCGTAATGGATCGTGTAAGGCGTGCATTCTTCATTGGTGAGGCGGGCACTGCCGGCGCCGATTGCAATAAAAGGTTTTTTCTTTTCCGCAGCAACCTTGGCCATCGCCAGACTGGTGCCGGAATTGGTGCCGCCGATCAACATATCGACGCCTTGCTGATCGAACCATTCGCGCGCTTTGCTGGCCGCGATGTCAGCCTTGTTTTGGTGATCGGCTGAAACCAGCTCGATCTTTTTGCCATTCACCTGGCCGCCGAAATCGGCAATCGCCATCTTGATCGCTTCCACACCGCCCTGCCCGTCGATATCGGAATAAAGGCCCGAAATATCCGTGATAAAGCCGATTTTAACCACGTCTCCCGAGATCTGCGCCGAAGCCGATGCGCTAAAGCCCATCGCGGCAGCTGCGGAAACCGCGACTGTCATTGCTTTTAATTTCATGTTCACTGTCTTCTCCTTTGAAATAATGACCGATGCACCAACCCTGCAATCCAAGTTAAACCCCGAGCAGTTCATTCAGCACAGGCATCTTGGCATCCAATTCGGAAGAAGCAAAAGTCTCGACAATCTGACCATGCTCCATCACGTAAAACCGATCCGCCAACGGAGCAGCGAAGCGAAAATTCTGTTCCACCATCACGATGGTGTAACCCTTGGCTTTCAACGTCGTGATCATGCGCGCCAGCGTCTGCACGATCACCGGCGCCAGTCCTTCGGAAATCTCATCCAGAAGCAGCAGCCGTGCGCCGGTGCGCAGAATGCGCGCCACTGCGAGCATCTGCTGTTCGCCACCGGACAATCGTGTGCCCTGGCTCGATCTGCGTTCCGCCAGATTCGGAAACATCTCGTAAATCTCTTCGACCGACATGCCCTTGTCGGTCTTCGATACCGAAGGCGGCAGCATCAGGTTTTCTTCTGCCGACAGCGATGAAAAAATAGCGCGCTCTTCCGGACAGTAGCCAACGCCGAGATGCGCAATCTTGTGGGTCGGCAGGCCGATCGCTTCAACCCCGCCAATCCTGATCGAACCTTTGCGCGTGCCGGTCAGTCCCATCATTGCGCGCAGGGTTGTGGTGCGGCCGGCGCCGTTGCGGCCCAGCAATGTGACGACTTCACCCCGGTTCACGGTCAAATTGACGTCATGCAGAATATGCGATTCGCCATACCACGCATGCAGATTGGCGATTTCAAGCGCTTTTTCGGTCTGGAGTTCTTGCTGGACCGACGATTGCTGATAACCTGCAGCATTCATCAGTGTGCGCCTTCGAGTGCGCCGGCGGTAGTTCCCATATACGCTTCCATCACTTGCGCATTGCTCGATACTTCCCGATACGAGCCTTCGGCCAGTACGGCGCCGCGTTGCAGCACCGTAATCTTGTCGCAAATGCCCGACACTACATTCATGTTGTGCTCGACCATCAGGATGGTGCGGCCTGCCGACACTTTTTTGATCAGTTCAGTCACGCGATGTACGTCTTCATGGCCCATGCCCTGGGTCGGCTCATCGAGCAGCATCAATTCGGGTTCCATCGCCAGCGTGGTGGCGATTTCGAGAGCGCGCTTGCGGCCATACGGCAAATCGATCGTGGTGGTGTCCGCAAATTCGGTAAGGTCGACCTGCGCAAGCAATTCCATTGCGCGGTCGTTCAGGCGCGACAGACTTTTTTCGCTTTTCCAGAAATGGAATGAGGTGCCCAGCGAACGCTGCAAACCGATCCGCACGTTTTCCATCACCGACAAATGGGGAAAAACGGCTGAAATCTGGAATGAACGGATGATGCCTTGCCGCGCGATTTGCGCCGGCGCAGCCGCAGTGATGTCCCGGTTGTTGAAAAGGATCTGGCCGGCTGTCGGCACCAGAAATTTGGTCAGCAGATTGAAGCAGGTGGTCTTGCCCGCGCCATTGGGGCCGATCAATGCATGAATATGCCCGCGCTGTACCTGCAGGTTGACGTCATTGACTGCCGTAAATCCCTTGAATTCTTTGGTAAGGTGTCTGGTCTCTAAAATGACGTCAGCCATCTCGTCTCCTTGTAACTTATTATTTATGCATCTTTTATATTTTTTGCATGGTACACAGTGCGCAGACAGTATGGCAATACGGTATAACTACCGTATATCGGCGTTTTAGCTTACATCAATTTTGATGGCGTCTCAATAATATATACCGCACTTGATGCAATACCTTGATAAATTTCCGGTTGGCGATGCAGCCTGACTAAACCCGTGCGGCGCGAATCAGTTGCGCCGCCTTTTCGGCAATCATGATTGTCGGAGAATTCGGATTGCCGGACGTGATGGTCGGCATTACCGAAGCATCGACTACCCGCAATCCGGCAACATCTTTCACCCGCATCTGACTATCGACCACGGCCAGCGGATCGTCGTGACGGCCCATTTTGCATGTCCCGACCGGATGGAAAATCGTGGTGCTGATATTGCCTGCGGCATAGGCCAGTTCTTCTTCCGTGCGATATTGTATGCCCGGCTTGAACTCCTCCGGCGCATATTTCTTCAATGCGGGCGCCGCCACGATATTGCGGGTAAGCATCAACGATAGCGCCGCCACCTTGCGGTCTTGGTCCGTGCTCAAATAATTGGCGGTAATCCTGGGCGGCGCAAATGCATCGCTCGATGCGATGCGGACATGGCCGCGCGCCGTCGGCCGCAGGTTGCATACACTGGCGGTAAACGCGGGAAACGCATGCAAGGGCTCGCCGAATTTTTCCAGCGACAATGGCTGCACGTGATACTGGAGATCAGGCGTCGGCTGCGACGGATCCGATCGGGTGAAGGCGCCCAGCTGGGATGGCGCCATCGACATCGGGCCGCTGCGATTCATCGCGTACTCCATGCCGATCTTCATCTTGCCGAACCAGTTGCCGGCCATCGTGTTCAGTGTTTTGGCGCCCTTCACCTTGAACGCCATGCGTATCTGCAAGTGATCCTGCAGATTCTCGCCCACGCCCGCCGTATCGCCCACGACCGGAATGCCGTATTGTTGCAGCAGCGCTGCCGGACCGATGCCGGACAACTGCAATATCTGCGGCGAACCGATCGCGCCTGCGCATAGCAATGTTTCGCGCGTCGACTCTGCGAACCATTCGCGGCCGCCGCCGGTAAACTCGACGCCGTTGCAGGTCTTGCCCTGATCGGTGGAATCGATTCGCAATCTTTTGACATGGCAGCCGGTCATGATGTCGAGATTGCCGCGCCGGCCGACCGACCGCAAAAAAGCTTTCGCGGTATTCCAGCGAATGCCTTTCTTCTGGTTCACATCGAAATAGCCGCAGCCTTCGTTATCGCCGCGATTGAAATCATCCGTTTTCGGAATGCCGACCTGTTCCGCCGCATCGCGAAACGCATCGAGAATTTCCCACTTCAATCGCTGTTTTTCGACGCGCCATTCGCCGCCGGCGCCATGATGCTCATCGCCGCCGTTGTAATGATCTTCCGTCTTCTTGAAAATCGGCAGCACCGCATCCCAGCGCCAGCTGGCGTCGCCGGTCAGCTCCGCCCACTTGTCGTAATCATGCGCCTGGCCGCGCATGTAAATCATGCCGTTGATCGATGAAGAGCCGCCGAGCACCTTGCCGCGCGGATAAATCAGGCTGCGCCCATTCAAGCCGGCATCGGCTTCGGTCCGATACAGCCAATCGGTGCGCGGATTATCGATGCAATACAAATAGCCGACCGGAATATGGATCCATACGTAATCATCCTTGGCGCCGGCTTCAATCAATAGCACCGAGGTGCCCGGGTCTTGCGTCAGGCGATTGGCCAGCACGCAGCCGGCGGTACCCGCGCCGATGATGACGTAATCGTATTTGCCTGCTGACTCCATTACTCTCCCCTGTCCCGACATGCGCCGTTATTTCCGTGCGGCGTCTGTATTTTCG
>JAQGLW010000023.1 GCA_028292665.1 Herminiimonas sp.
CCAACATCCTGAATGAGCAGCGCCAGCCCGGCGCCAACGTGATCGCAACCGTCAATGCCAACAAGGCGCAGCTGCCCGACCTGCAGGCCGGCCTGCCCGCGGGCCTGAAGATCGAGGTGCTGAGCGACCGCACCGCGGGCATCCGCGCCTCGGTGCAGCACGTCGAGATGGAACTGGTGCTGGCCGTGGTGCTGGTAGTGCTGGTGATCTTCGCGTTCCTGGGCAGCCTGCGCGCCACGGTGATCGCCAGCATTGCGGTGCCCATTTCGCTCATCGGCACCTTCGGGTTGATGTATCTGCTGGGCTACAGCCTGAACAACCTGAGCCTGATGGCGCTGACGATCGCAACCGGCTTCGTGGTCGACGATGCGATCGTGATGATCGAAAACATTGCGCGCTACATCGAACAAGGCGAAAAGCCGATGGCCGCCGCATTCAAGGGAGCGGCGCAGATCGGCTTCACGATCATTTCGCTGACGCTATCGCTGATTGCGGTGCTGATCCCGCTGCTGTTCATGGGCGACGTGGTGGGGCGGCTGTTTCGCGAGTTCGCCGTCACGCTTTCCATCACGATCCTGATCTCGGCCGCCGTTTCGCTGACGCTGGTGCCGATGATGTCGGCGCGCTGGCTCACAAGCCATGCCGAGGCGGAAAGCGGCAGTGCCGGCCGCAGGCTGCAACAGTTTTTCGAAGGAGTGATCGCCCGTTACGACCGTTCGCTGAACTGGGTGCTGGAACGTCAGGGCATGACGCTGCTGGTTGCGCTGGCGACGCTGGCGCTGACGGTGCTGCTGTACGTCTTCATTCCAAAGGGGCTGTTCCCGACGCAGGACACCGGACAGTTGCAGGCGCGGGTTGAAACGGCGCAGTCGGTCTCGTATGCGCGCATGGCACAGCTGCAGCAGGCGGCGGCCAAGACCATCCTGGAAGACATCGATGTCGAATCGCTGAGTTCCTTCATCGGCGTCGATGCGGCCAACAACACGATGCTGCACACCGGCCGCATGCTGATCAACCTGAAGAGCGTTCGGAGCGGTACGCAGCAGCAGACGATGGACCGATTGCGCGAGCGGGTAGGGCAGATCGCCGGCGTCACGCTGTACCTGCAGCCGACGCAGGATCTCACCATCGATGCCGAGACCGGACCGACCCAGTACCGTCTTTCGCTCGAAGGGGTCGACAATGCCACCGTAGTGCAATGGGCCGTGCGGCTGTCGCAGCGGTTGCAGGACATTGCGCAATTGCGCAATGTAGTATCCGATGCTTCCGCGATGGGGGCGGCGGCGTTCATAGACATCGACCGCGACACGGCTTCGCGGCTGTCGATCACGGCCTCGTCGATCGACGATGCGTTGTACAGCGCCTTCGGCCAGCGCATCGTATCGACGATTTTTACCGAGACCAACCAGTACCGCGTGATTCTCGAAGCGCTGCCGGATACGCTGACGACGCCGGCGTCGCTCGGCCAGCTGCAGCTGCGCACCAGTTCCGGCAAAGCGACGCCGCTGTCGGCCATCGCCACCGTCACCGAGCGGCCCGCGCCGCTGCAGATCACGCACGTCGCGCAGTATCCGGCCACGACAATCGGTTTCGACACCGCGCCCGGCGTGTCGCTCGGCAAGGCGGTCGATGCGATCCGCCAGGCTGCGCAGGACATCGGCATGCCGGTCGCCGTGACGATGAATTTCCTCGGCGCGGCGGACGCCTACCAGGCTTCGCTGACCAATCAGTTGTGGCTGATCCTCGCCGCGGTCATCTGCGTCTACATCGTCCTGGGCGTGCTGTATGAAAGCTATATTCATCCGCTCACGATTCTGTCGACGCTGCCGTCCGCCGGCGTCGGCGCCTTGCTGGCATTGATGATCAGCGGGCAGGATCTCGGCGTGATCGGCATCATCGGCATCATCCTGCTGATCGGGATCGTGAAGAAGAATGCGATCATGATGATCGACTTCGCGATCGACGCCGAGCGCAACCAGGGCAAGTCGCCGCGCGACGCAATTCATCAGGCGGCGCTGCTGCGTTTCCGGCCGATCCTGATGACGACGCTGGCCGCGCTCTTCGCCGCGGTGCCGCTGATGCTGGGTTGGGGCGAGGGCGCCGAACTGCGGCGGCCGCTGGGCCTCGCCATCTTCGGCGGACTGATCGTCAGCCAGGTGCTCACGCTATTCACCACGCCGGTGATCTATCTGGGATTCGATCGGCTCGCGCAGCGCTGGCCGCGCCGGTTTGCCGGTGCTCGCAGCGCATCCGGCGACAGGGGCGCGCCGTGAATCTGTCGGAGCCTTTTGTCCGCAGGCCGGTTGCGACCGTACTGTTGACGATCGGCATCGCGCTGGCCGGCATCGGCGGTTTTTTCTTGCTGCCGGTTTCGCCGCTGCCGCAGGTCGACTACCCGACCATTTCGGTGAGCGCGAATCTGCCGGGCGCCAGTCCGGACACGATGGCGACCAGCGTCGCCACGCCGCTCGAGCGCCGGCTCGGCGTGATCGCCGGCGTCAATGAAATGACTTCGTCGAGCGGCAACGGCTCGGCCCGCATCAGCCTGCAGTTCGACCTCACCCGCAAGATCGATGCCGCGGCGCGCGAAGTGCAAGCCGCCATCAATGCCTCGCGCGCCGATCTGCCGGCCACGCTGAAAAGCAATCCGACCTACCGCAAGGCGAATCCGTCGGATGCGCCGATACTCATCCTTGCGCTGACGTCGAAAACCCGTTCGCCGGGACAGGTCTACGAGGAAGTATCCAATCTCGTGCAGCAAAAGCTGGCGCAGGTGGAGGGCGTCGGCGACGTCGAGCTGGGCGGCGGTTCGCTGCCCGCGGTGCGCGTCGAACTGTTGCCGTTTGCGCTCAACCGCTACGGCGTGAGCATGGAAGACGTGCGCGCCGCGATTCAGTCAAGCAATGCCAACCGGCCGAAAGGCGCGATCGAAGGCAACGACCGGCGGCTGCAAATCTATTCCCGGGCCATAACGGCTACGGGCGGCCGCAGCGCCGCAGATTACCGCGGGCTGGTGGTGGCCTGGCGCAACGGCGCCGCGATCCGGCTCGACGATGTGGCGGAGGTGATCGACGGCGTCGAGGATACGCATACGCTGGGCCTCTTCAATGGCGAGCCTGCAGTGATCGTGCTGTTGCGGCGCCAGCCCGGCGCCAATGTGATTGAAACGGTGGATGGCGTGCGCGCGCTGCTGCCGGAGCTGCAGGCGCAACTGCCGCACGACGTCCAGCTGCAGGTGGCGTCCGACAGCACCCATTCCATCCGGGCCTCGCTGCGCGAGATCGAACTCACGCTATTGATCTCGATCGTGCTGGTGGTGCTGGTGGTGAGCGCCTTTCTGCGCAGCGCGCGCGCGACCGTCATTCCGGCGGCGGCCACTATCGTGTCGCTGCTCGGCACTTTCGGCGTGATGTATTTGCTCGATTTCAGCCTCAACAACCTGAGCCTGATGGCGCTGACCGTGGCGACCGGTTTTGTCGTGGACGATGCCATCGTCGTGCTGGAGAACACCAGCCGCCATATCGAGCAGGGCATGGACCGGTTCCGGGCCGCGCTGCTGGGTGCGCGCGAGGTCGGCTTCACGGTGTTGTCGATCAGCCTGTCGCTGGTGGCGGTATTCATTCCGCTGCTGTTCATGGGCGGGCAGGTCGGGCGGCTGTTCCGCGAGTTCGCCGTCACGCTTTCGGTCGCGGTGATGATCTCTCTGCTGATCTCGCTGACCACCACGCCGATGATGTGCGCCTGGCTGCTCAAGTCCGGCACGGACGAGCGACCGCCCGGGCGAGTGGCGCGCGCGTTCGAGCGCGCTTTTGCCGGCGTGCACCGCTCCTATGAATCCAGCCTGGACTGGGCGATCAGCCACACCTGGCTGATCATGCTGATCCTGCTGACGGTGATCGGACTGAACGTCTACCTGTTCATCGCCGTGCCGAAAGGATTTTTCCCGCAACAGGACACCGGCCAGATCAACGGCGGTTTGCGTGCCGATCAGAGCATCTCGTTCCAGGCGATGCAGGGCAAGCTTCGCCAGCTGGTCGATATCATCCGGCACGATCCGGACGTCGACACGGTGGTCGGCTTTACCGGCGGCAGCCGCGCCGGCGGCGGTTTCATGTTCGTCAACCTGAAGCCGGTATCGCAGCGCAAGGACGGCGGCCAGGCGGTGATCGCGCGGCTGCGGCCGCAACTCGCGCGCGTGACCGGCGTCAGCCTGTTCCTGAATCCGGTGCAGGATGTGCGAATGGGCGGGCGCCAAAGCAACTCTACCTACCAGTACACGCTCAAGAGCGACAACATCGCCGATCTGCGCCTGTGGGCGACGCGGCTGGCCGATTCGATGAAACGGCAAAGCGCGCTGATCGACGTCGATACCGATCAGCAGGAAAACGGCGTCGAGACGTTCGTGACGGTTGACCGCGACAGCGCGGCGCGCCTCGGCCTCACCGCACGCGACGTCGACAACGCGTTATACGACGGCTTCGGCCAGCGCCAGGTCGCAACGATCTACGCCGAACTGAACCAGTACCACGTCATCATGGAAGTGGCCCCGCGTTTCGCCCGCAGCCCCGAGTCGTTGAAAGACGTCTACGTGCCGGCGAAAGGCAGCAACGCCGGCAGCAGCGGTAACAGCAGCAGCGGAGCCGCGGCGACCTCTTCCGCCGCCAGCGGAACGGCGAATGGCGCTGCAGACAGCACGCCGGCCGTCACCGTCAACCCGGCATTGCGCGATCCGTCGAGCGGCCAGGCCTTGAGCACTTCGGCCACGACGATGGTGCCGCTGTCAGCCTTTGCCAGCTTCGCCGAAAGCTCGACGCCGAGCTCAATCAATCATCAGGATGCCGAATTGGCGACCACGGTGTCGTTCAATCTTCCCGAAGGCGTCACGCTGAGCGACGGACAGGCCGCCGTGCACCAGGCCGAAGCCGACATCGGCATGCCGATCAACGTGCGAGGCAGCTTTCAGGGCACCGCCCGCAGCGCGGTGCAGTCGCAGGAGCAGCAGCCGCTGCTGATCGCGGCGGCGCTGATCGTGATTTACATCGTTCTCGGCATGCTCTATGAAAGCCTGGTGCATCCGGTCACGGTCCTGTCGACCCTGCCTTCGGCCGGCGTCGGCGCGGTGCTTGCGCTGCTGCTTTTCAAGATGGAATTTTCGATCATCGCGCTGATCGGCGTTTTCCTGCTGATCGGCATCGTGAAGAAAAATGCGATCCTGATCATCGACTTCGCGCTCGAAGCCGAGCGGTCGCGCGGACTGTCGGCAGTGGCGGCCGTACGCGAAGCGTGTCTGCTGCGCTTTCGGCCGATCCTGATGACTACGCTCGCCGCCATGCTGGGCGCGTTGCCGCTGGCCGTCGGATTCGGCGAAGGCGCCGAACTGCGGCGGCCGCTGGGCGTCGCGATCATCGGCGGGCTGATCGCGAGCCAGCTGCTCACGCTGCTGACGACACCCGTCGTCTATATCCTGCTCGACAAGCTGCGCCGCCGCAGCCCTGCCGAGCGTCAACTGAGCCGCACGGCCGGCGAATCGCCGTCCGATCTGCGGCCGAAACCACAATGAGCATCCGCATGCGCCTTTCCTTGACAACTCACATTCTGGCGGTTGCCGCCTTTGCTTCGTTGGCAGGCGGTTGCGCCGTCGGCCCCGAATACAAGCGCCCGTCCGCCGCGACGCCGGGCGCCTACAAGGAAGCGCAAGGATGGGTGCCCGCCGTGCCGGCCGATTCCCTGGACCGCGGTTCCTGGTGGACGCTGTTCGACGATCCGATGCTGAATGAGCTCGCGTCCCGCATCGAGGTGTCGAACCAGAACGTCGCGGCCGCAACCGCCGCATATGCGCAGGCGCGTGCGCTGGTTCGGGAGCAGCGCGCTTCGCTATTCCCCGTGGTCACATTGAACGGCGGCGCCAATCGTTCCGGCTCCGGCACCGGAAGCACCAGCGGCACCAGCGGCACGCGCACCGGCAGCAATTACCAGTTGAGCATCGGCGGCACCTGGGAGCCCGATGTATGGGGCAGACTGGGCCGCGCCGTGGACAGCGCGAGCGCAAGCGCCCAGGCCAGTGCCGCCGATCTGGCGGCTGCCCGGCTTTCCGCTCAAGGCGAACTGGCTGTGAATTACTTTTCGTTGCGTCAGACCGATGCGCAGCAGGCGCTGTTGGGCAGCACCATTGCCGGTTACCGGCGTACATTGCAGATCACGCAAAATCGCTATGCCGCAGGCATCGCAGCCAAAGTCGATGTGCTGCAGGCACAGACCCAGCTTGCCAATGCGCAGGCCGAAGAAGTGGGGCTGGCGCGCCAGCGCGCGCAGCTTGAACATGCGATCGCAGTGCTGGTAGGCCAGGCGCCGGGCGACTTCAGCCTGGCATCCGCGCCGTGGAAAGCTGCGGTACCCGAGGTGCCGGTCGGCGTGCCCTCGACGCTGCTGCAGCGGCGGCCGGACATTGCCTCCGCCGAGCGCCGCGTCGCTGTCGCAAACGAGCAAATCGGCATTGCGCAGTCGGCGTACTATCCAAGCCTGAGCCTGAACGCATCCACCGGTTCGAGTGCGAGCAGCGTGGCGGATCTGTTCGGCGCGTCGAGCAGCTTCTGGTCCATCGGCCTGTCGGCGGCGCAGGCGATTTTCAACGCGGGCGCGACCAGCGCGCGCGTGAGCGGCGCGCAAGCCGCGCATGAACAGGCGGTGGCGCGTTACCGGCAGACGGTGCTGACGGCATTCCAGGACGTCGAGGACCAGTTGGCGGCGACACGCGTACTGGCGCAGCAGCTCGAGCTCCGGCGCCAGGCGTCGCAGGCCGCCGACGAGGCGGAAGCCCAGGTCTTGAACCGCTACCGCGCCGGCCAGGTGAGCTACACCGACGTGGTCACCGCACAGGCGACGGCCTTGACTGCGCGGCGCGCGCTGGTGCAATTGCAGGCTGACCGCCAAACCACATCGGTGGCGCTGATCCAGTCGCTCGGCGGCGGCTGGCGGAATGCGCAGTAAAGGCCGTCCGCCGGGTCATCGACAGTCCGGCTCATATCGAGAATAAACATTCATGGTGCTGGAACATAAGTGAATCATTCTGCAGGAGCCCGATAGTTTAGCCAGCCGCGTGTTTCTCGATCAAGCGGAACATTATCTAGAGCGGTTTTCGTATCAGTGCATGGGCGCTGCGGGCCGCTTTGGAGCGCATGGCGGCGTTGTTCGTCGCTTGTGTGGCCAGCCACACTGCGCTCCTCGCGCCTTGCCCTGCACCCCAAACCAACCCGCATCACCCTCACACTGATACGAAAACCGCTCTAAGCGGCATTCCCGGCTTCTCATCCATGTCTGCACGCTGCCTCAAGCCGGAGCGGCGCTTCGCATCTCGTCCACTACCTGTTGAATCGCCGCCACGAGCGCGGCGGCGCCGGGCGAGGGATGGCTTTTGGCGCGTCGGATCAATCCGATCACGCGCGCGCTCTTTTCAAATTCAAAGTCGAGCACCTGCAGTACGCCGAGCTTAAGCTCGAAATCGAGCTGTTGGGGAGACAGCGCCGTAATCAGATCGCTATTCATCAGCATGCCGCGCAGGATGGAAAGGTCGCTCGTTTCAATCGGACTCTTCGGCAAGGTTCCGCTCATATGCGTGAACGACAGATCGAACAGCTCTCGCGTGGGCGTGCGGCTGGCCGGCAGAATCCATTGCGCCTTCATCAGGTCGTCGATCGAGATTTTAGGCAGACGCGTCAACGGGTGGCCGGTTCGGACGAAGACCGACATTTTGTCGGTCAACAGCGGCATGTCGACCAGATCGCTGGAGCATTGTCCGGGACGCAGGGTGCCCAGAACAAAATCCAGATCGCCGGTGCGCAAACCCGCGGCGAGATCCTCGGTGCGGCCTTCGACTGTCGAAATGCATACCTGCGGGTGGGCGGCCAGCACCCGCGCGATGGCGCGGGGCAGGATCACCGTCCGGCTCAGCGGATGTGCGCCGACCGTCACCATGCCCTGTGTTTTGCCGTGCAGGGCGGCGATGTCCGCTTCCACATGACGCAGTTCAGCCAGTGCCCGTTTTGTCCTTAACACGAGAATCTTGCCCGATTCGTTGACCAGCATGCCCTTTGCGGTGCGGGTGAAAAGCGGAATGCCCAGGCTCGATTCCAGCTCGGTGATCGACGCGCTCACCGCCGGCTGCGTGATGCGGAGCAGGTTGGCGACGGTCGGCATGTGATGCGACTCCGCCAACGCGACAAAAGCCTGCAGGCGGCTCTCGTTGAACAGCATGCCGAACACCGGCGCATTGAGCGAACCGTTGGCCTTGCGGATCCGGGATGCCATCTCGTCGCGCGCCAATTTGAACTCCTGGGCCGCACGCCTGGCGCGATAGAGCAGTGTCTGGCCAAACACCGTCGGCAACATCCCGCTCGATTTCCGTTCGAACAAATCGACCCCGAGCAGCGTTTCCAGCTCCTGAATCGAACGCGACACCGCCGACTGGGCGCGATAAAGAGAATCAGCAGCCTTGCTGACGCTGCCGAACTCGGCAACGGCAATGAATACCCTCAGGTGCCGCAGGTTGATGCGCGGTGCCGGCTTCATACGTAACGCACGCTTGCAGAAAAATGAGTTCTCATGGTTGAATCGCTTGTTTTCAAACTGCAGGGATGCTCCCGATACCGATCCGGGCCTGGTTTGCGCGATACTTTTGTTCTGACGCGTTGAATAATGCCACATTGCTTGCGCGGCCTGTGAAATAGTCGCGCCCGACACGGGCATCGATAACCAAATTCGATGGATATTTAACCGGATTGTGATGGTCATGGCGCCGGAAACGGTTGAGAATCGATCGATTGCGGTGAGCGATCGCCATCCGTTTCGGCAGTCCGCAAAGCGAATCGACGGTAGCGCCGATCAGGCCGCGCCGCAGTGCATAGAGAATCATGAGAACCATTTTTTATAATAAAACTTAAAATAAACCCCCGAGGAGAACGCTTTGTACATCATTAGGTTGAAATTTCTTCTTTCGATACTTCTGATCGCCAGCGCCGTGCCGGCCTGGGCCGCCGACAATCCAAGTATCGCTTCCCTCGTTTCCTATCAGGGTGCCGACCGGCAGCAACGACTGATTGCAGGAGCGAAAAAGGAAGGTTCGCTCTCGGTATATACATCCATTTCGAGCGCGGCGGCACAAAAGCTGAAGGCGGACTTCGAGCAAAAATACGGCATCAAGATCAAGCTCTGGCGCGCAGGCGACCGCGCCGTGTTGCAAAAGATCGTTTCAGAGAGCAAGACCAGTCTTGCCGGGGTCGACGTGGTCAACATCGGCTCGCTCGAAATGGAAATGCTGCATCGGGAAAAGGTGCTGCAACCGGTCAAGTCTCCGTACGCCTCGAAGCTGATTGCCGGTGCCGTAGCGCCGCACAATGAATGGGTGTCGACGTTTGTCAATGTCGTGGTCCTGGGATACAACACCGACAAGGTCAAGAAAGCCGATTTGCCGAAAACATATCAGGATTTGCTCGACCCGAAGTGGAAAGGCCGATTGGGCATCGAAGCTACCGATCAGGAGTGGTTCTACGCAATCGTCAAGAACATGGGAGAAGAGAAGGGACTGAAATATTTCCGCGACCTGGTGGCGACCAATGGACTCTCGGTCCGCAATGGCCACTCGTTACTGGGCAACCTCATCGTCGCGGGAGAGGTTCCGCTGGGCCTCACCGTCTACAATCACACAATTATTTCGGCAAAGAGAAAAGGTGCGCCGGTCGACTATGCAGTCCTCGATCCCGCGATCGCCGTTTCTTTCAGCATGGGGATTTCCAACCGGCCGGCCAATCCGTATGCCGCCTTGCTATTCTATGAATACATGCTGACGGACGGGCAAAAGGTGTTTGCGGAAATAGATTACGTTCCCACCAACAAGGAAGTGGACACGCCATTCAGAAACACCAACTATCAGATGGTCGACAAGGCCCGCTTCCTGGATGAATTCAACAAATGGAACGACCTGTGGGAAGACGTCATCGTGCAGCGAAAGTAATCGCATAGAGAATAAATGCGTGACAAGGTTGGCGGAACTCGTCGCTGCACGCACTGCTTCCGAGAAAACCGAAGACCGTATACCAGCGCAGCGTATCGAAGGACGCGTATCGAAGCCTGTCCTGAACTTGCCGAAGGGGGCTCTGGTTATGCCGCCAATCCTTCGATACGCTTCCTTCGATACGGCCTGCGGCTTAGCAGCCGGCCTTGGGCCACTCAGGAAGGACGGCCGTCAGCTGACCAGGGCCTGCTTGCCGCATTTTTCAATACTCCGCTAAAGAAAATAAAGCAAGGCAATGTGCCGCCATGCAATTGTTCAATGCATCGCATCTAAATCGCCGCCATGCGAACGTCGACAACCGCGGAGCGTCCTTCTCTTACCGCCCGCATCGCATCCGCCAATGCAGTCTGCAATGCATCCGCATGCTCCACCGTACGCGCAAATGCATCGCCTGCCGCCTCCGCAATTTTTGCAAAGTCGGAGGAGGGACTCAGACTGACGCAGTCACCGATCGCGCCGGCGGCGCCGCCCGGATGTATCCGCTTGAAGTTTTCCTGGGTTGCATTCCAACCCTGATTATTGAATATGATCGTCAGAAATGGCGCATGATAGCGACGCGATGCCCAGTACACAGCCGATGGATTGCTGAAGAAAAACGCTCCGTCGCCGGTAAAGCAAACGACATCCCGGTCCGGCGCCGCAAGTTTCGAGCCTATCGCGGCGCCGCCGCCCCATCCCAAAGAGCTGCCGCCGCTTCCGAACAAGGTGCCCGGTTTGGTGCGAGGAAGATTGTGAAAGATTGCGGTCGCGCTGGTGACGGCTTCGTTGATCAGAATCGTGTCTGCGTCGATCACTTCGCGCAGGCAGGCGGTGATCCATTCCGGGGTTATGACCCCGTCGCGCGGCGCTTGTGCTTTTTTGTTCCATCCGCGGCGCAGTTCCTCATGCGTTTCTCGCGCGCGCGCAAGCCGCTCCGCGTGCTTGTTGTCGTCCATCGGCGCCGCAGAATCCAGGTGCCGGTTCAGTTGTGTCAAAGCGGCCGTCGCGTCGGCTTTGAAGAATCGCTCCGCCGGCATGTACCACAGCGGTATCGATTCCTTCAACGGGTCGACGTCGATGTAAAAAATCCTGCTGTCCGGGTTCGGACACTGCCTGCTTGACGGAATCCACGGTACGTCGCAATCCAGAACCACGATCACATCGGCCTCGGAAATGAATCGACTCGCCTGATACCCCATATGCAGTGGATGATCGGCCGGAAAATTCATATGGATCGGGCGTTCCTCCACCACCGGAATGGCAAGGCGTTCGCAGAAACGCACCAGCTCGGCGACACAGGCAATATTCCTGCCGGAATAGGACGTGACCAGCAGCGGGGCGTCGGCCTTCATCAGGGCGGCCACGATTTCCGCCACGCCGTCTTCCGGCAGTGCGCTCGGTGCGATGGGACGCCATTTAGCGACGGGGAGGGGCGCCGGCACCGCGTCTTCTTCCAGCACCTCGCGCGCACCGGTCAGGTATACCGGGCCCTTCGGATCGCTTTCGGCAATCTGCATGGCCCGCTGTACCAGTTGCTTGACGTTCTTGCCGGTCCGGATGCTGTAGTCCCACTTCACATATTGCCGGACAATGCTGCCCTGGTCAGGCACGTCCTGCAAAAAGGTTGCCGGCCGGTTGCGGCTGCCCGGCAGTTCTCCTTCGATCGTATACGGCGTGAGGCCTGCAAAAATGAAGACCGGAATTCTCCCGTGCAATGCGTTGCTGATGCCGCCGCCCATGTTCTGGGTGCCCACGTCGACATGCACGAACACGGCCTGGGCCTTGCCGCTGACCTGCGCATATCCGTGGGCGGCGGCGATGGCGACGCCCTCGTGCGGGCACAGCACGACGGCCGGCATGGGGCGGCCGTCTGCAGCGGCCTTTGCGAGACTCTCGATAATGCCTGCATGGTCGCTGCCGAGATTACCGAAAATATAGGAGACGCCCGCCTCCTGCAATCCGGACAACAGCGCATCGGATGCCGTATATTTCTTTGTACCGATGACTTCAGAATCACGTTGCATCTTGGTGGCCCTCTTTTTTGATGTTCGACATGTTGGTTTTGTTCAGGCTGATCGCGTGGTACTCGATATATTCAGCCAATCCGATGGTGGTGCGTACGCGTCCGATGCCGCTCTGCTTGACGCCGCCGAAGGGCATGTGGCGATCGCCCAAACCGGTTCTTGCGTGGCTGTTGATGAAACTGAGGCCGGCTTCTATCCGTTCCGCAAATTGCAATCCCCTGTCGAAATCGCGTGTCCAGACCGACGACCCCAGACCATGCTCTGTCCCGTTCGCCATCTGCAGGACTTCTTCCTCGGAACGGTACGGAATCAATGGAATGATGGGACCGAACTGCTCCTCCACGACGACTTCCGCGGTGGGAGCGACATTTCTGACAACGGAAGGCAGCAGGTAGTAGCCATTCTCCCAGCTTTCCGGATCCACCTTTTGTCCCAGCTGGTACACTTCGGCGCCGCTCTGCCTGGTGCGCTCGATCAGGCCTTTGATAAAGTTGAACTGATTCCGGTTGTTCACCGGCGCGAGCGTCGAACGCGGATCCAGGCCATAACCGACACGCAGCTGGCTCACCGCTTCGCACAGCATGTCAAAGAATTTATCGTACAGCGCGGCCGGGACATAGACTCGCTTTACCGCGTAACACACCTGTCCGGACCGCGGAAAAATTCCTCTTACAAGATGGGGCACCACGTCCGCCGGGATCGCATCATCCAGAATGATTGCCGGGTCATTGCCGCCCAGCTCCAGTCCGACATTCTTGACCGACTCGGCGGCGGCGGCCATTACCGCCTTGCCGGTCTTGATGCCGCCGGTGAAAGAAACCTTCCGCACCAGCGGATGCCGGGTGAGGGCAGGTCCGACTTCTCCATCGCCATGCACGATGTTGATCGCCCCCGGAGGAAAAAAACCGGCCACCACTTGCAGTGCTTGCGAAACCGCAAGCGGTGCGAACGGAGAGGGTTTGACCACCAGCGTATTGCCGCTCGCCAGAGCGGGCCCCACCTTCGCCATGGTCAGGCTCATCGGGGCATTCCACGGAACGATGGCTGCCACCACGCCGCGCGGGACTTTCCGTATGCGGATCAGGCACCCTTCATCCTCGAACTCTTCCGATTGCAGAAACGCCTCCGCCAGCGCCGCGGTTTCCCTGAGCGTTTTTATGCCGTTCGCGACATCGCGCTGCGTGTCGCGCAATAACATGCCCTGTTCTTTCACGAGAGTGGTCGCCAGCTCGGCGGATACGGCTTCCAATGCCGCCGCCGCCGCCAGGATTCGTTCCACACGCTCGGATACACCGACATTCCTCCATACCTGGAACGCAGCATGCGCGGCCGTCACGGCATCGTCGACGTGCCTTGCGGTTCCGGTGGCCACCATCGCCACCACTTCGGAAAAGTTGCCGGGATCCCGCACCTCGAAATACGCGTCGGTGGGAACATGCTGATGATTCACGAACAGGTCAAGCTTCATGGCGGAGCCGATAGGCATTTGTCTTCTCTCTCAATGGAATGATGGGTTTCTGAATCGCTCCGCGTTTTGAAGCGGCAGCACCGCGTAATGCCGATGTCATTGTTGTCGCGCCTGCCTCCGCCAGATCACGTCGTCCGTTATCTCGCTGACGCGCCGGCAGCCGACGTAAGCCATGGTGCGGCGCATTTCTTCTTTCAGTACGGTGAGCGCTTTCGACGCGCCTGCCTCGCCGCCGGCGCCGACGCCATAGAGCGTGGCGCGGCCGGTGAGGACGCCTTTGGCGCCCAGAGCCAGGCATTTCACGATGTCGCTGCCGCGGCGCACGCCGGAATCGACAAGTACCGTCATCTTGTCGCCGACTGCCGCCGCGATACCTGGCAGCACGTCGAGCGTCGAGGGCGCGCTGTCCATGCTGCGGCCGCCATGGTTCGACACGACGATCGCATCGACGCCATGGGCGAGGGCAAGACGTGCATCGTCTTCGCGCATGATGCCCTTGATAATGAGTTTGCCGGGCCAGATGTCGCGCAGCCGATGCACATCTTCCCAGCTCAGCTTGTCGGCCTGCAACGCCTTGGCGACCGTGGCCTTGCCGGTAAACTTGTGTTGATATTTCTCAGGGAAATTGACGTGCCCCGGCATGCCGGTGGTCGCAAGGTAGCGGCCGAGCACCGTCGCCAGCCATTCAGGATGGCATAGCGTGTCGATGACACTGCGCGCATTGAGCTTGTACGGCACGCTGAAGCCGTTGCGCAGATCATGCTCGCGATTGGGGCGATGAGGAATATCGACGGTCCACATCAGCGCCTCGAAGCCGGCATCGGCGGCGCGTCTGACGAGTTCGTAGGACAGCTCTTTCTCGCGCCACATATAGAGCTGGAACCAGAGTTTTCCACCTGCCTCTTTCGCCACCTTCTCCATCGATGTGTTGGAGCCGGTTGCGAGCGTGAAGGGGACGCCTGCCTTCGCGGCGGCGCGGGCGAGTTCGAGTTCTCCTTCGTACCAGCACATGCCGGCGACGCCGGTGGGCGCGATGACAAGCGGCAGCGAAGAAGCCTGGCCGAAAAGATCGGTGCCGAGATTGACATCGGAGACATCGGTCAGCACACGATGCAACAGCTTCATCCGGTCCAGCGTCTGCCGGTTGTTGCCGAGCGCGAGCTGATCCTCTGTGCCCTTGTCGATGTATTCGAACACGCCCCTCGGCAGCCGTCGTCGCGCAGCATCCCTGAGGTCGGCAATGTTATAACAGCGGTCAATGCGCGCCATGCGTTTCCGATCGTTCAAGGTGCTTCATGGGCATCGAGCGGGGCGTTGAGCTTCACGCCGGCCGGCAGCACGCCCCGGCCGCGGTAACCGTCGCGCTGCTCCTTCGGAATCGGCCGGTTTTCCGGGTCCGACAGCCACAGGCGCAGCAGATGGCGCTTGCGCGCCGGGTCCGGCCAATCCTCGTAGTCGCGCCGCGTGTGCAGCGCGACGTAATTATTGAGAAACTGCACATCGCCGGGTTTGAACGGAATGTCGGCCAGCGATTCTTCCGCGACCTCGCGATAGACCCGGACCGCCTCTTGCTGTGCCGGACTGAGCGGTGGAACGCCGGGCAGTCCCTGCGCCTTGTCGATGGCCGAGCCGGCTCCGGTGGCGCTGAAATATCCTTCTCTGAACGAGAAAATAGGCTGCTTGTACCACGGCTCCTCGCCGGGATTGACGTCTCCTTTACGCGACCGGTAAAAATCCTCGGTGAGGACCTTCACGAGATCCGGACGCCGCTCCAGCATGGTGTTATAGACGGTCACCGAACTGGCCACGCGGCTGGCGCCGCCGCTCATTGCCGTCTGCAGGCAGAGCAGTCCCACATAGTCGCAGGGATCGGCGTGGCATCGCATCTCGGCGCGGGTGAAGTAGCCGCGCGTCATCGGGTCGGCATAGTCGCCGCCAAGATCTTTCACATGCCCGAGGATGTGGCCTTTCATGTTTTGCGACATCGGCCGGCCAAGATAGGAACCGAGGCCGAGATAGGCGATCGCCTGACCCTCTCTGTCAAGCTGTTGCACCGGAAAATTCCGCAGCATCACGATGCCGCGGCCGTCGCGCAGTTCGCGCCGCACATCGCGCAGGACATCGGCGAAGCCCCCCTCTATGACAAAGTTCTGCCGGTTCACCGCCTCAAGCGCAATGCCGTTGCGGCGTACTGCGCCGGTCGCCTCGATCAACGCGGCGCAATCGGCGTCAGTGATGTGATAGCTCCAATCCTCGACATCGCCGAGCGCGCCGGGCAGCCAGCCGGCCGGATCGATCACCGGCTCCATGGGCCGCGCGGGAATGCGCTTCGTATCGTTAAAGGTGCGGAAGTCTCTCATTGGTCCCTCTCGAAACTGCGATAGATTGTTGTTGATGTCACCCTGCACCGAAAGCGGAAGCCAACTGTCTGGCAGGCATGCAGTCTGGATTGCCTTGCGGCCATCGTGTGCGCTCTCTCCAATGCCTGCAAGGTATCGCGTCGCGCCGTCAACGATGGGACCTATTCTGGGTCGTCCCGAGCGCAATAGCCATCGCAATTTATTTAATCGTCCATCGAATTTGCTTATTGCGAGTGAATTATCGCCTGGTTGGGCAGGATGTTTCCGGCGGGGGCAGTCCGGTCATTCTTGGTTTGGCTGGTCTACCCCGGTCCATGGCTTGGCTCCCTTTTGTAGTATTTGGTTTTCTCGGCTTGCCGGCATTCGGTCGGGCCAAAACGCAATCGACCGGTGCGACTTGAAAATGCCCCGAATCCTTGCGGAGACGGGGCTAAATCCATTTTTCTGGAGAAGATTGGAGGAGACACAGAACGTAATGCATTAACAGACAGCGACCGAGTTCTTGCTGAGCTGGAGCGTATGGCGATACAGTGCCAGGACATGGTGATTTCCACCAATGTGTGTACACGACTTGATGACCTGCCGCGCTCCGGTGAACGCGCACCGGATTCTCGCGCATCTTCATGCGCATTGCTGATGAGATGCCCATAGAGCGCTTGGATGTCGAAAGGCCGACTAGAGCTTATTGGGCAACCAAGCTATTGATAATTCAATGAATTTGCAATAAATCAGACGTCTCAAGATGTGGTTGGACAATATTAACGATTAGACGTTGAACAGGAAATTCAATACATCGCCATCCTTGACGATGTATTCCTTGCCTTCGGCGCGCATCTTGCCTGCTTCCTTCGCGCCTTGCTCGCCCTTGAAGGCAATGAAGTCTTCGTAAGCAATGGTTTGCGCGCGGATGAAGCCGCGTTCGAAATCGGTGTGAATCACTCCTGCCGCCTGCGGCGCGGTATCGCCTGCATGGATAGTCCATGCGCGCACTTCCTTGACGCCCGCAGTGAAGTAGGTCTGCAGTCCGAGCAAGCCGAAGCCGGCACGGATCAGGCGGTCCAGCCCGGGTTCTTCCATGCCCATATCGGCCAGGAATTCCGCCTTGTCGGCATCGTCCAGATCGGCAATTTCCGATTCGATTGCCGCGCAGATCGCTACCAGCGGCGCATTTTGCGACTTGGCATACGCCGCCAGCTGGTCGAGCAACGGATTGCCGGTGAAGCCGGTATCGGATACGTTACCGACATACATCGCCGGTTTGGCGGTGATCAGGCACAGCGGCTTGATCAGCGCCATTTCTTCCGCATCCAGGCCCATTGCGCGCACCGGCTTTGCCTCGTCCAGATGGGGCATGATGCGCTCCAGGATGGCGACCAGCCTGGCCGCATCCTTGTCGCCCGACCTGGCTTTTTTATTTTCGCGATGAATCGCTTTTTCGACCGTTCCCATGTCAGCCAGCGCGAGCTCGGTCTGAATTACCTCGATATCGTCGAGCGGATTGATCTTGCCGGCGACGTGGATGACATTGTCGTCTTCAAAGCAGCGAACCACATTGACGATCGCATCCGTCTCGCGGATATGGGCGAGGAACTGGTTGCCGAGACCTTCGCCTTTCGATGCGCCGGCCACCAGTCCGGCGATGTCGACGAACTCCACCGTTGCCGGCACCACGCGCTCGGGCTTGACGATATCCGACAATGCGGCCAGACGCGGGTCCGGCACTTCGACCATGCCCACGTTGGGCTCGATGGTGCAGAACGGATAGTTTTCAGCGGGAATACCTGCTTTTGTCAACGCATTGAAAAGCGTCGATTTGCCGACGTTGGGCAGGCCGACGATGCCGCATTTGAGACTCATGAATTTCCTTTGATAATCAAGGCACTATCGAACCCAACGTGGGCATGGTCGAAGTGCCGGACCCGCGCCTTTAATGAAAATGGCGTTGATCAACGTAAGTGGCAAAACAGACAAAACAGAAGCGAATTTCAACAATTTTGTATCAGTTTTGTCTCGAAAAATGTCAATTGTAACCTTCTCAGACACCCTTATCCAAAGGCTTCCAGCTACAGATCGGTTTTCGTATCAGTGTATAGGCGCTGTGGGCCGCTTTGGAGCGCATGGCGGCGTTGTTCGTCGCTGGTGTGGCTGGCCCACTGCGCTCCTCGCGCCTTGCCCTGCACCCCAAACCAACCACATCACCCTCACACTGATACGAAAACCGCTCTAATGGAAAAATACTGCGCGACCGAGTTTTGTGCGGTCTTTGTCTAAAAGTCGGTAAGCGCACTCGGACATTTTTCATTGCCACAAGCGTAGAGCGCGGCATACGGAGCTTACGTAAATTCTTTTCAGCTTACGTAATATTTTTCTTTACCAAGCCAAGTCGGGAAAACACAAATGCGTCGAACTCGGGCGCTGTCAGGGGCCGACTGAACAAGTATCCTTGGTAGGCATGGCAACCATGGCTGGCGAGAAAATCTCGCTGCTCCTCAGTTTCGACTCCTTCGGCGATGACTGCCAGACCTAAACTCTGCCCCAAGGCGATAATAGTGCGCGCGATGGCGGCATCGTTGGGATCGATGAATACATCTCGAACGAAGGACTGATCGATCTTCAATTGGTCGAGAGGCAAGCGTTTCAAATACATGAGCGACGAATACCCGGTGCCAAAGTCGTCCAGGGAAAATCCGATACCCTTCGCTTTAAGGACCGTCATTTTGTCGATAATGTCTTCAACGTTCTCCAGCAGCAGGCTTTCGGTGAGCTCCAATTTGAGCTTGCTTGGATCAGCTCGCGTCTCCATGAGGATTGTGAGCATTTGCTCGACAAAAGCCGGGTGGCGGAATTGACGAGCGCTCACATTCACCGACAAGGTCAGCGTTGCCAGCTCAGGACATCCGGCCCATGTCGCCAACTGAGTGCAAGCGCTTCTCATAACCCATGCGCCAAGAGGAAGAATCAATCCTGTTTCCTCGGCCAACGGGATAAATTCGGCCGGGGAAACAATTCCCCGCTTCGGATGTAACCAGCGCACCAGAGCCTCGGCACCGGTCACGTGGCCTTCGGCATCTACCTGAGGCTGGAAATGAAGAAATAGCTCTTTCCGTTGCAATCCTTGTCGTAGCTCCGCCTGCATCGCGACTTTTGTGGCGACGACAGCTTGCATCTCGGGATCGAAGAAACGCATCGTATTGCGACCAGCCGCCTTTGCCTGATACATCGCCAAATCGGCTCGTTTCAGCAACTCATTAGCGCTTTTTTTATCATCGAACAGCGAAATGCCGATGCTCGGCGTGCTATAGAATTCTGACTGTGCAATCTGAAATGAATGATTGAAGGCGGCCAGAATTTTTTCGCCCACTAGCGTCGCTTGCGCGGCGGCATCCTGTGATTCTTCAGCCAGCTTCTCAAGCATGATCACGAATTCATCGCCTCCGAGTCGGGCGACGGTGTCGCTCTCGCGCACGCATGACTGAATCCGCTGCGCGACTTGTCGCAGCAACTCGTCTCCTTGGTCATGGCCAAAGGTATCGTTGAGGGTTTTGAAGTGGTCCAGATCGACGAAAAGCAGGGCTCCGTTGTGGCCAGTGGGGGCGCCGGTTGTAAGCCTGGCTGTCAGACGCTCTACCAGAAGGCGCCGATTGGGCAGACTCGTTAGCGGGTCGTAAAACGCGAGGCTATGGATTTCATTCTCGGCGGCCTTGCGCTGAGTGATGTCTGATTTAATTACGAAAATAGAATGTGGCGCTTCATGGTCATCGGACACGAGGGTCCATTGATTCTCAATTATCAGTGTGCTGCCGTCCTTGTGACGCTCTCGTGTCTCGCCACTCCATCTGCCATGCTGGAGCAGGATGTCGGTGGCCTGTCGAAGTTGACCGGGATCTTCAAATAAAAGCTCCTCGACCGATTGACCAATCGCTTCCTCGGCTGTCCATCCATAGAGCCTCTCAGCGCCTTTGTTCCAAAACCGCAGTCGATTGTCCATTCCTTTGACGACTATGGCATCCTTTGCCTTGTCTAGCAGCGCCGCCTGCTCTCTCATGCGCGCATCAGATTCTTGGCGTTCGAGCTCGGCTGCGGCCCGGCTCGCAAAAATCTGTAAAGTGCTGGTGATTAGATCGAACTGCTTTATCGAGTGGCGGAATAGAACGAACAACACTCCAATGGGGCGACCGGCGGAATTGTCGAGACGTCGCCCGGCATAAGCCTGCGCGCCTTGCGCGGCGAGCAAGGAAGGCGACGGAAAGCGCTCAGCGACGCTGTCTGGCACTATGCACTCGACGGCTTGGAGAAGGTTTTCACAGGGGGTGCCTTCAAGCTTGTAGTCAAAATTGTTGCTGACTTCATTGTCCACAACCGCGGCTAAGGTTCGCGCAGTGACGGGCTGATCCGGCAGCAAGCGAGCCACAAAACTGGCTTGTGCGCCGACCGCTTCAGCCATGTTCATAGCCAGTTGTTCAAAAAACTCTGCGCCGGCGCTTGCAGAGACGCTTGCTGCGACTTTCGAGACGGCCGACTGGATAAGCTGCTTTTCTTCGCGTGCTCTAATGTTTTCAATGCCAGAAGCAAGGTTGTCCGCCATTTCTTGCAACAGCTTCATTTCGTCAGCGGACGCGACGAGTGCCCCATGAGCATACAATGCCATTAGTCCAAAGATACGGTCCTGGTGTCGCAGGGGAAGGTTGATCACTCCGCGAAAGCCACGGTTTTGCGCGGCTTTTAACCATGGGGAAAATCGAGGGATCAAAGTAATATCGTCGATCGCTCGCGGAACACCGGTTCGAATGGTTTGTCCAGCCGGTCCCAGTCCCAACCCCATTGGATCGTTCTCGGACCAGCTGAGCTGCAGCCCATCGACATATTCGATGTCCTCTTTTTCCCCTGAAAGAGCCTCGATTTTGATGGAGCGGCGCTCGTCATTCTGCGCATATCCAATCCAGGCAAGGCGGTAGCCGCCCATCGTCAAGGCTAACCGGCAAATTGAAGCCAGCAATTCTTTCTCGTCGGTGACTCTGTTTATGAGTTCGTCGCATGCTCCGCGCAGCAGGAGTGCGCGATTCAGCCGTGCCAACTCCATTTCTGACTGTTTTTGGGCCGTGAGATCGGTCATGCTTCCGACCATGCGGATAGCCTCGCCCTCGGCATTGCGAATGACATAGCCGCGATCCAGCACATAGGCGTAGGAGCCGTCCTTGCGTAGGAACAGATACTGGTCAGACCATTTCTCTTGGTCGCCATCAATGACCTTGTGAATACCATGCAGGACGCGGTCTTTGTCGCTGGGATGAATGCGATTTGTCCACGAGGCGCTGTCGGGCTCGAGCTCTTCCGGGGTAAATCCGAACAACGTAAAAATGCTTTCATTCCACCATATGTTATCGGTTTTGAAATCCCAGTCCCAGACTGTGTCGGCCGTGGCCTTCGCTACAATTTTGAATCGCTCCTCGCCCTCTCGAATTGCCTCTTGGGCCAAGCGGCGCTCGGTCACATTACGGAAATAAACAGCCAGGCCTTCTTCTGAAGGGAAGGCGCGGACTTCGAGCCAGAGACCGAGCGGAGGATAGAATTCCTCGAACGACACTGTGGAATTCTCCTGGCGAGCGCGATGATATTGACGATAAGAAGCGCTTTCCACGGCCTCTTTGAATTCATCCCAGATGCCCTTGCCGAGCAACTCTCCCCGGGAGCGCCCTAAAAGACGTTCTGCCTCTGCGTTGATGTAAGTAAAGCGCCAGTCCGGATCGAGAGTAAAAAAGGCATCTGTGATGCTCTCCAAGGTGGTGGTGAGGCGAGCGGCGATCCGTAGCGCGTCCTCTTTGGACTGTTTTCTGGTTGTAATGTCTTGAATTGCGCCCCTTACTCTACGGATCGCGCCATCTTCGCCCTGCATCGCCTGACCCATGGTTCTCACCCAAAGATGGCGTCCTTTTGCGGTAACGATTTGCAGCTCTTCGTCATATGGAGTCCCGTGGTTCACGCATTCAGCGAAGAGTTTCTCTATCCTTTCGCGCGATTGTGGTGTGTAAAAGTTGAGTGCTTCTTCTATCGTAGGCATCGTGCCTCGGGCTACTTCATATATATCGCAAACCTCGTCTGACCATACGACGCGGTGATCGGGCAACTCGACATCCCATGCCCCCATCCGGATTATCGCGCTGGCGAATCGGAGCAGACTTTCGCTTCGCTGGAGCTTTTGCTCGCTTTGAATTCGGTCCGTGATGTCATGCACCGTGCCCGTTAGTATCTGAACGTCAGTTTCGTCAAGATGGAGTTCGGCTCTTTCATGAACATGACGGACTTCGCCGTCCGGCCGCACGATTCGGTATTCAATATCCAACGGCAAGTTTTGCGTCAGAGTCTTCTCTTGGGCGAGCCGCAGGCTTTGCATGTCTTCTGGATGCACGAAGGAGAAAAATGCGTCGGCGCTTAAATCAAAGGTTTCGGGAGTGGTTCCGAAGATCCGATAGGTTTCGTCCGACCAAATAAGCACATTGTCGGAGATTCGCCGTTCCCAGCTTCCGATGTGAGCGATGCGCTGCGCCACGCGAAACTGCGCGTTAAGGCGTTCGGATACTGGGATAGTTTGAGGGATTTCCATGACGTCGAGTTCGTAATGCGCCGGTAGGCAGGCTGCTTTTATTACTCGGCGCGAACCAAACCATGTTGATGACTTTACCGAAATGCTGTTCTACTTAGTAAGTTTTATCCTTTTCTTGCACCCTTTTCTTGCTGGTATTAAATAAAAGATTAATATACTGTGGCCTGTGGACAACAAGATTATGAGCTGGGTTATGGCCGGAATCACAGATAAAAACAGTTGCCGATAAAGCAGTCAGCTTGTGATAAAAAATCACTGCCAAGTGTTCAAGCAGAAATAATGGTGTTCTAGTTTTGTATCAGTTGATTGCGGATGCTTGTTCACGATTATTTCATCGTATGAAGCTGCATCATGGCTGCCTCGAATTTGCCTTCGCAAAGCAGGGGAATGACGTCCAGGCTTTTTGAAATTGCTTCATTGATCAACGGCTGCTCATCCTTGCGCGGGCGATGCAGCACGAAGTCGACTACTGCCTGCTGCAGGCTGAGCATGCGCGGATGGCCGATGCCGATTCTCAGGCGCCAGTAATCCTGCGTACCGAGCGCGGCGGTAATGTCTTTCAAGCCGTTGTGGCCGCCGGATGAACCGCCTTTTTTTATTTTGGCGACTCCCGGGGCAAGATCGAGTTCATCGTGCACCACCAGGATTTCATCGGCGGCGATTTTGTAAAAACGCGCCAGCGCGCCGACCGATTGGCCGGAACGATTCATATAGGTTTGCGGCTCCAGCAACCACACTTCCTGTCCCGCGATGAGGGTTTTTGCAGCCAGCGCGTTGAAGCGCGATTCACGCTTCAACGCACCGCGGGCATGGCTTTCGGCCAGATTGTCGACCAGCCAGAAACCTGCGTTGTGACGTGTTTGCTCGTATTCCGGCCCGGGGTTGCCGAGGCCGACGATGAGACGAATAGCCATGACATGATAGAAAATAAAAACACCGATTATCCCGGATGTCGCGGCCTGGTGTCCAATAAAGTCGCCGGCCAACAAAAAACCCGCCTGAACGGCGGGTTTTTTGATTCGAGCGGTTCGCAGGAATGGATTGCCGATTACTTCTTGTCGGCAGGAGGCGTTTCCGGCACAGCCGCTGCATCCGCAGCCGGAGTTGCTTCAGCTTCCACTTTGCCGGCCGGAATCGACGCTGTTGCGATCGTCGGATTGTCCTGACCGCCATGGACGACTGCGGTGACGCCTGGCGGCAGCTTGATGTCGGACAGGTGGATTGAATTGCCGACTTCGATATTGGCCAGATCGACCTCGACAAACTCGGGCAGGTCTTTCGGCAGGCAAGTGATATCCAGATCGGACAGCACGTGGCTGATGATGCCGGCAGACAGTTTCACAGCCGGGGAAATCTCGGCATTGATGAAGTGCAGCGGCACTTTCACGTGGATCTTCTGCTTCGCATCGACGCGCTGAAAATCGGCATGCAGCACGAGCTGCTTGTATGCGTGCATCTGGAAATCGCGCAGCAGAACCTGTTGCACCTTGCCGTCGATTTCCATTTCGAGAATCGACGAATGGAATGTCTCTTTTTTCAGCGCGTGGTACAGCGCGTTGTGGTCGAGCGTGATGCTGACCGGTGCGCTGGTGCCGCCATAAATGATGCCCGGGGTTTGGCCGGCATTGCGCAGGCGGCGGCTCGCTCCGGACCCCTGCTCTTTGCGTTCAAATGCGACTACTTTCATTTTAAACTCCAATGTATGCAAGGCGATTCGCCTTGCGGTGAGAATCCCCCGCGACCAGGGGATTCGAAAACCCGCTCCTGAAGGAACGGGATAAATTTATCGGAGACAGGGTGCCAGCTCAAGGGCGGCCTGGCCGCTGCACCCGTTCGGGTATCCCCATCGATCCGGGCATCTCCATCGACGCTTAACGCTGTCCCGCAATAATGATTATTCTGCAAACAGCGACATGACCGAATCGCCTTTGGTGATGCGCTTGAATGTCTCGGCCAGCAATTCGGCGCAAGTCAATTGGCGTATCTTGCTGCATGCCTTGGCCGCAGCCGACAACGGAATGGTGTCGACCACCACCAGTTCGTCGAGCGGCGAAACCGAAATGCGCTCGATCGCCGGTCCCGACAGCACCGGATGCGTACAGTAGGCGATGACTTTCTTGGCGCCGCGTTCTTTCAATACTTCGGCCGCCTTGGTCAGCGTGCCGGCGGTATCGACCATGTCATCCATGATCACGCAGTTGCGGCCTTCGACTTCACCGATGATGTTCATGACTTCCGACACGTTCGCTTTCGGGCGGCGCTTGTCGATGATCGCCAGATCGCAGTTCAGGCGCTTCGCCAGCGCGCGGGCGCGTACTACGCCGCCGACGTCCGGCGAAACAACCAGCAGGTCATCGTAATTCTTGCTCACCAGATCGCTCAACAAGATCGGAGATGCATAAATGTTATCGACCGGTATGTCGAAGAAACCCTGAATCTGGTCTGCATGCAGATCCATGATCAGTACGCGTTCGACACCGGCTTCCTGCAACATATTGGCGACCACTTTAGCCGAAATCGCAACCCGCGCCGAACGCGGACGACGATCCTGGCGTGCATAGCCGAAATACGGGATTGCGGCGGTGATGCGGCCGGCCGATGCCCGTTTCAGCGCATCGACCATCAACATGATTTCCATCAGGTTATCGTTGGTCGGCACACAGGTCGATTGCAAAACGAAAACATCCTTGCCGCGCACGTTTTCGTTGATTTCGACCATGACTTCACCGTCGGAAAACTTCGAGACATTCG
>JAQGLW010000155.1 GCA_028292665.1 Herminiimonas sp.
CATTCGAAAAGAAATACGGCATCAAGGTCAAGGTCTGGCGTTCGGGACCCGACAATGTCGTTCCGCGGATCACCAACGAGGCGAAGAGCAAGCGCTTCGAATTCGACGTCGTCGAAACCGAAGGCCAGGCGCTTGAGGCATTGCAGCGTGAACAGCAGTTGCAGGCAGTCAAGACCCCTTACCTGAAGGACCTGGTGCCGCAAGCGCTGCGCCCGCACGGCGAATGGGTCGGCACCCGGCTATTGATCTTTGCGCAGGCTTACAACACCAATCTGATCAAGAAGGAAGACTTGCCGAAGACCTATCAGGATCTGGCCAACCCGAAATGGAAAGGCAAGCTCGGCATCGAATCGAAGGATGACGAATGGTTCTACTGCCTGATGCAGCAATTAGGTGAAGAGCGAGGCCTGAAACTGTTCCGCGACATCGCCGCCACCAACGGACTGTCGGTGCGCAAGGGACACACATTGCTGACCAACCTGGTCGCATCGGGCGAGGTGCCGCTGGCGCTGACCGTGTACAACTCAAGAGTGGAGCAGCTGAAAAACAAGGGCGCACCGATCGACTGGTTCGTTCTGCAGCCGGCGATCGCCCAGGTCAATGGCGCGGGCGTTTCGCGGCACGCGCAACATCCCTATTCCGCGCTGCTTTTCTTCGATTTTCTGCTGTCTGACGCGCAAGGCATTCTGGCCAAACGCGACGTGGTATCGGTAAGCAAGAAGTTTCCTTCGCCGCTGTCCAACTTCCCGTTCAAGGACACGGACCCGGGAAAGCTGGTCGACCAGGGCGAAAAATGGACGCGGATCTATCAGGACATCACATTAATTACCCCGCATTGAACTTCAAAAACACAAGGAGATAAAAATCATGGCAATCGATACACTCATTCCGGGACGCAGCGCCCTGCTTTTCTTCGACATGCTGAACGGGCATATCAAGAAAAACGATCCGAAAACACAGGCGCGTTACAAACCGGTGATAGCCGCCGCCAGCCAGGTGCTGCAAGGCGCCCGGGCACATCATATGATGGTTGCGTATGCTGCCGCCAACCATCGCGCCGACAACGCGACCAGCGCCCATACCATTCGCGACACCGACGGACGGCTCAACCCGATCCCGGTCGACCAGAAGCCCGACTTCGTACCCGTCGTGTCGGGCGGCACCTGGGAAGCGGCCGTGATCGATGAACTGGCTCCCGCACCCGAGGATTATGTCATTCCAAAATACCGCTGGAGCGCTTTCTTCCAGACTTATCTGGATCTCGCATTGCGCGCGCGCAAGATCGATACCATCATCATCGCCGGCGGTTCGACCGATGTCGGTGTGGCAAGCACCGCCTACACCGCCCGCGACCTCGATTACAACCTGGTGATCGTAAGCGATGCCTGCAGCTCTCCCGAACACGACAATCACGACCAGTTCATGCGCCGTATCTTTCCGCGCATGGCGCGGGTGCGCACGGCGAAGCAGGTAGTCGAGATGCTGCAGGCCGGCTCCGGCAAATGATGTTCTTTTCAGCAATGAAGAATCAATGAATTCTACAGATAACAGGAATCTGAAATGAAAGAACAAATCAAGCTCGCCAACGGCCTCGAAGGCGTACTGTTCATACCGAAGAGCGGCCCGAGCAGCGCGGCCGTCATTATTCTTCACGAACGTTACGGCCTGGTGCAGCACACGCTCGATCTGGCGCAGAAGCTGGCCGATGACGGCTACGTGGCGTTCGCTCCCAATCTCTTTTCGCAATGGGACGGCGACAAGGAAGCACTGACAGCGGGCAAGGCGCGGGTGATCATGCCCGACCCGGAATGCACGCGGGTGATCGGTCTTGCGATCGATCTGCTGCGCGGCGACGCGCGCACAAAGTCGGAAAAAATCTTCCTGATGGGTGTGTGCCAGAGCGGACGTTATCCGATCGTGGTGGCCAGCCAGCGCAGCGACATCAGCGCGTGCGTGGTGTTCTACGGCGCATCGCAGCAACGCGACTGGAACGCCGGAGAACTGCAGCCGGTCGCGATGACGGACATGGTGGCCAAGCTCACCGTGCCGTCGCTGTTTGTGTTCGGCGAAGCCGACCACACCATCTCGCTGGACAATGTGCGGCGGATACGCGACGCGCTGGAAACCCATCGCAAGAGTTACCGCATGCACGTGCTGGCCGACGCGCCGCACGGCTTCCTGAACGATACGATGCCGGGACGCTACCGTCCCTGCGACACCAAGGTTGCGTGGAACATGCTGCTCACGTTCATACAGGAAGTCAGCGGCGGCCAGTGGCCGGCGAAACGCGTGCACTGGGAGTTCTCGTGCGATTCCGGCGACGATTACGATTTCAGCAAGAACGTCCGCCTCGAATGAGCACGATGAATGCCGACCGGCGCATTGCCGTCGTCACCGGCGGCAGCAAGGGCATCGGGCGCGCGATTGCGCTGGCCCTGGCGCAACGCAATTACGACATCGCTATCCTGGATCCGCTGGAATCCGGGCGCGAGGTCGCGGCGGAAGTGATCGGACTCGGGCGACGCGCGTTGCATCTGCCGCTCGACGTGTCCTCCGAGCCGGCGGTAAAGGAAGCGGCGCAGATTGTCGCCGACCAGCTCGGGACATGCAGGCTGCTGGTGAACAATGCCGGGATTTTTCCGCGCGCCAGTGCGATCGACATGCCCTTTTCACTTTGGCAGCGAGTGCTTAATGTCAATCTCGGCGGCGCCTTCCTCTGCAGCCAGGCATTCGCACATGGCATGCTGCAGGCGGGCTCCGGCGTCATCATCAACATCGCATCGGGCCGCGGCATCCAGGGGGCCGCGCGGGGCGGCGCCCACTATGCGGCATCGAAAGGCGGATTGATCGCCCTCACGCGTTCGCTGGCCCAGGAATGGGCGCCGCGCATTCGCGTCAATACCCTCGTGCCGGGCGTCACTCATACCGATCAGCCGCTCGAAGCAACCACAGTCGACGAACTGTATGCGCGCGGCAACCGCATTCCGCTCGGACGCATCGGGCAGCCGGAAGACGTGGCCAACGGGGTGTGTCTGCTCGCCAGCGACGATGCGTCGTATATCACCGGACAGAGTCTGTGCGTGAATGGCGGTGCGGTGATGCTTTAGGGGATTGTCAAGCTGTTGAAAAATTACTGCGTGTCTTCGGCACGCTTTTCAACAACCTGCCGAAGCGTTTTCGATTTCGATGAAGGGACATGCAAGCAGGGTGGACATCGGATGTCCGCCCTGCTCTTGTTCGTCGATCAAGCCGGCTGCTTGACCTTTCCGTTGATGAATTCAGCCACCATCTCGGCCGTCAGCACCACGCCCGGCTTGTATTCCGGCGCATCTTCCAGTTGCTCCAGATCGTTCAGCCCGAACTTTTCATA